>CAXXOQ010000158.1:0-2622 GCA_963664185.2 Caldilineaceae bacterium | reverse complement strand
GGGCCAGGGCCAGGGACAGCACGATCCCCAAAGGCACACTGCCCCCCAGATAATAGAACGTGGCCTTCAGGCTGCGCCAGAACTGTTCATCCTGCAGCAGGGCCAGGTAATTGTGCAGGCCCTTGAATTCGGGTGGGGTCAACAGATTCCACTTCAGCAGGGAGAAGCCCAGCGAAGAGAGCAGGGGACCAATCATGAACACCACAAAGCCAATCACGTTGGGCAGCAGGAACAGGAACGCCGCCCGCATTTCGCGCCGGCGGGCGGGATTGGTGTACTCCGGACCCAGCAAGCCCAGAGAAAAACGGGACGCAGAAGTCGCCACAGTCGGAATCCGTCAGGTGTACAGAGGGTGCAGGGCTGCCCAGGGAGTATCTCCCTCTGCAGCCCTGCCTCATTCCGTCAGGCTGTTTCCACCAGGATGGGATCGATTTCCTGCACCGCCAAAGGCAACTGTTCCGATGCGGGTTCGTTGTTAATCATGATCTCATCCATGTACTTGCTCAGCACCGCGGTGACCTGGCCGTAGGCCGGAATGAACGTGGCAATGGCGTAGTCAAGCACATCCAGGAAATATTGCTGGTGTTCCGGGTTTTCGTCCGTCACCAGCGCCTGGGCAATGGAAGCGCGTCCGGGAATGCCGCGGCTGGGTTTGGCCACCATCTCTTCCAGGATTTCCGCACTGGTATAGAACTTGACGAATTCCCAGGCCTGATCCGGATAAGGGGTAGTGGCCCCGATCGCGAAACTGCCTCCCTGCACGGAATTGCCCGGCTGCGTCTTCATGGGGAACATGGCCACATCCCACAGGAAATTGTCATTGTCCCTGGATGGTCCTACTCGGGAAGCCAAGACCTGTACGAATTCCGGATTGCCCCAGGTCATGCCTGCACGGCCCGTCTCAAAAAGGGGTACGTCGCCCTGCTGGGCGATCGTCGGGGAGACCCCATGGACATGCCGCAGATCCGCCAGCCATTGAATGGTTTCGATAGCCTCAGGCGTATCGAGCAGGCATTTCAGGCCATCTTCGCTCAGGAACCGGGCGCTATTGGTGGACAGGGGAATGTCAATGGTCCAGCCCGCCAGATTGGGCATCAGCCAGCCCCACTGATCCACGGTACCATCCTCGTCGGTGTCCTGGGTCAGGGCAATGCAGACTTCCTGGAACTCATCCCAGGTCCAGTCCCCGATGGGCAGTTCCAGACCGTTGTCCTCAAACATGGTCTTGTTGTAGATGGGGAGCACGGTGGACAAGTCGTAGGGAAAGGCATAGATCTCATCCTGCCATGTGTAGGCCACCATGTTGGCCGGCCAGAAATCCGCTACATTCACTTCCGGTTCGGCATCAATATAGGACTGGAAGGACAGCAGGGTGCCTTGCCGAATGTATTGCTGGGAGAACATGGATACCATGCCTACGACATCGGGGATGGTACCCGCCACGGCTTCGGTCTGCAGTTTGGTCCAGTACTCGCCCCACGGGGTGTTTTCCCACTTGATCTGGATATGGGGGGATGTATCGTGCCACTGTTCCAGACCCCAGTTCCAGGTCGGCATATCGGCCAAATCACCCCAGAAAGTCAAACGCAATTCGACCGTCTCCGGCATGGGTGCGGCGCCGTCGGTCGTACCGGCCGGAGCCGCGGGTGCACAGGCCGCCAGGGCCCCCGCCACGGTCAGACCTGCGCCCAGGGAAAGAAATCGCCGGCGCGTCAACATATGGGCTCTGTTTTCCATCTCAGGAACTCCTCATGATTTTGCCAGAAACAAAAACTCAGATTGTGCGGCGACAGGGGACAAAGCCGATTTCCTCCGCAATGCGCCCAATGTCATACACGGCATCCCGCTCGTGACCCGGCCGGGCATAATGGGACAGATCCAGTTTCTCGGCGGCTTCGCCCCACCACGCGCGCAGAATATCCGGCACGGGGTCGGCTGCGCAGGCGGTGGCGGCCACGGCATTCAGCATGCGCACGCCGGGTTTATGCGGTGACTCGACGGCGCGGACGAAACAGGTGACCGCATCGCTCAGGTACATCCGGGACAACCGCGCCAGGGCCCAGGGGCCCAGGGGCTCGGAAGCTCGGACCGGGTCGGGACAGGTGTCCTCCGGCATGATGGATGCCAGCCGGATATTGATGATGTCGAGATCCGGATTCTGGCGTCCGAAGTACCGGGTGACTTCCTCCATCAGGTATTTGGACCAGCCATAGCCATCCCGGTCCAGACACGGATGTTCATCCGGCACCGGTACCTGAAGCGGCCGGAACTGGATATTCTGTACGCCGATCAGGGCAATGGAACTGGCCATGACAAACTTCCGGCAGCCGCGGTCCACCAGGTACCGGATGAGGCCATGGGTGCCCTGTACATTGACGCGCAGGCCATCCTCTTCGGAACATCCGCCCGTAACCGCCGCCAGATGGACTGCCGCATCAATCCGGCAGGAATCCAGCTGGGCCAATACAGTCCGCTGTGTGAAATCCCCCTGCAACGTGGTAACCCCATCAACCCGGGTCTCCTGGCGGGAAAGGCAGACGACATCATGTTGGGCCTTAAGCCTTTCCGCCAGCGCCTGACCAATAAAGCCACTGGTGCCTGTAATGAGTATGGTCGCCATGC
>CAXXOQ010000157.1:0-2691 GCA_963664185.2 Caldilineaceae bacterium | reverse complement strand
GGGCGAGTACCCGATTCGTGTCGGACATGAAGCAGGTGTCCCGTTCCCAGCATTGGGCCAGCTCTCGGAACACGTCCGCCCGTACCTGCTCCGGAGGGCGCGCCGCTGGAACTGACAGGCGAAACCGGTGCGGCAGGGGATCGGATGAGGCTGTCCCCCGCGTCCAGGCCGGGGCATCGGCGGTACTGTCGGCGCGGAACAGGATCGGCAGCAGGGCGGTTGTGTCGGGAAGTTCGTACATGGCGGGTTTCCTTGTGGCAAGCGAACGCTACATGTGGACTGTTATACCATCCACCCACCACAAGCGTGATTCCGTCCGCGCAGAATAGACCTTGTTTGGATTCTTTGCCACCCACAACACATACACCACCACACCCCGATGGTTGACCAAACCGACCCTGTCGGCATGACCACAGCCAGTGCTCGTGCGGCCGCCTCCCACTGGATCAAGGGGCGAATGCCAGGCCGAGCCATCAAGCTGGGCCTTCCCGAATACGATGACCGCATGAACTTGTGGCGGGTCGCACTGCTAACAGAACACAACGATCAGGAACCGATTGGTGAAGTGCGTCTAGCCAAGGGGGAGGTGGTGTCCGCCACCGACATCGACCTGGTCGCCCGGCGCATTCGGCATGTGCAACCAACAGCCAGGCGGCACAAAAAGAACAAACCTATCACTTTCCCACCCATCCCCTCCACTCTGGTGTTGGGGGATGCCCGCCAGGTGTTGACCGAATTCCCTTCCAACAGCGCACAACTGGTCTTCACATCTCCTCCTTACTACAACGCCAAACCTGAGTACCACGAGTCATCCGGGTACCCTGAGTACCTTGAACTGCTGCGCGAAGTCTTCGATGCCTGTGCAGCAGTCTTGGCCGAAGGTAGGTTCCTGGTGGTCAATACCAGTCCGGTGCTGTTGCGCCGACCCCATCGCAATGCGTCCAGCCGCCGGATTCCCATTCCCTTCGATTTGCATCCGATTTTGGACAATCTGGGCTTCGAGTTCGTGGACGACATCATTTGGCAAAAACCCGAGGGGGCTGGCTGGCACCTCGGCCGCGGACGGAGATTTGCGGCAGATCGACAGCCCCTGCAGTACAAGCCGGTGACCACGACCGAGCATGTCATGGTCTACCGCAAGCGCACCGCGAACCTGATTGACTGGAACATCCGCAACCATCCCGATCCGGACGCGGTGCGTGCATCCTTGATCGGAGACGACTACGAGCGTACCGACGTGTGGCAGATCCGGCCTGCGAACCATAAGCATCATCCTGCCGTTTTTCCCGAAGCCCTAGCCGAGCGAGTAATCAAGTACTACTCGTTTGCCGGCGATCTGGTGCTTGACCCGTTTGCCGGCACGGGTACCACTGGTCGGGTAGCAGGCCGCCTGCTACGACGGTTCCTGATGATCGAGAAGTCGGAAGCCTATTTCGATCTACAGCTGGCAGACAGGGAACTGTGCGGATGGGAGCCCCGTGTATCCAGATTCGAGTGCGCAGACATCTCCTGAAAACCGGAGACATGCGCGCCTGCCTGCGGTATCTGCGTTCCGGCTGATTTGCACAGGGCTGGCCTGTTAATGGGGCGTGTGGCCTTAGTCCTGTTTGTTGTCTTTCTTGTCAACTTGAAAATGTGGGGGGGGGGGGTGCTACGTTTGGACCTGCCGTGTCCTGCGGTACTCCCCATCCAACCCCCAACAGCAGGAAGCAGACATGTCCGGACTTCGGCGCTACAGGTGGCTGGCGGGCTCCGCGGCGGTCGTGGTGCTTGTGCCGGTGGTGCTGTGGGTGCTGCTGGAGTGGTGGTACGTGCCGGACACGGGGGAAATCTCAAACAGGGATGGACGCATTCCTGACAACCAAGGTTCTGAGCTCTCGCAGGAACCATCCAATCCCTTCCCCACGGTTCCCGTAGAAGCCCAGGCGGCGGGGCCGCAACACTGGACAGGGTTCCAGGAGGCTGGAATGGCGGCACCGGCGGCAGCCCACACACCGCCCACACCCATAGCCACCCAACCCGTCGTGACACCGGACCCCACGCTCGAACCCGTGATCGTAGCCATCATCGAAAATGTGGTGAATCTGCGAGACGGCCCGGGAACGGCCTTCGATGTGATCGGCACCGTGCACAAAGGCGATGAGCTGACCATTACGGGGATGACGAAGGAAGGCGATTGGCTGCACATCCGCCAGGGAGTGCGGAGCGGGTGGGTCTACACATCCCTGACCGACGCGTTGATGGATACCGTGCACAGGGTCGCCCAAGCCTTTCTTGAGCATCCCCTGGACCATGCCCACGTTGCGCTGACAGACAATTCCGGCCTCTGGGCATGGAACTGGATGGACGAGCCCCCCTGCCTGGAGGCCCTGGAAGCGTGGGCAAGGAAGTGGGGGCTCCCGGAGGTGTCGGTGGAGTTTGTGGACACCGCTTCCGCAGACACCCCGGAGTTCTTTGTTTTTGGCGTCTACCCTGAAGAAGGAGAGGATGCGGCCGTGGTCGGCGCCAGCTGCCAGGGAACGGACGCAGGCTGGTTTGGCCGCCCGGGGCTGGCATGCCAAACAGGGGTTGTGTCGGGCACACAACCCGAGCATGTGGCCATGGCGGCCGCGGCCGCACTCTACCAGGCTTGGGCTGTGACACTGGGTACTCAAAACCTTGCCCAATTGGAGGGGACCGGGGCTTGGGGAT
>CAXXOQ010000156.1:0-8442 GCA_963664185.2 Caldilineaceae bacterium | reverse complement strand
CTGAACCGGATCTGCCACGATGTCCAGGTCAAGCAGGGCATCCACAGAACAGTTTTCCAGAGTGTTGGCTGCATCCTGTTGCAGGCACAGAAGCTGCTGGGCCAGAATGCGGTCAGGCCCATCGGGGGTATCTTCGTCAAGCCGGGGTTCTGGGTCAGGCACAGATTTCTCGACGACCGAGGTCAGGGCCAGATACATGAGAGTCGCTTTCTGCGCCCGGGCGTCGCGCAACATGGCACCACGATGGCCTTCATGTTGGCCAACTTCCAGTACCCTGTCGATCAGCTCTTCCAGGATCGTTTCCCCGGGGCGTAGCCAGGTCAGTTCGTCCCAGAAGTCGGGGCGGTAGGCCGTGAAAGGGTGGCGGGATGCAGAGAGTTGACGGGCCAGTGCCGGATTCAGCGCATGGTCTGCCTGGATCTGAAAGGCAAAGTGCTGTTGGTCCTGGTTGTGCCGGAGGGTGAAGCCCAGTGCCCGACCGGCACTGTCCAGGAATTGCAGGGTGCGGGCCGGCAGGAGATACCGGTACCGCGCCATTTCCTTTTGGCGACGCAGGTCTGGCAGGGAGTCGAAGTACGTTGCGGGTTGGCCCAGACGCTGATGTTCCTCCACCGCAATTTCCTGCATCCGGGCCGCATCCACCTCCGGCAGGGACACGTTGTAGGAAGTGATAGCCAGATCGAATAGCAGGCGGTGTAACGGACGTTCCTGAAACAGGCGGCCGATGACATTGAATACCTTGTCGTTGCCCAGTTCCCGGCGGATCGCATCCAGCTTTTCCAGCAGGCGTTGCACTACCACGCCCTCACGGGTGTTGGTCGCAATCAGGTTCAGGATCTGCACATGATCACTTTTCTGGCCGTAGCGGTGAATGCGTCCCATGCGTTGCTCCAGCCGGGCGGGATTCCAGGGCACGTCGTAATTCACCATACGCCAGCAGAATTGCAGGTTGATGCCTTCGCCGGCGGCGTCGGTGGCCACCAGAATGTCAGCTCCTCCCTGCTGGCCCGGCGTGCGAAACTGCCGGATGCACGCATCACGTTCGCGGTGGGAAAGGCCGCCGTGAATAGCTACCACTTTCTGGGTATAGCCCAATGCCTCCAGCCGTGCCATGAGGTAGTCCAGGGTGTCCCGGTGTTCGGTAAACACAATGATCTTGTCATCGTCCTCCGTGGGCAGGATTTGGCGCAGGCGTGCAAATTTGGTTTCTGCATTATCCTGGTACAAGGCCCGCGCCATGTCCGCGAGTGCCTGGACTTCCTGATGTTCGGTTTGCAGTTCCTGCAGGCTGGTGAGAGTGACTTGCTCAACGAGCTGGTCTTCCTGGCGCTGCAGCTCGGCTTCCGTGTACTCCTCGGCCGTGGCCTGATCGTACAAATCCTGGTCCGGGGTGCTGGCGGCAGGCAGTTTCACGCTACCGCTTTGCGCCTGCCGGATCAGATCCTGTAGCTTGGCGCATCGCCGTTCCAGGGAACACATGAGGGCATAGCTGGAACTGGCCAGGCGTCGCTGAAAGACCCCCAGCGTCAGGCGCGCCGCTTCGGGATTGAGGAAGGCGGCCGCGTTGTAACTGGTCTGGATATAGTCGGTGGTGCGGTCGTAGAGTTCCTTTTCCTGCCGACTCAGGGCAAACCCCGCGGTATCGCACCGGCGCATCGGAAAGAGCTGGTTGCCCTCGTAGTCCACAAGTTCTTCCTTGGTGCGGCGGATGAAGTGTGGCTGTCGTTCTGCCAGGGAGAACTGGGCGAAGTCTTCCGGGGTGCGTAACGTGTCGGGCAGAAGCAGGCGCCACAGGCCATAGTAGGCATCGTCGCGTCCCATGTGCGGCGTGGCGGTCAGCAACAGCAGGTTCCGGACGGACCAGTTCAGGTGCCAGCGCTCCGGCATGGAGGCCACACCGGCGAGAGTTTCGGCCAGACGGTAGCGCCGTGTCCGCTTCATCTGGCCATCACGCCTGAGCTGCACCGACAGTTTGTGGGCTTCGTCAAATACGGCCAGATCGTAGGGTTCCACGTCAGGGGCTTGCAGCCGGGCAAACAGGTTGCGCCCGGCCAGCGCATCCAGGCTGACAATCACGTGATCACTGCCCGCACCCACAAAGGGATTGCCCTGCCGGATACTGGAGCCCTCCACGATGCGAAAATGAAGCTGAAACAGATGCTCCAGTTCGCGTTGCCAGTTGCCCACCAGACCGGCCGGCGGCACGATGAGGATTCGTTTCAGCCGATGGCGCATCAACTGGGTCCGGATGTAGAGCCCCGTCATGATCGTCTTGCCGGCTCCGGCATCGTCTGCCAGCAGGAAACGCAGGGGATCCTGCTGGAGCATGTGTTCGTATACCGCGATCTGCTGGTGGGGCAGGGGATCGATCAGGGCTGTTTCCGAGGCGAATTCCGGATTCTCGGTGATGCCATGTCGCAGCCGCAGGGCATGCACCAAGGCCCGGATCTTCGTGGGATCCCCCATGAAATCCAAATCCTGAACAGTGTTAATGCGTTCAATAGTTCTATAATTAAAATCTGCCATGAGTTTGTTCAGCGGTAACCGCGATTTCAGGGTATGCGTACAATCCGGGTCCTATCGATTGCAAGGCAGTCTGCCTCGTGCAGCACCATGAGGCAGACGCCCGTATTTTACCTTGATGGGGCAGTTCAGATGTGGATACCTGCGGGTTGGATTGTGTATGCAGTCGCGTCTGTCATCAAGCACCTGGAAAGCTGCTTTGGATGGAACAAGCCCGGTTACCGACAAACCTGGATCTTGCTCACCGCGGAGAATCTTCTCCCCATGTTTGGCCTTCGTGAACCATGTCCTGGTGTGGGTACTGGCATCCCCATGGGAGTTTGTTCTGTGCTCTGCGCTATCCGGCGGGCAACTCCCCGGGTTTCCAAAGTGTCTGCCACAGTCCCCACGTGCCCAACACCATCTGTGAAATGGAATATCCTCCGGCCTGGCTTGGCTTACCCCTGACAACGGTTGGGAGCAGGTAGCTTCCCGACCGTCAGGAGAAATGGCGCAGCTACGGGGCACTCGGCTTTCCCTGACGGACCCCGACAGCCTGTGGTACCAAGGAGACAACGCTGGAGAAAGTCCAGGATGCCTCATGCCGGAAATTCCGAATCACCCGCAGGAACTGCCGGATCGGAGCCCTGATCTACCAGCAGTACAACGGGTATCGCTTCCGCCTCCACGACGATACTCCCACTGTCGGCAAGCCTTTCACCCTCATCCGCTAAGTGCAGGAACTGCGGGACAACCCGGGCATGTATCCCGCCACTCCCGCCGAGTGGCCTCGGTCCTGGACCACCTCCGACATGCCCCAAGTCCTTGTGCAAGCCCTGCGCCACCCACAACCTACTGGCGAAACCTTTTCCCGATCTGCTGGAGCCAACTGGGTCGGGCTACCTCGCTGTCGCCTGGATCAGCCCGACATGGATCTGCTGATGCTCCAGACCAGCTACTACACTCTCCATCGAACGCCGGAGGGCTTCCACCTGAATTTGCCCAACACCAGGGTGCACACCAACTTCGCGGCAGGCATACTCCGGGAAAGCCCCGCCGCATACTGGTCTCCTTTGCGGCAGGTACTCTATCGGGCCCTGCCGGAAGCCCATCAGTCCAATCCGGGCCACAGGCTATCATCAGGCGCTTGGTTGAGTCGGGGAGGGTGTGGAATCAGATCCGTCTGCTGACAGATGCGTCGCGCCAGATCCTCAAAATCGTGATAGGCATCCCGGGAAGCGGCGGCGTGGCTGCCAATGGCCCCATCCGCCGGCGTCAGATCGAAGATTGGCTTGCGGTGTTCCTGGGCCAGAGACATGAGGCCCCGGTAAGGCTTGACCGTAGCCAGACAATGGGGATCCTCGCCGGGCGTGGCGGGATAGGCGTGGTTGTCCTGGGCCAGCAGATTGCGGGAATATTCCTCCGGCATACGATTCACCCACTCGTCGTAGACCCGGATGGGACTCCCCAAACGCACCCCAGGTCGCTGGGTGACATAGCCGACGGGCCACATCCGGCCTTGCGGCAGGGCAAAAGGGATGTCGTCCATCTGCTTCCTGTAGTGCAATTGCCAATCCTGACGCCAGCGCCGAAGGGTAGGGCCCAGGTTGCGCAGACTCTGTAGCGAAAGGAGGTCGGTGCCCAGTGGGACGATAACATGATCGGTGGCGATCAGAGCCGAACGGTTGATGGCTCCGAGGTTGGGACCGATGTCTGCCAGGATCACGGAGGCCTGCATGGCCTGGGCCCCTGCCTGCATGACATGGGAAAAAGCGGTCAGGATCCGCAACGCGCGATCGGGATCGGTGTCCAGCGTGCGAGTCCATGCGGTGGCCAGCGTATCCTCAAAGCCAGATAGAGCCAGATCTCCGGGGATCAGGGCCAGGGGCGGCGTAATTTCCACCAAGGTGGGTGTGACGATATCGCTTGCCTCCATCAGAGGCTGCACACATTGGAAAATCGTCCGTCCGGCGGGCCGCACCGGCTTGGTGGCACCCCACAGATTTTCCAGTTTCCCTTCGTCAAGAAAAGCGGTCGTAAGATTGGCCTGCGGATCGAGATCGCAGGCCAGAACCCGGTGCCCGATGCGTGTCAGCATCCAGGCCAGGTGATAGACCAGGGACGTCTTGCCCACACCTCTCTTGTTACCAAAGAACGTCAGGACCGGGACCGCGTTCATGGGGTAGCCTCCCGACGGTACAGGGTTACCATCAGGGCAATCGCATCATATATGTGGCTATTGAGACAATACTTGCAGGAGGTAGTCCTTGACTGCCACGTCATACGGATATTCATGGTCGTAGTGCCACAGATACCCACGCCCCCCCATCCACAAGGAGAATCAAGCCCAGACACCCCCTCAATTCCGGCGCAGATTGAACAGTACGAAGACGGCGAAGGCGCGCTGGTCCCTTCTCCCTGTCTTCCGGAAACCCGCCAGCACCTGCTTCGTTTCCCGTATCCAAAACTGGACCTCAGAGCGACTGAAAGTGGCCAGGGGATCATAGTCGGCCTGATGCCTCTGGTTCTGCATCTTCGCAAAGTGGTCCGCGAAAACCTGAATCGCCTGCGGGAATTGCTGCCGGACCCTTTTGTACCTGCCTTCAGCACAATGTCTCTTGGCCCTGCCGTGATCCAAGGCGCGGTAGGTCTGTCGCCACGCTTGGCTCTTGCGTATTGAGGCTCCGCTTCCTACCAACAGGTCCGCGCCGCAACGGGCCAGAGCATGGAACAACGCGTAGTAGGTACAGCTGACAGCCCGGCGCAGGTCTGCCTGGCGGGGCCTTCCCCTGTCTCCGCCGACTCCTCCTCCAGCCAGATGGCTGGCAATCCTCAGCAAGTCAGAAGGGGTCATCTACCAGGGCCTGGGCCAATTCGGGCCATTCCGACTCCTCTACGAAGGAAAGGACGGGCACACCTGGATAGTCCAGATCGTTGACCATAGTCCACAGGCGTCCGGGAAGGGTAACCGTATAGGCGGGATCCAGCTTGTCCTGGTCTCCCTGGAACACAATATACATATGCAGATACCGTTCCCCATCATGATCGACGCAGGGACGCACCACAATGGGATGGAAGTTGAAGTCGTTGGAAAATCGGCTTTCCAATAACTGCCTGACTTCGCGCTCTACTTTATCCTGAGCCTTGAATTCCAAGCTGGACATGGCTGCCTCCAGGTCGCTCTGTCCGGTAAGGCATCAAGTGCAAGAGGTCTTTCACAGCCCCTTGCCGCAGTATTGTAACAATAGAATGTGCAGGATCTGTTCCAAAAGATACCACCTGTCCGCGGTTACCGCCGAACAGCAGGGCAATCGCATCAATAGCTATCATGATATAGCTCTTGAGACAACACCGGCAGGAGATAGACCTCATCCCAGAAAGCCTGTTTGCATCGCAACATGAGCGGTCATGGGGGTGAATTCGTGAAGACAGGGAACGGTAGACGCTCATTCTGCCCCTTGGCCATCGGGGAACTTTTATGGTGCGATTGCCCTGGGGTTACCATCGCATGATTGCTCCCCGCCACAAAGTCGGGTGACGGGTGTCCCGCTTGTACCAGGGTGGTCCGGGCCAGGGGAATGCCTGCCCCAAAGCGTTGCCCGTATTCCCCTCTCCGCCGAGAGGGGAATCTGTATGGATGCGGCAAGAACGAATGCCTATCGCTCTGAAACTCCGGTTGGCCCTGTGGCGTCACGCAACCGGAAAGGGGGCCGCTTTTTCTCCGAAGTGATGGTAGGTGTCTTCGCCTCGCACCAGGATGGCATTCCAGCTCTTGCCGAAAGAATTGTCCTCGGTCTGTTTGATCCAGGTGGGGACATAGCGCAAGGTCAGGCCACAGCGTCGGCGATGCGACTGGTTGGGCAGTGAACCGTGAATGATGGTGCCGTCGTGAATGGACATTTCGCCGGCCTTCAGCTCCAGGTTCACGGCCGTCTGGGCCTGTTCCGGCGTCACCGGAACTTCCTGGTTGATGCTCAGCAGGTTGCCTTCCTGGGTTGCCTTCCCGTGCTCGATCAGGCCCAGGTCATGTGTGCCCGGAATCACCTGCATGCAGCCATTGCCCACATCGCTGTCATCTACCGCGTACCACGCGGTAATGGCCAGGGGTGGTTCCAGACCCCAAAACGTGACATCCTGATGCCAGGCGACATAGGACTCCGCCAACTTGCCATCACCGTACTTGTTGAAGAAATGGGTGGCCAGCAACAGAATGTTCGGGCCTATCAGATCTTCAATGCAATCCAGGATGGTTTCGTTGATGGCCAGCTGCCAGATGAACTCTTCTTCGAAGTGATTGTCGATCAGTTCGATCTGGGCATGTTCCTTGCCCACCTTCTTTTCCATCCGGTCAAACTCGGTGGCATAGACAGATGCCGTGTCAGGTGCCACTACAGGTATGCCATTGAGAAACCCGTCGCGTTTGTATGACGCAATCTGCGCGGAAGTGAGTGCCATATTGCTAGTCCTCTGTTGTCAGGCGTAATTCATTTTACACCATGGACAGGGCACACGTTTCCTCTTGGCAGATCGGGTACATTGCTCCCTGGCAAATCCACGCGGGTGGCGGCCAAACGTATCCTGTACATGCGGGTTGGGCAAATGACCTGCCGGGGATCGGGCCTGCGGTCCGGAACTCCAGAGGCCCGGCACCATGGCGGGCAATGATCGGCACGGTTATGCGGGACAGACAATATGAGCCTGTTTCCCTTGCACCCATCCGGCAGAAAGGGAGCGATGGAGCTCCCTGATGGAACCTGGACGGGGCTTGCGTTCCGGCAGTCCGCATGCAGGCTGATGCCCTGTTCTCTCCGGATGCTCTCAAGCCCCACGGGGGAAGAGTATGCCCGTATCACCCACATGACAGGCAGGTGCAACCCGACAGCCGTGCGTAACGGGAGGTTGGCCGAAAATGCATGGGACAAACTCCGCCCCACCGCAGGCGGACAGGGAGACAGTGGAACCAGACCAATGCACGGTCAGGCGGCACGCAGTCTTTGCCGCGGAACCCCTGGCGGATGGGATGGCGCATCCCGGAGCGCAAATCATCGCCCGGGCTTTGGCAGCACCGGAACATGAGCATATCCGACAACGGCTCCACGCACTGTCCCTGGAGAAAGAGTAACCCGGGTTGGGCGTCCTCTGTGCGGTGTTGCCTGGGACGGGCGGGTGCGACCGGGCAGGGAAGGGTGGCGGGCCAGACAGGTGCCTGCAACGCTGTGGGTAGACGACTTGCCGATCCGGGATGCTGCCGTGCAGGCCGCAGGGTCATGGGCCGATCTGTGTATGGTGGATGTTCTGTGGCGGGCACCGGGCACCGATTCCCTGGCTTGCTGACTATGGGTGCGATGTCATCAAGGATTTGCCAGAGTAGCCGCTATTCCGGACGCCTGCCATCACATGTGTCCAGGGGAGCCATGCAGAGGCGGGCGGCGCAGAGGGGCAAATTACCCTCTGCGCGCAATTCCATCATGCTGTGAATTCAGACCACTGGTGAAGATGGCACCCCACTGGCCCGGATCCGGCCGTGCCAGTACCTGGATGCCTGTCACCCACTTGACCCATTGAAACCCGCGGTGTCCCGGGACCACCAGGCGCAGGGGCGCACCGTGGGCCGCGGACAGGGGATTGTGATCCAGCCGCAGGGCCAGCATGGCCTGGCGCGCTTCCTCTACGGTCAAGCTCCAGCGGTAGCCGGTAAGGGAGTGAAAACTCACATAGCGACCGGTATCCCGCAGGCCGGCCAGATCCAGCAGATGGGCGACGGCAATGCCTTCCCACAGGGCTTCCCTGTACCAGCCCCCTGTACAGTCCAGGGTGACGCTGGCCGTGATCATGGGTTGCTGCTGCAGCGAGGCCATATCCAATACCACAGGCTTTGGACCGCCCCGGCAATTGCAAGTTGCCAGTTGGCCGGTTCGGCCTGGGGTACTGTGTCAAACA
>CAXXOQ010000155.1:0-33583 GCA_963664185.2 Caldilineaceae bacterium | reverse complement strand
TTTGGGGTCCGGACGTCAATCTGCCTGCAGGTTACAGGGCGGCACTCAGGGCCTGATCCAGATCGGCAATGATGTCATCGACATGCTCAATACCGATGGAGAGCCGGACATAGTTTTCGTTGACGCCGGTAGCTTCCTGTTCCTCGGCCGACAATTGGCTGTGCGTGGTCGTGGAAGGATGGATAGCCAGCGTGCGGGCATCCCCAATGTTGGCGACATGGTAGATCATGTTGAGGGCATCAATGAACTTGCGCCCGGCTTCCCGACCGCCCGTCAACTCGAAACCGACCAAAGCCCCATAGTACTTGCCGCCCATGTAGGTGTCGGCCCGGCGCTTCTCCTCACCCTCAAAGAACGTAGGATAGAACACTTTGGTGATGCCTTCCCGCTGGGCCAGGAAATTGGCCACGGTTTCGGCATTTTCGCAATGCCGTTCCATGCGCAGCGGCAGGCTTTCCAGGCCCTGCAGGAACAGGAAGGCATTGAAGGGACTCATGCAGGATCCCAGATCCCGCAAGAGGGTGACACGCGCCTTGAGAATGTAGGCGATGGGTCCCAGGGGCTTCACGGCCTCAATCCAGACGGCGCCATGGTAGCTGGGATCCGGCTCCGAGAGCATGGGGAAGCGATGGGCATGCTTTTCCCAGTCAAAGGTCCCCGCATCCACCAGCACACCGCCAATGGAATTCCCATGGCCCCCGATATACTTGGTGCTGGAATACACGATAATGTGGGCCCCATGGGCGAAAGGCTTGCAAATGACCGGGCTGGCGGTGTTGTCCACGATCAGGGGAATGCCCAGATCCTCGCCGATGGCGGCTACTTCGCTGATGGGGAAGGCCTGCAATTTGGGATTGGGCAGGGATTCCGCGTAAAAGGCGCGCGTCTTGTCATCGCAGGCCTTGCGAAAGTCCTCGGGATCTGCCGGATCGACGAAACGCACCTCAATGCCACAGGTCTCCAGCGTGTTGGCGAAGAGGTTCCAGGTCCCGCCGTACAGGTCGGTAGAGCTGACAACATTGTCCCCAGTCCGGGCAATGTTCTGAATCGCAAAAGCCGAAGCGGCCTGTCCCGAGGAAAGGGCCAGGGCTGCCACGCCGCCGTCCATCGCAGCGATGCGCTTCTCCAGCACATCACACGTGGGATTCATGATGCGGGTATAGATATTCCCCAATTCCTTGAGCGCAAACAGGTTTTCGGCATGTTGCGTATTTTCAAACTGGTAGGAAGTGGTCTGGTAGATGGGCACCGCTACCGCACCCGTCGCAGGATCGGATCGGAATCCGGCATGCAGAACGGCAGTCTCGGGATTCGTGTACTCGGCATTGGACATGGAAGCAATTCCTCACATTGCAGTGTAAAGACAGACTGGAAGCACCCAACACCGACACCGTTGATGACACGCCAGCCTATGGCTCAGGGCACACCAAACAGGCACCGTGGTGGAAGCGCTCCCGCAAAACGCCATTATAGGCTAAGTGGCTTGCCGAGACATGGAACTTGATCCGGCGGAAGACCCCCGCACGGCACCAGGCGGCATCCTTTTGCGGTTCGGCATTCCATGTGACCGCCTCCATGTTACAGTGTAGACAGAATTGTTTCATGGTCGTTGCCTTGCAGTACAACATACAGGTAGCTTATGCCTCTGATGGGAACATCCATAACCGACATTGATACCCCTGCCCTGTGGGTTGACCTTGATGTGATGGAACAGAATATTGCCCACCTCCGGCAACACTTCCACCGCGCCGGTATTGCCTGGCGTCCCCATGTCAAGGGCATCAAGATACCGGCCATCGCCCGGATGGCAGTGGAGGCCGGAGCCATTGGGGTGACCAGCGCCAAGGTCAGCGAAGCCGAAGTCATGGTCCAGGGCGGCATTCGCTCGGTACTGGTGGCCAATCAGATTGTGACAACACCCAAGATACGCCGGCTGGCCGCTCTCCAGCGCCAGAGCGAAGTCATGGCTGTGGTTGACGATGCGGAAGTTGTGCGCCACACGGGACGGATTGGCACAGAAGCTGGCGTAGACATCCCCCTGCTGGTCGATGTCAACACGGGTATGGATCGCACGGGGGTCACGCCCGGCGAGGAGGCCGTGGAACTGGCCCATCTGATAGCCATTACCCCCGGTGTGAAATTCCGGGGTGTGATGGCCTACGAAGGACATGCCATTGAGATAGAGGATCCCCAGGCCAAGACAGCCGAGATTCAGCGGTCTGTGCGAGAACTGACCCGTACCGCCGCCATGTGCCGGGATGCTGGCCTGGCGGTTGATATCGTCAGTGGCGGTGGCAGCGGCACGTACAAGGTCATGCCCTTTCAGGAAGGCGTGACCGAAATCCAGGCGGGCGGGGCTATCTTTTCGGATGAAGCCTATCCCACCTGGGATGTGGAGACCACGCCGGCCCTGTTTGTCCGCACCACGGTGACCAGTCGCCCTGCACCCAATCGCATCGTTTTCGATGCCGGGTGGAAGGCGCTTCCCGCGTGGGCCCGGACACCCCGCCCCCTGGGTATAGACCATGTGGTTTCGGTGGTGCCGTCAGCCGAGCATGGCATTGTTACGCTGGCCAAAGACAACCAGGCCATCCGTATTGGCCAGGCATTCGATTTCATTGTGGGGTACAACGACAGTACCGTGTTTCTGCATGACACCCTCATTGGGGTACGGAACGGCATCATTGAAACCCAATGGCCTATTCTGGGACGCGGCAGGCTGACATGATGGCGCGGGACACATACAGAGACACAGCGATCCTCAACATGGCGGCACTCCCTGCAGACCCCAAGACACGGGCCAGGCCACTGGGATAATTTGAAGGGGCCGTATGCAAGCCGCCTTCGCCGCAAAGTCCCCAAGGGTGCGGACCGTTCGGCAAGACCGGAATCGATCCTGCGGCATGAACACCAGATCCAGACCCGGTATGGTGGCATATTGTTCTGTCCACACGGTCAGTCCTGCCTGTCGCGCATGCATTGGCAAGGCATGCAGGCAGGGGGCCGGGGAGCAGGCGCATGACCTGACAGGGGGCTGCGGCTGATTCTCCTTCAGGAAGGGAACCCAAAGGCAAAATGTCCGGCCGTGACGGGGATGCACAATCTCCGCGGGCACCCCAATACGATTCTCCGATTTCAGAGCCAGGCCAAGGTTCCCGGCAAAGCGGCCGCAGGCAACCGGCTCTGTCAATCGTAGTTGCTTTTTACATGATCTCCCAGCAGTCGTCGCTGGCGGGGCGTAGCGGAAGCCAGGAGCGCCTGATTGAATTGGAACCGGTTGAGGTAGGGTGGGAACTTTTGGGTAATCATGCGCTGGGCATAGTGCACCTGCAGGAGATAGCGCGTCTCCTTGCTGGTATTCGGTGTGCCCCGGTGCCAGACCTCGCTGCGGAACACCACCGCATCCCCGGCCTTCACCATGCAATTTTCCATTTCCCGGCCATTCCAGTCGAACTGGCCGGGTTGGGGCCGCGTGCCGGAACGGTGACTGCCCGGGATGAACTGGGTGGGCCCCAGTTCCGGATAGAGGTCGTTCAGGTAGAAGTGGGCAGTGGTGATGAATACCGGCAAACGTACATTGGGGTCGGCAAACACATGGGATGGCAGTTCCACGGGCAGCCAGTCTACATGCAGGTTCTGGGTAGGGCGTCCCGGTCCTGTCACCCAGCCGGTCATGCCGATCACATGGCAGTCTGCGCCGTGCAGGGCCTCTTCCAGTTCTATGATTCCGGGCTTGTCAAGGTAGGAAAAGAACTCTTCGTTGTGGTTGAACGCATTGTTGATCACCTTTTCCCGAAAGCCGTCGGGCTTCTCCTCGCCGGTGGTATTGCGATCGAAGTGTTCGGGCATGGTGGGGGTCTCGTCCATGGCTCTGCGCAAAGCCTGGACCTCATCCGCGTCCAGGTAGGACGGGAAATAGGCGTACCCGTCTTGATGCACACTCTCCACCCGCTCTTCCAGCGTGTCGTAGCTCTTGAGTTCCATCGCTTGCGCCGTTAGGACTGATTGCGCCATCCTGCTGCCACCTTTACTCGCTCTTGATTTGGCCTTGCTGGCCAAGAGATTAAACCTTGATGGCGCCCGAGGTCAAACCTTCGACAAACCAGCGACTGGTAAAGAAGAAGAGAATCACCAGAGGTACCGAACCGATCAGCAGTCCCGCCATCAGGAAACCGTAGCGGGTGAAGTTCTCGACCTGATAGGACCAGAGGCCGGGGGTCAGCGTCTGGCGTTCCAGCTGGGAGATGGTCAGAGCCGGCCAGATCAGATTGTTCCAGGTTCCCAGAATGTTGAGAATGGCCGCGACTCCCAGCATGGACTTGGACATGGGCAGGGCAATCTTGTAATACCCCTGCCATTCGCTGGCACCGTCGATGCGGGCCGCATCGAACAGCTCCGAAGGCAGACTCTGCAAATAGGTGCGCAGAATGAATATGGCGAAGACCTGGCCGCTGGCGACCCAGGGCAGGATCAGGGACCATCGGGTATTGAGCAGGGCCAGGTTCTTGACCAGGACAAAGGAGGGGATCAGGGTCAGGGTGGCCGGAATCATCATCAGGGCCAACACCAGATAGAAAAGAAACTCCCGTCCCGGGTAGCGCAGGATAGCGAAGGAATAGGCGGAAAGCGATCCCAGCACCAGCACGCCGATGACCGTCAAGCCGGATGTGAAGACGCTGTTGAACAGGAACAGTCTGACGATTTCCCACGCCGACAGATAGTTGCGCCAATGCAGGGGAAAAGTCGGCAGGAAGGGCACGCGCGAGAATTGGGGAATCGTTTTGAACGATATGAAAAACGCCATCACCAGCGGCAACAGCGACAGGCCAAACAGAATGACCAGTACCAAGACGCGCCAAACATCGTTCGACCAGAAACGGCGGAAAGAAACAGGTGTCAACATGCCGCGGGCCTAGAACTCCTGCGTGGAAATGTACTTCATGTTAATGAGGGTCAGCACCAGGGTCAGGAGAAAGAGCACGACGCCAATCGCGGAGGCGTATCCCATCTTGTTGATACTGAAGGCGTTCCAGAACATCCACATGCCAGGCACCATCGTCTTGTTGATGGGTCCACCCTGGGTCATGGCGAAGACCGCCGTAAATTCCTGCACACCCCACATAATGGTCAGGACCGTGAGCAACTTGATCTGGCCCGTGATCAGCGGGAACTCCACCGACCAGAGGATGCGCCAGTTGGTCGCGCCGTCAATGCGGGCGCTCTCTATAATCTCCATCGGGATTACCTGCAGTCCCGCCAGCAGGATGAGGATGGCAACGCCATCCACCCAGGGAAAATTGCGCAGCATGACGGCATACAGGGCCGTGTTGGGATCAGCCAGCCAGGCCCGCGTCCACTCTTCCAGCCCGACGGCAATCAGCAGCATATTGAGAGGCCCCACCGTGGAATCGTAAATGAATTTCCAGAGCATCAGCAACACGATGCCGGGAATGATCACCGGCAGAATGGTCAGGAAGCGGAAGAAGAATTTCAGCCTCTGGTTGATCATGCGGTGCAGCAGAATGGCCACCAGCAGCGAAACGAAAATGGTGGACAGCACATACCACAGGGAGAGCTGCAGCATGTTGCCCATGGATTGCTGGAAGACCTTGTCCTTGGTGAAGAGCTTGACGAAGTTGCCCAGGCCTACCCAATCGGCATCCAGGCCGGGTGCCCACTCGAACATGGAGCGATACAGCCCGAGAAATGCCGGGTAGTACATGAACACGGCCAGCATAACCATCGTGGGCACCAACATGACGTAGCCCATTCGGCCACGCCAGATCTGGCGCCACAGGGAATCGTTGCGGTGACGGGTACCGCTTTGCATTGTCATGGGGGAGGGGGAACCTCGCCAGAAATATGCGGGACAGGGCTGGACCCAGCCCTGTCCCGGTGTCAAACCACAGATTAGCAGGTTAGGCCTTCGCGTTCGATAAATCGGTCCGCGTAGGATTCAAACGCCTCGGAAATGGCTACCACGGCATCATCCTGTGACATTTGATCCAGCAGGTAGGCACGCCAGGCCTGACCAATGGGTTCGGCGGCCTCGGCGTCCAGCTTGACCTCTTCATAAATGAACATCTGGGTTTCCCCGATCTGGGTGGTCAGCAGCTCGAAGGGTTCGGCGAACCTCGGGTCCACTTTCACGCCCTTGACGTTCGGCATCGTCGTGCCAATCTCGGACTGAATGCTGTAGAGGTTGTCAGGCACCGCAATGAACTGCATGAGATTCACCGCCTGCTCCAGCACGCCATCCTTCTCGGACCGCGTGGAAATGGCCATCTGATCCCCTACCGGACCGCCAATGGGCCAGGCGGGGGTCGGAGGATCCGTGACATAGGCGGAAGACTCGGCCGTGAGCAATGGCGCAAAGAAGGTGTCCCACTCAAAATCGACCAGCGGGTCGGTGAGAAGGCGGGGGAAGGACCACGTACCGTTTTCCATGATGGGTTCGTTCTTGGTGAGGAACTTGGCATGGGAATCGGTCGCCCGGGTGGTCCAGTCTTCCGGCCGATACGGGACGTTCATTTTCCAAAGCCGCATCCATTCCCGATACTGCTCCGAATCCGGCACATAGATTTCGTTCGCGATGGCACAGGCCACCTCTTCATAACTGGCATTGTCGCGATCCGGATTGACCAGGGGTTCTATGTCCCGGGCAAACACCATCCCGCCCAGCTGCAGCCGATACCAGTGGTCGGTATCGGAAATGCGGCCGGTCCAGCCGCCATACGCCCGCACGCCTTCGTCCAGGAACGCCTGGCAGACATCCAGGAATTCGGCATAGGTGGAAGGACCACTGAGGCCCAGTTCGTCAAACCAGTCCACGTTGTAATAGAAGAATGTTGTGATGAGGCCGAACACCATGTTGTAATACCCGTCCCGCATCAGGGTTTCCCTGGTAGGAATGGGAAAGAATTGGTCCACCCAGCGTTCACTGCCCGGCTCGCCTGCCGGTATGTGGGGATTGGGAGCTTCCATGAACGGCGTGAGTTCCTGCCACCAATTCTTGTCCAAATCGTCCTTTACATGCCAATGGGCCTGCGGGGTAATGTGAGGGATCGTACCGGCGTTCTGCTGGGCAATCGTCCATTCCCGGAATCCCATGGCCTGGGGAATCCGGATCCAGTCCACGGATGTATTGGGCGCAACATCCTGATAGGCCTCCAGCACCTGCAGAATGTTGTCATGCGGAATCGGATTGTCTTCGCTGCGTTCCTGGGATTGGGTCGGCGTCCAGCCTCCCCAATAGGTGATCAGCTCGGTCACTTCGGCCCCGCCCGCACCATCGCCCGCCGCAGGGGCCACCGTACACGCGGCCACAGCCCCCGTCAAGGACGCCATGCCAGCCAGTTGCAGGAAAGTGCGACGCGAAAGTTTCATAGGGGTGTTACCTCCTTTTCTGAGACAAACAAGCACCGTGGCTTGTGGATGCTTTCTATACCTTATCACTGCCGCCGGAATTCAGAAAGCCCCGCTGTTTCCCGTACAGGGAATCCCCCAGGGACTCGGAATTTATGTCAACAGAACCGAGCCGCAGGCCAGCCGGACAAAGGCCAGGATGGGAATGACGACAGGCGTGAGGATCAGCCGGATTGCGATGAGGCCGCTTCAGGCACCAGCTTGTTGACTTCGTGGGGCCAGGTGCCGGCAATGCGTTGACCATATTCCGCTTCGCCTCCCGTGGCCTGCGAGCCGGTGATCGGCACCAGGAAAGTGGCCTGGTCCGTGGCCAGGTGATAATCCGAATTGAAGAAGTGGTAGGCCAGGCCGGCCCGTTCCTTGTCGGACCGATTCTGCTTCGTGGCATGTGCCGTACCGTAATTGAAGAATATGGCTCCGCCCGCTTCTATCTCAACGGGCACTTCGACTCCTTCCAGCCCTTCAATGTGGATGTGGTGATCCGAATCGGGATCGCGGGAATGTGTAAAACTCTGGAGGTGACTGTTGGGAATTACATGCAGCGTGCCATTCAACAGATTGGCATCATGCAGGGCTATCCACATGGCCGTACCGCGAGTGGGATCTTCCAGCTTGAAATAGGCATTGTCCTGATGCCAGTCCGTGCCAATGCCGACACCGGGCGGTTTGACAAAGATCTGGTCAAGGTGGCGCACAAAGGGATTTCCTATCAGCGAACTGATACACCGAATCACCTTGGGGGCAAAGGGCAAGGCCCGAAACAGGGCACTCTTGTTGTGCAGGGGAATGATCTGATAGTTGACCTTGGCATCCGGGTCCGTGGACACGTTGCGGCCCAGGCCTTCTGCCTGAAAGCGGTGCAGTTCCTTGAGCATGGCCTGAACTTCCCGTGCCGAAAACAGATGGGGAACGGTCGTATAGCCGTTGTCCCTGAAGTGTTGCACTTGCTCCGGCGTGATCATGTCATGGTCCTTTCATGAAATACTGGACGGGAAATATCGTGTCTCTTGATTGTAACGTGAAGGTCAAGTGCCCGTTCCCCACAACCGCTTGCAGGGAAAGTTGCGGCTCCGGGTCCGACCACATACCCAAATGGAAGAACCCCACCTGCGACCGGCGGGCAGGCAGGGAACAACGGTATGGCGGTCGGTAACGGTACAACGCCAGATCACAGGTCTGGACAGGCAAATCGGCAAACTGGTCCCAGCGCATGGGCAGGTACTCAGGGGGAATTATATACCTGATGCCCCCAGAGCCGTCTGTGCATGAGGGAGGATGCAGGGTGCAGGCACCACAGGGCTGGGTAGACTGTGCCCCTGCGCGCTGCCAGCAAATTGCGGCAGGTCCCGACAACGTGTCTTGTGACGGATAGATAACATACGCTCGTAGCCGATCTCGTCCCTGACGAACCCCTTTGAGGGCAGGAATTAACCCCGGTTGCGGTCGCCAAGGGGTTGTTAGAGAGAGAATCCCGGGCATCTTCCAGAGTCTGCGTCCCCTGGCGGGACCCGAAAAACCCACTGTCAATCCATGGGATACAAACTGCATCCGCCGTCTACCAGCAGCACAGAGCCCGTCATGTACGATGCCATGTCGGAACACAGGAAGAGAAAACCGTGTGCCACAGACTCTGGAGTCTGCAAATCCCCCAGGGGTATGGCTTTGCTGGCACGGGACTTGTAGGAAGGATCGGTATCCCATTGTTGCCTGGCCATGCCGACCCCGACTATGCCTGGAGCGATCGCATTGGCACGTATGCCACTGGGTGCCAGTTCCCGGGCATAGCCCCGCATGAGAGTCCGCATACCCGATTTGCTGACGGTATAGGCGGTAATCTCGGGCCACGGCACATCCTGTACCCAGGAGGTGGTGTAAATGAGATGCCCTCCGGTGGGACGGCGCTGCCAATGTTGGACGGCAGTTTGGGAAACCAGAAACGCCGCACGCAGATTCAGGTCGATGGTGGCGTCAAAGTCCTGCACGCTGAAGTTGTCAATAGGGCCGGGATGGACCAGACCCGCGTGACAACACACGGTATGGGGCAGGAGATTCTCCTCCTCCAGTCGCCCAAACAGAGCCTGTACGGCATCCAGGTCCCGGCAGTCACAGGGATAGTAGCTCACGGCCAGACCGGTCAGCCCCTCTGTCGCCATCGCTGCTTGTGCCTCATCGGGGTCGCGTATGTCGTTGACCAGCACGTGCGCACCGTGTTCGGCCAAAACGCGGACCACGACACGACCAATCGCGCCCAGGCCCCCGGTTATGAGAATGCGTTTTCCTGTCAGATCCAGCAGGTCCATTTCTGTTTCCTTTCCCACCAAGCGCTTTCAGCCCATTGTGACTTACCGGGGAATGTGCGCGCCACCTGCCCAACAGGGCGGTTCTGCTTTACGCCCGTCCCGGGAATGTGGCGGCTCCTGGCCGCCGGCAAGTCGCCTGACCTTCAGTCCCAGGGCTGCAAAATGACCTTGCCGCACTGGCCTGTACACTGCATCTCCCATGCCTCCCTGACGTTCCGCAAGGGAAAGCGATGGGTGATCATGCGGTCCAGCTTGTCTCCTACCTGTCCAATCTGTCGCATCAGTTTGGCGGTGGAGCCCTGGTTGTAATGCCAGGATCCCTGGATGGTCAAGCCCTTGAACAGGATGTCCGTGCCCAGGGGAATTGCAGCCTTGTCTTTTGCGGAGCCTACAATCGCAATATGTCCCTTGGTTCCGGCGGCCCGCACACAGAATTCCTGGGCGGCGACGATGCCGGCACATTCCATGGCCCCGTCTACACCGTATCCATCTGTCCAGGCGAAGATCTGGTCCAGTGCCCCTTCCGCTGTGGGGTCCAGTACGTGATCCGCACCCAGCGCCAGGGCCAGATCGCGGCGATAGGGATTCGGATCGCTGCCGATCACGGTGGCGTGCCGCAAGGTACAGTTTATGACCGCCCCCAGACCGACAGGACCCAGGCCGGAAACGAGCACGGTATCGGCATGATCGATGTGCATGCGCTCGGCCGCCCCAAAGGACGGCCCCAATCCGCAACAGGCCATGGCTGCATGATCCAGGTCGTAACCCGCGGGCACCGGGACCAGTTGGCGGGCCGGTTTCAGTATGTATTGCGCAAAGGTGGCCGTGGCCGCTTCTTCGCCCAGAATCTTCTGCGCATCCTGCTGGTGGCGGCAATGGATATACTCTCCCTGGAGGCACAGTGGGCATTGACCGCAGGGCAGCTGGGGCATGACGACCACGCGATCCCCCGCCTTGAAGATGCCGGACTTTGCCGGATCTTCCACGATGCCGGCGGCTTCATGCCCTATCCGCGGGATGGGCAGGCCCTGGGCATATTGGTGATACTCATTGCACATCGGGGCCGACAGAATCCTGACCAGTACCCATTCGTCCCGCGCTCTGGGTACAGGGCGCTCGGCATATTCGATTTCCTGATTGGCCCCAAGCCGTATTTCAAGCATGGCAGTTCCTGTTGTCTGTGGCAGCCATGGCTGCCTGGTGAAGATCCACAGGGCAGGATGCGTGCGGCCAGCCGCCTGGCGCCGGCCACGCCCGTCCTTCGTATCACGGATCTCTTCAGGCGCGGGGCACCTCCTCTTCGGCCCGCTTCACCAGAGCCTGCATAAAGCCTATCGAGAAGGCCGTGCCCACCCGGGGATCATTGGCCATGTTGGGAATGTGATCTGGAATCAGCACACCATTGAAGCCCACTTCCTGCAACGCGCGCATGGCCCGGTACATGTCAAAGTACCCATCATCCACGAAGGTTTCCACAAAGTGGGGAAGGGGCGCATCCACATTGCGAAAATGGACCTTGAAGATCTTGTTTTGGCCACCGAAATCGCGGATGGATTCTTCCACGCCCCGGCCCATCAGCTCCCCTCCTTCCAGCCAGCAACCTACACAGAAACAGATTCCCACATTGGGACTGTCGGCCACCTGCAGGGCCCGGGCATAGCCCTGATGGCTGCTGAAGATACACCGGGGTACACCCGCCAGATCCAGGGCCGGCGGATCATCAGGATGGATACCGATCAGCACGCCCTCCTCTTCGGCCACCGGTGCGACTTCCGTCACGAAGGACTGGTAGTTGTCCCAGATTTCGGCCTCGGTATAGGTCCGGCCGTGGGACTGCGGCAAATGGTACCGCCGATCCCGCCAATGCCCCGCGGTGGCCGTATCCAGATTGAACGCCCTGGCATCCGCCCCGCCGCGTGTTGCTTCCCGCTCCGTACTCCAGATGCCGTTGGCCATGTGCGCGTAGGTGGTGTACGGTATGCCGGCCTGGCCCAGGGCCCGCAGATGGGATTTGTATTCTTCCACCTTGGTGTCCCGATGGGCCAGATTCAGGACGATGGCATCCTGGTTGTGGACATCCGAATTCCCGAAGCCGTAGATTTTCAGCCCGTGATTCTCAAAGAGCCGCCTGCGGCTGGCGTAGTACTCGTAATGCGCGTTTTCGCCCGTCGTCCACAGCACGACATATTCGACCCCCATCTGCCGGATGAAGGTCAGATCCTCTGCGGAAGGCTCCGGCGACACCTGGGCGGCAATCTTCATACCGGGCGTGATTTCAAGCATGCGAGCCATGATACGATTCCCCTACATCCGGACCGGGCATTCTGACACAGTATGCCCCATCTGTGGGTGGTCCGCAATGCGCCTGTCTGCCCTGGCCGGAAGAGGAGCGCGTCCCGCACAGGCCTTGAACATGGCCGGACCAGGCTCTTTGGCCCTGTGGCCGTGTGCCGTTGAGGCTGTCTCACGGCCCCCTATATCTCTTTATCCCAACGAAGGGAGTAGAATTAGGTGGCCTTGTTCCGGGGATGAATCCTGTGCATCCCCGTTCCGTGGATTTGGAGACATGCCATGAAATTGATTACTTTTTCCGCGCAAGGGCGGCAACGCCTGGGTGTCCTTCTCGAAGATGGAAGCATCGGTGATGTTTGCCGTGCCGACAGCCAGATTCCTGAGGATGTCATTGAGTTTCTGGCCGCGGGGGAAACGATGCATTCCCGTGTGACCCAAACGGCCGCCAGCCTCGGTGCCGACCATGTGCTGGACCTGGATGCCGTCCGCTTGGGACCACCGGTTCCCAATCCCGACAAGATCCTCTGCATCGGGATCAACTACAAGGATCACATCGAGGAAACCAACTCGGAAACACCGGAACATCCGGTAGTCTTCTCCAAGTACAGCAACACCATCATTGGTCCGGATGACCCCATCCATTTGCCGGTCATCTCAAAGGCTGTGGATTACGAAGCGGAATTCGCCGTGGTCATGGGCAAGACGGCCCGCAATGTCAGCAAGGAGGATGCCCTGGATTATGTGGGCGGCTATACCGCCCTGAATGATGTCAGTGCCCGGGATTTCCAGCATCGCACCAGCCAGTGGGTGATGGGAAAGTCCTTTGACACCTTTGCCCCCATAGGTCCCGTCCTGGTCACGGCGGATGACATCCCGGATCCCCATGCCCTGGACATCAAGCTGCGCCTGAATGGTGAGGAAATGCAGTCCTCCAATACCCGGCAGCTGCTGTTCACCGTCAATGACCTGATTGCCGACATTACATCGGTCATGACACTTGAACCGGGTGACATTATTTCCACGGGTACACCCGGTGGCGTAGGTTTTGCCCGGGATCCCCAGGTACTCCTCAAGCCCGGGGACACGGTGGAAGTGGAGATCCAGGACATCGGCATTCTCCGCAATCCTGTGATTCAGGGCGTGTAATCCGCCGGCGGGGGCCAGGATCGAGGACCGCCTGGCAAAAGCACCGAAAGGCAGGTTACGGACGGGGCCGCGTTGCGACACCGTGCCGCCGGACCGGACCTGACCCAAAGTCAACTTGCATCAAGGAGCTGGATATGTTTGGTTTTCCTGCCACCGAGGAAGTGACTCAGGAACAGGTTGCTTTCTTCGAGAGAAATGGTTTCCTGATCGTCAGGAACGCCTTGCCTGGCGATAAGGTATCAGAACTGATGGGGGTCATTGAGCGACTGAAATACGACCTGGAGCGCTCGGAACACCGTTCGGCGACCTACGGCTTGAATATCCGTCCCATCGTGGACAAGGATGATGCCTTTCTGGACCTGCTGGAATGGCCTTCCACGTTTCCCAAGGCGGTTCGCTTCCTGGAGCATTTCAATCTGCAATTGTGCACGTCACACCTGATCATGGTGCCCCCCGATCCTGACAGGCGCAACATCGGCTGGCATCCGGATGGCGGGAAACCCGGTATCGGCTTCTATGGACGCCGGGCCTTGGCCAGTCTCAAGATCGGCTATTTCCTGACAGACCTGCTGGAGAGCAACATGGGATCGCTCATGGTGGTCCCCGGATCCAACCGCATGGATGGCGGTCCGTCCTTCCTGAACGGGGCCGATGACCCCGTGGGCGCGCTGGAACTCAAGGTCAATGCCGGCGACGCCGTCATTTTTGGCCAGCCCACCTGGCATGCCGGTGCACCCAACTACTCCCATCAGGATCGCGTGGTTCTGTATTACGGCTACAATTACCGGATCCTGCGTCCGATCGACTATGAGACCCTGCCCGAAGAGCTTCTGGACAAGTGCTCCCCCATCGGGAGACAGTTGCTGGGCCACAAGTCAAGCCATCTGGGCTTTTACCTGCCCCAGGATGAGGACGTGCCGCTGCGGGACTGGTACAGGGACCGCTTTGGCGAGACCTGGCAGGATCTTTGAAGGGGTGGTCCATGCGATACCGCCAGGGACCCCAACTGACCCGGCACGGAGGTGGCTATGGCTGATTCCGTCAAGGCCCTGACCTTTGATGTTTTTGGCACACTGGTCGACTGGTACACCTCCATCGCCCATGAAGGACAGCAACTGGAAGCACGCACCCAGGTAACTGCGGATTGGCACCAGTTTGCCTTGGACTGGAGGGCCGGTTACGGCCCGGCTCTCCAACAGGTGAACCAGGGGGAACTGCCCTGGCAACCCATGGACGACATCCACCGCCGCCTCCTGGATGGTTTGCTTCCCCGGTATGGCTTGCGCGGGTTGACCGAGGGCGAAATCCACCATTTCAACCTCGCCTGGCACCGTCTCCAGGCCTGGCCCGATGTCCAGGAGGGTTTGACGCTCCTGCGCCCACATTATCGGATAGCCCCCCTGTCCAACGGCAACGTGTCGCTATTGATCGATCTGGCGCGCTTCAACGATTGGCGGTGGGACTGTATCCTGTCCTGTGAACTGGCGCGGGAATACAAACCCCGGCCTGCCGTATACCAGACAGCGGCCCGCCTGTTGGGACTGGAACCCCGGCAGGTCATGATGGTAGCCGCCCATGAACAGGATTTGGCCGGCGCCCGCCGGGCAGGGCTTCGTACAGCCTATGTGTCCCGCCCGGAGGAATATGGGCCGTCCAGGGTGCATCGCCACGATATGGATGCCGCCAGGTCCCAAGCATTTGATTTCTATGCACGGGACCTGGTAGATCTGGCCCAGCAGATGGGCGTGGCGTAAGGTGTCCCGCCCTATCTGTTGACACGCCCGGAGAGTGGCGCCTTACGGGCCAATCCCTGGCATGGAGCACCGCCGCCAATATGGGCCGCACACTAGCCGTGATTTCCCTGGGCGGGGACTTTGCCATCGCCTTGCGCTTCCTTCGCTTCCGGCACCCCCATTCTGTCCTGCTTGCCGTACCCACCCACCTGCAACAGCGTGAGAAGGAGTACAGGAAGCAACTTTCCCGCTACGCGTGCACTGCGGTCGAAGTGAGCCCCAACGATTTCAACTCGACGCGGAGCCGACTGCGGCAAGCCCTGCTCCAGGAAAAGGCAACGGATGTGGAGTTTTGTGTGAGTTCAGGGCCGTTGGCTGTCCGGACCGCGGCCATGCAACTGGCGCGCGAATACGGCCATCGGGCCACACACGTGACCCTGCAGGAGCATTTGCTGCTGCACGATGTCTTCCGGCCCGCGGCCGCCCCTGAAGTAGCCTACAACACGCTGGACTGCTATCTGGCCGCGCGCGGGGTCAGGATGGGATCCCGTTACCCCCTGATAGAATCGCCCTATGACCATTTGGCGGAATATCTGGTGGCCCACCGGGATGTCTGGAGCCAAGTGATCACGCCTCTGCGGATAGCCTCTGGCCTAAGTGACATGCAGGCAGGCGGCAAGGCCTTGTCCCTGGATCTGGCACGCATGCAGGAGCCCCATCAGGACTTGCTGCAGAAGCTGCAGGAATTTCGGATCATCTCCGGGGTGGCTCGCGCCCAGGGGGTGATTTCGTTTCACATTACGGAAGACAACTGGAATTACATCAACGGTCACTGGCTGGAAGTGTTTGTTTGGCAGCGGCTGGCGGGCCTGTTCGATGACTGCAGTTGTGGACAGCATCTGACTACGCCGCAGGGAACCCGGGAAATCGACTTTGTCGGCTTGCAGGACGGCCACTTTGTCCTGGTTTCCTGCAAGACTGCCGCCCAATCCTACGATCCTGCCCATCTGATGGACCTGCAGTCCCTGAGCCAGCAGATGCATGAACCGAACTGCCTGCGTTTCTATGTCACAGACCGCTTCCAGAGCAGCCACCAGCCCGGCCCGGCCTACGAGGATTTCGTGTCTTTTGCCCGTTCGGAATCCATTGATGTAATCTTTGGTGACAACCTCAACAACATCCGGGAAATCGTCAGCCAGCGGCTGGCGCAACATCAAGCCTAGCCGGGCATTGATCTGCGTACTTGCCCAGGTGCCTCAACGACCGACAACATGCACTACATCTCTGAATTCACGCGTTCCAAACCCATTGCCGTATGTGTTGCCCTGAAAATGCCCAAGGCCAAACTGCCTTTGACCGCAAGCCTGGCCGCGGATCCTCAAACCCCCAGGAACTGGCGCAAGAACTGGAGGACGCAGACGCACAATGCCCTGAAGGCGATCGGCGTGGAAAGGAGAAACTCGTCCCAACCCTATTACCATGCTCTGCTGGATGACCTGGCACAGGATGTGACGAATATCTATGTGCGGCTGCAGGACCTTGCCAGTCCCGAAAGCCCCATGGAGGACCGCCTGGTGCTGGTCCAGGACTTGCGCACGCTGGGCCGCTATGAAGATGCGTGCCACTTCCTCAGCCAGATGGTAGAGGAAATGGCCCTGGATTACGGGATTGACTCGCTGGAGCTGGCCGACAGTCACCTGCAGCTGGCCGACATGAAGCTGGCATCGGGGCAGCATCCGGAAGCCAGGCGCCAGGCGCAGCTGGCGCAAGACATTTACATCAGCAATCGGGGGCCCAGCGATTTGCAGGCCCTCCAGTGCGAACTCATCCTGGCCGAGGTGGCCCTGCACCAGGAAGCATTGGATGTCGTCCAGGAAGTTACCGGCAATGTCTTGGCCTGTGCGGATGCCGCTGGTCCCCCGGCTTGCCTGGTTGAAGGCCGGGCACTCCACCTGCTGGCCCTGGCGGAAGGCAAACGGGGACACTTCCCCCTGGCCCTGGAAAACGCCCATCGTGCCTCAAGCCTGCTCCAGGACAGCGAGAGTGAGGATCCTTCCTTGCCGGCCAAATATCTGGCGTTTGAAGGCATCCTCTACCGCAAAATGGCCAAATGGGCGGAAGCGGAAGCGTGTTTTGCCCAGGCGTATGACCAGTTGCAGACTCTCTTCCCTGCCCAACATATCGATATGGGGCGCATCACCCTGGAGACGGGCCGCTTCTATATGCTCAAAGAGGATTTTGACCGTGCGGGGCAACTCTTGGAGCAGGCACAGGCAGTCTTTGCCAAACTCGACCATGCCAGACTGGAACGGCTCATCGCGGCTACTTTCACCGCCCGCCTGAGTCGCCTGCGCGGGCAGCCCAAACTGGCCAAGCGCATGGTCCGCCGGGGCCTCAAGGCCTGCGACAAACTCCATGTCGCCAATGCGGAGTGGAAATTCCGGATTGAACTGGAACAGGCACATCTCATGTTGCTGGATGGGAAGTTCGCGGCAGCCGGGTCCATTCTTGTAGCCTTGCTGAATTGCCCCGACCGTCTGACGGTGCCTTCCCAGCGGGGCGAACTGTATCTGTTGCTGGGCAGAGCCCAATGGGAACAGCAAGACCGGGCAGCCGCCAAATCCTCCCTGCAACAGGCACTGCAATTCCTGCAGGATCCCATGCTGGTAGCCGAGGACCAGCACTTGCGGTCCCGTGTCTTGCTGGATTTGGCGGAACTGCGGCTGGAGGAACAGGAACCCGCCAAGGCCTTGCAGGCAGTTCAGGAGGCACAGCGCAACCTGGACCTGCACACATTCGAACAGGATTTGCTGGCAGGGCGGAGCGACTGCCTGCAGGGCCGTATTGCTGTGCAGGCCAAAGACTATCCTCTGGCCCAATCCCATTTCCGTCAGGCACTGGTAAACCTGGAAGGACGGGATCCCCACCACGACAGTCTGGCCGCCACTTGCCGGCTGTGGCTGGGTCATGCATTGCTGGAACCGGGAGCCAACGAAGAGGCGCTGGCGGTTCTGCACCCCTTGGTGGACAGCAAGGCGTATAAGGGCCTGCCGACAGACGAAGACAGGCTGCGGGCTCTCTACTTTCTGGCCCTGGCCCTGTTTGCCGAAGGCCAAATGGAGGCCTCCTTCAAATACAGCCAGCGCGCCTATAAGCGTCTGGGCAAACTTCCAGGGACGCGGCTGACCCTGGCGGAGCAATATGACATGCGCCAGCTCATGGGCAGTCTGCATATGTGGAAGGGACAATACCAGTCCGTCATTGACGTGCTGCAGGCCCTGCTGACGGATTTGAACGCCCACCTGTCCCAACAACCCGAAACCCAGGCCCATGTGCATGATGGGTTGGCACAGGCCCACCTGCACCTTGGCCACCATGCAGAAGCTGAGAAGCACTGGCGGCAAAGTCTGACCCATCTCCGGCAGTACCATGATGAGGGCAGCCAAAACGTTTTCCGGATTCGTGCCAGGTTGGCCGAGGTCCTGGAACGTCAGGACAAACTGGAAGCGGCCCTGCAGGAAAATCTGTTTCTCTATGCGAACAGCCTGGCCTCCAGGGAGTCGCGGGAACAGTTGTGCCGACAGTATGTTTTGGCCAAACTCCATTTTCGTCTCGGTCATATGGACCAGGCCCAATCCCTGGTGGAACAGTTGCTGCACACGCCAGCCAAGCTGCAACGTGCCAGCCAGGATCCCCTGGAAGCGGCCCTGCTTCTGGGCCAAATCCACATCCGCCGTCGGCATCTTCAGGTGGCACGGACTACGTTACAGGAAGCGCTCACACAGTTTGGCCAGAGGGAAGGAGATCCTGTGGTGGCAGAGGTCCATTCGACCCTGGCGGCCCTGCTGGAACAGGAAGGTGAATGGGCTTCCGCCATTGAATGCCACAAGCAAGCTCTCGCCATCTTGCAGTCCCTGAATGAATATGAACAGATATGGCAGTGCCTGCAGAAACTGGCCAGGTTGCTGTGGCGTGGCAGACGACAGGAAGAAAGTCTGGCCTACAGTGCCGCTGCGCTCAAACTGGCTTCGTCGCATTCCGGCCACTTCAAAAAGCCCCGCGTCATACGACTTTGCCTGGACCGGGGGCAAAAGTATGCGTCCATGGGCAATCCCAACGAGGCCCTGAAGTGCTACAGGCGTGGACTTGACCTGGCGAATGTCAAGAAAAGCCGCAAGCATGTCGCGTTGGCTTCCCAGTGTCTCCTGGCGACAGCGGAACTGCTGCCTTCCCGGAAGGCAGAACAGAGATTCGAGCAGGTGCAGAAGCTATATGGCCGCAAAGGGGTCCCGCCCGACACGACGCTGGCACTGTGCTGTATGCAGTACGGTTTGTCGTTGTGGGACCGCAATGAAATGGAGGCGGCGCTACAGCAAATGACCACGGCAGACGAGGCGTATCAGCATGTTGCCAACCAGTCCGAATCTGTGGCCGAAGCCCACGATTGGATCATGACATTGCAATACCTGGTCTTGCTGCACGCAGATCTGGGTCATTGGGACCAGGCCTCAGAGTTGCTGGATGACCGGTTGCTGCCCATCATGCAGGGCTTGCCCCGCAAGTCCAGGCCCAGGCAACTGTCCCTCGAAACCGTCAGGGAACAGCGGCATCTGATGCATTGGTTCCAGAGAGCGTAGGCCACGCTGTCCCCGGCAGGATACCCCCCTATGCGCAGGGCCTCCAGGCTCAGGTCCGCCACGAAGCCAAGCCGTTCACGCCTTGTCTATAAGGGGCTCTCTCAGGGCGCTGGGGGAACTTAGAATCGCCTTTTGTCGCTCTGACAAATCCGGATAGTCAGCGACATCGTAGTAGGTGCGGGACCAGGAGAGAGCGGGGGGTGAATACTTGTAGAAAATGGTGCGCCGCTCGTGACCTCGCCAGGGCAACGTGCCATGGGTCATGGCTTCCGTGAACAGGATGGCCGTACCGGCCTTGCCTGTCACCTGGGCCACGAACGGGAAATTTTGGCTCCCGTCCAGTTCCTTCCACTGCGCGGGGAACCGGAAGTGGCTCTTGTGGCTTCCGGGTACGGCCGCAAAGCCGCCATCGCCGGGATGGACATCGTACAGATTGTAGGCCACCACAAACAGGCCGTTCCGTATGGTGCCGTTCACACAACGGAAAAAGTGGGTGGGATGCAGGGGCCACGCCCCGCCGTGCAACGAAGTGCCGATGGGGCCCTTGCCGGCCCGAATGATGTCCAGATAATCGTGATCCAGACGAAAGGGGTCCCCCAGCAGTTCCACCAGATACGGCAGAATGGTCGGATTGTCTACCAGATCCCGATACGCCTTGCCCCAAGTCAGCAATTCCTGCGGGAAACGATGGGAATGTACATCAGCCGGCACGTCGTGGGCGATTTTCTGATCCAGGATGGCATTCAGTTCCTGCACCTGGGCGGGCGTCAGGGCATCCTCCACGACCAGAAATCCCTGCAGATCGAACAAATAGCGTTCTTCCTCAGTCATTGTGATTCTTCCTTGCAGGCTGCCCTGCACAGATCAGAGTCTGATGGTTCCTGGGCATTCGCTAGGCCAGATCTTCTGCCTCCAGATATACGCCCACCAAATGGGAATTCCCGCCGGGATCGCCATAGTTCGTGTAATCCACGAAGTAGATTTGGCCATCTGCCAGCTGGATCCAGGAAGAATACCCGTGGTCGGGAGCCGGAGGCTGATCGGGATGATTGCCATGAATCTGGATCATGCGATCCTGCTGGTACTGGTCGGGGAATGTCTGGGACGTGGCCTGCCATGACCAGGCAAAGGGTGCCAGCGTGCGATTGTGCACCTCATACGACACATCCTGCCAGAAACTCCGTCCCCCGGCGCCGGCCTGGCCCCAGGCCGAGTACCCCCGCAGACTACCGGCCCGCCGGGAATCCCCTACGGGCATCGGTTCCCGAAACACACACTGATTGATGACGGTCTCGTCATCCACCTTGATTTGCAGCCACCCACGCCGGTGATGCAGGGTCACCTTGCGGGTTTGCGTCATGTCAATCGGATGCAGGAAATCCACCCCGGGGCGGGACCAGATGCCATTGGCCGCGATCTGCAGGACCGCCCCAATCTGCGCCACGGACAGGAAGGCACTGGCCTGATGGGCCGCCCCCTCCACGCGTACGTGGGCCTCCATCTTGACCTCACTGAACGCATTCTCAGGCGGCAGCAGGCAGTACCGGCATTCATGGCCCGGCAGATTGTCGATGACCAGTTCGCCCCCCTCGAGGCGAGCCGCATACTTGCGGCGGGGACCGCCAATCTGATACCCCAGTTCCTGCCTGAGATCACCGCACCAGCCGTAGGTTCCCAAAGGCCCATTGACATGCCGTCCGGTCACGAGGACACGGCCGTCCGGCAACTGTTTCCCATACGGCCGATCCAGGGCGAAGGGACACATTTCGGGCTTGGACCAGGTACGGCCCTGATCCGAGGAAAAGGAAACGAAACTCGGTGTGCCGCCATGGTGGTTTTCGCGCAGAATGCAGGCCAGTTCCCGGCCCTCATCCAGAATCACTATCGCTCCTTCGCAGTAGCGATAGTGGCCATCATGGGCGACTACGCCCCTCTGCTGCCAGGTCTTCCCGCCATCCTCTGACACGGTGAAGATTTCGCCCAGTTCCTGGGTATCACCAAACATGATGTGGGTACCGACGCCCAGGCTGCCATCGGGCAGGTCCAGGATCCGATCCGGCTCAAAGCCCATGATCCCGTAATCGATAGGTTCGCTCCAGGTCCATCCTTCGTCTGTGCTCCACCAGACCCAGTTCCCGGCAGGCTGATCTTCATGGAAAAAGCTGTGATCGTCATGATCGCAGATCACGGCCAGCCGGCCGTCGTCCAGCAGGCTGAGGCGGGGTGTCACCAGGCGGTGATCGCCCTCCGCCATTACCGCTTCTCCCACTTCCGCCCGTTTGGTCCAGGTCCGTCCCCGGTCCTCGCTGGCCAGGATCGTCAACACCTGATTCACTTGTGACCAATGGGCATCGGTGTCGGAATACACCAGCAGGAACGTGCCCGATGGCAATTCCACAATGTCGGGGTTCTTGGTAAAGCGTCCTGGGCTGCGCCAGATGTCAAAGACCTTGTGGGCAACGGAGCGGGGATGAATATGCATGGGCCTCCTGTGTTATGGGTGGTTGCTGCGCCCGTTCAGGCGCTGGCACGGGCCTTGACCAAATCGCTGAGCAGTTGCGCCAGTTCCTGGCGCCATTCGGCATAGGACGGACGCGGCGTGACACCGTGAAGCGCAATCGGTGCCCGGCCCGTATTGCGCAGCTTGGTGCGCATGAAATCCTCGCTGGCCCTGACTTCCGGTGCCAATTGGTGTTGCTCCGGGATGCGGGTGTACCGTATGTCAATGCTCCACCGCACCGCATCGGTCAGGTTCACGGTGCTCTTGTGGAAGGTCAGGTTGGAGAAGAGAAAAATGTCCCCCTTGCGCATGGGCAGGGAAACGGGTTGGCCCCGCGATTCCACATCCTCGAAGGTCCGCATGTTCTGATCGGACCCTCGGGCCCCCTTCAGCAATCCCCACGCAAAGCTGCCGGGCATGACCTGAAGGCAACCGTTGGCCTCGTCGACATCCAACAGCGGGATCCACACCGTAATGATCCGGGCGTGCTGGCTTTCGGCACCGTAGTACTGGCTGTCCTGGTGCCAGGGAAAGGCGGTATAGGTGCTGTTGGGCAACTTGGGGCGTACATGATAATCGCCATTGAAACCAAAGTCGTGCCCCAACAGGGGCGCCAGCACTTCCACAATGCCCGGGTAGCAAATCAGGTTGTACAGACTCTCGCTCATGGCGATGTTGTTCCAGCTGCGCAGGCGGGCTTCGGTGCCCCGGTTGAGAGCTACCAGCCGGGTCTCAAAGGGCAGATCCGCATGGGTATCCTCTATCTCCCCCTTGGCGTACAGGTCGTCCGCATAGCGGCCAATTTCCCCACTGATATGTGCAATCAGGGGATCGAGAACCGTATCGGGCACTACCTGTCGCAACAGCAGACATCCATCCCGTTCGAAATCAAACCGGGTATCCATCTCACACTCCCAATTCCTGTGCCGTAGGCAATTCTGACAACTGGTCTTCTTCCATCCTGAGATGCAGTACGCGATTCCAGCCTTGTGGCATGAACAGATGGAGGAATGGGGGATCGGCAAATCCATCCACGTAGGAACATTGATAGTTGAAGAAGGGATTGGCCCCGGTCACCGGCCGCCGGGCCATGGTACAGAGAAAGCCGGGTTCGCTCCATGTGTGGCCGCTATCCCGCGACAGCGAAGCCCAGAGCTGGCCCCGGTCCTTCATGCCCTCCATCTTGCCGTGCAAACCTTCGTACGCACTCTGGGAATGGACATTGTGATGCAGATTCACCCAGGTCTGGCCGTCGGACAGGGGGAACAGCATGGGGGGCGCATCCGGATGGATCATGGAGGTGGGCTTGAATTCCGCCCAGGTCCTGCCATCGTCCAGGCTCCGGGAGTCCCAGAGCCGTCCGGTAGGGGTGCGGACCAGCAAGTACACCTCGTCACCCCCTGCGGCAATCGGCCGTCCTTCATCCATGCGCCCCAAAGGCTCCGCGTGCCAGCCTCCATGGCGTTTCCCGGGCACCAGTTCCCAGGATGCTCCCCTGTCTTCGGAACGCAGTATGTACTGACGGGTAATCAGCGGTTTGTAACTCCAGTCGCCCTCATGGGTTCCCAATAGCCAGGTCCCGCGTTCCGTTTCACACATACGCATCACGGACATGCCCAGGAAACCGGGATCGTTGGCCGGGCGAATGAGGCGCACCTCCGACCAGGAATGGCCGTTATCGTCGGAAAACCGATAGCCGATAGGGGCATTCTCGTGCAACCCCTCCTCGCGGCTGTACATGCCCCAGAGGGGCTGGGTCCCGAAGGCATACAGGCGACGGCTCCCGGAGGGCTGCAGGGGAATGAAGCCGTGCTGGTTGTAATCGATATTGAACGCGATTTCAGGACCGGTCCAGGTCTGTCCCCTGTCCCGGGACCGGTAGGCCAGCATGTCATTGACCTTGGTCGGGGCGTGGCCGTAATGCAGTCCATCCGGGAACATCAGCAGATAGTCCCCGTTGGCGGCCCGGGTGCCCCGGGTCTCGTAGAGCCGCTGGTGCTCGTTCTGGGCCACATGCACGACCTGACCGGTCAGGCCGGGATGACAGGCCAGTCCCAGCTCCTCGTCGATCCGCAGGTCACCCGGCAGGGCGGCAGGCGCAATTTCCTGCTGGCGAATGCGGACGGTATCGGCAATGTCCATCGGGTCATCCATGCAACTGAAGGCGGCGGATACAGGTCGGCCAAGGCTCAATGAGACTGCATGAATTGCGTAATCATGTCAATAATCAGCTTGACGTCGTAACGTACGTCCTGTAGCGGAGTGCGGCAGGCATCCCCCTTAGTGATACAATTGTAGAACGCATTCATTTCCGCAATGAAGGCGCTGTGCCAGTCGATGGCGGGGGTTCGGGCCACGGTCGTGCCCTGGGCGTCAATTTCCTGGATGGTCAGTTCCGACAGCTGGCCCTTGGAAAAGCCCGTGGGATATTTCAGCGTAATCCGCTTGTCGTCGCCACAGACTTCCAGGGTTTCCTTGAAATCCCAGAGATAGGGCAGATCGATCCAGGTGCCGTTGCAGCGTGCCCCATTGGGGTAGGCAAGCTGCATGGAGACCGCCCGTCCCTCCTGCCAGATATCCACACTTTCCACGTGGCTGGGAACGCCCATGATGTGCCGGAGACCGTACAAGTCATGGATCATGCTGCCGGCCAGCAGGGAAAACGTGCGTTCCACAAATTCCGGCACCTCGCCAATCGCCTGCAGGATGGATGCACGCCGGGCCGACCTGGTTTCCGCCATGACCGCATCCGATATGTCATCGAAACGCTGTACATCAAACTGCTTGAGGTGCAGGTCGTTATTCGGATGGAGATGGTGAATCTGGACAAACCGCACCTCCATGTCCGCGGCCTCCGCGGCGGCAATTTCAAAGGCGGGATCATAGACCTTCATATAGCCTGCCTGTCCGACTGTCCCCGCCTTTTCCTGGGCCTGGATCAGGGCATCGATCTCCTCCAGCGAGAAACAGACGGGCTTCTCAATAAACAGATGCTTGCCAGCCTCCAGCGCCGCAATGCCGTAGGCCGTCTTGGGATCGGTCTGGCACAGTACCACGGCATCCAGTCCTGAATCCAGGAATGCCGCATAATCGGTGAAGTGGTTGGGCACATCAAAACGGGATGCCGCATGGGCCGCCGCATGGGCCGAGACGTCGCATACCGACACGACTTCATACCGATCCCAGAGTTCCTTGAGATTGGGCAGATGGTGCACCTGGCCGATGGCACCACATCCGACAACACCGATTCGTACCTTGTTCATGACCTTGCTCCTGATTGCGGGCAGAGTTTTCCGGTGATAGCCAAGCGGGTTCCCATCGACGTTCCGCCGCCGGGTCAGGCATTGGCCCTGGGGGCAAGTTCATTCCAACTGTCATCCAGGGCCGCCAGCCTGATGTGCAGGTTCCGCAGGGCATCCCACATCTGTTCCCTGGTGTCTTCCTCGAAACGGCCACCTTCCATTACCGCCTGGTTCACCTGCGCTACCTTGGCGGCCGCCTCGGCCAACTGGTCCGACAGCGTGGCCTGACTTTCCAACAGATCCTGGACGGACAGGGAGGTGTCTGTTTCCACATCGTAATTGGCATTGGGGGCAAAGCGGGGTGGCATCTTCGTACCGTCGGCGTTCCAGTAGGTATGTGTGGGTTGCACATGGGGGGTGACAGACAGGTACATGATCATGGGCTCATCCCCTACCACACGTACCGAGTGCATCTGATCCACCAGTGCGATACACATCTGACCGGGTCCCAGCTCCTCCTTTTCCCCGTCAATGGTGAATTCGCAACGCCCCGATAGTATCAGGAAAATTTCCTGTCCCAGGTCGTGGGTGTGGCCCTGGGCAGAAGTTCCCGGTTCCATGCGCAGGAAACGGGATCGGATCTGGGGGGTAACGAGCATATTCTGGATATGCTCCGGATTGCGGAAATCATAAACGGGAAAACCCATGAGTAACCTCTTTGTACAGCAGGTGCAGGAAAGCAGTCAATTGCATTGGGGCAGTTCAAGTTGCCTGGACATCATCATACTATTCCCGTTGGTCAATCGGCCAATGCGGAATGAAAAGTCGGCTGCAGTTTTTGGTTTGCGGTCCAGGCCAGACCTCTGCTCTGTGGTCTCTGCAACCGGGACGGGTACAGAGACTGAACCCTGATCCAGCTACCTGTCACTTGCGCCAGCAGGGCACCACTTTCGGTAGTTGACAGTCAGCTTGGACTGCCGTCGGTGGGCACTCTCGCTGGCGTGGAGGGGTTGCCGTGGCGGGACCAGTCCAAGTCCGATGGCCGCCCGAGGCTGAGGTATGGGTGCCGGGAGATGCCATGTTCCGGGCCGGGCCGTGGACACACGGGCTCCAGGCCCAAGGCTGGCATGGGGCGCTACGCTGTCCCGGTCACATCCGGGTCCGCACGGAGGAAGGCGCCTGGGTAACCATCCCGGATCTGACTCGGCAACGGGGTGAAACCCAGGCGATCAGCGCATGCTCTTGACGCAAAAGCATGCCGCTGGTCCCTGCGGACTGACCAAGAAAGCACTCTGGGTTCCTGCTGCCCAACCCTGCCATCCAGGTTGGAGCCACATGGCTTTTCTAAGGTGCAACTCCAAGAGTCTGGAAGAGTCTGGCCAGGAACTGTCACCCCTCACTACCCCCAACCTTATGCCTCCAGGCTGTGAGCCGAGGAGTCAGTCGGTCCCGATTTCCAGGTCCAGAAGCGTGGTTACGGCAACCGCATCCGGGTCCTGCAGAGCCCGCAATAACGCCGGCAGTTCCGGCAGCGGCTCCATTTGGCCGATCCGTGTCCGTACCAAAGCCTGCAGACGGTCATCCGCGAGTGGCATGCCATCCACCAGGTGCAACAGATTTTCCCGCTGAGTTGCCTCTCGGCCCTCCACGCGACCCGGTGTGTGCATGTCAAACCAGTCCTGCAAACGGGAGGACCAGCATTGCAACAACGTACGCCCTTGCCGTTCCGCCAGGCGCAGGCGGGTCTGCAACACGGCACTGTACAGACTGCCATCGGCTTCGGGCGGTCGCCGGTGGTAGGGATCGGTATCCCCCAACCGATACGGGTCCGGGGCCGGCACCGGCACCGGGTCCAGGGTCAACACCCGCAGGGCCGGGTCCAGCTCAAAGTCCCACAGCCAGTACTCGCGGATGTGCAGGCGGGCATACACCTGCCGCTTCACGATCCAATCCCGATCGCGCGTTTCCCGATCTGAATGGGACACCAGTTCCATCACCCATTGCAGTGCCCCGTTCCGGCCAAAATCATAGGAGGGCTTGGCACCCTCCGCCGCCTTATGCGGCGGAGGGAAATCCCATACGGAGATTTCCGGGGACAGGCGGCGCCTCGCGGCGTAGCGGGTATTCGCCACGGCATGCACCGGCAGGTTCAGGATCGCCACATCGTAGGCGGCATGCCACCGATCGCCCTGATGGGCCAGAAACGATTTCATGCATTGCGGTGCACTGAGCAGGGACTGTTGCAGATTGTCGTCCATGACGCCAGACATGAAGCGCACTCCCAGCCTGTCGTAATAGGGATCGGTGGTGGTGTCAGGGTCATACAGGTAGCGTTCGGGCCGGTAGGGATAGTCCGCCTCGTAATGCCACAGGGCCTGCAATTGCTCGGGCGTGGCCGGGATATAACCCGGCGGCAAAGGCGGATAGGGCGGTCGGGAATCAGGGGCGACATGCCCATTGCCTGCCCGCGCCGTGTGGGACGGTTCTGGACGTACATCCGTCAGAGCCGTCTTCACGGTGGAATCATGCAACAGGGTGTCCATGAGGGAATTCCCCGTTCGATCACTGACAAGGCAACAGTGAAAGTATAGCATGCCGGTGATACCTGTCTGCCCACCCATGACCGAGCAATCGCATCATGGATGGGTGGCTATTGCCATGACACCGCCAGGACATGGTCCTCATCCCCGCCGACCTGTTGGCGTTGGACGACGTTACCCCGTTGGCCGTTGGCGACTGACGTCACCGATGCAGGGACCACCGGCGCCGTTGGCCCTGGTGTGTACCGTCCCTGGCCCGTACAGATGCGGCTTTCGTCCTCGCGCCAGGCAATGGCAGCCTCTTCCCCACAGGAGGAAGTCAGGCGGAAAACTCCGAGAAATTCTCCGTTTGCTCCAGCCAATTATGTCTGGCGTCCTTGGCCTGTATGTAGAAATGCGTCTTGGGAGGCGAGATGTTGCCCTGGGAAGGGTAGTGGGCAATGGCATCCAGTACCAGATCAATGCCCAGACCCGGGGCATCCGGCACCACCATATGGCCGTCCCTGATGGCAGGTTGCGGGGCCATAACCTCATAACGCTGCGGCACGTCATCTTCCAGGTGTTCCAGGATAAGAAAGTTCGGCAGGGTGGCACAGAGATGGACGGCGGCAATCTCCGCCACGGGGCCCAGGGAGCCGTCGTGAGGCGCGAATGTCACATAGTGGGTGTGGGCCAGCGCGGCAATCCTGGCCATGGCGAGCAGGCCACCCGCCCGGCCGGTATCGGGTTGCACGACATCAATGATGTGGTTTTCGATGAGTTGATTCACCCCCCAGGTATAGGAATGCCGCTCCCCTGCGGCGATAGGCAGATCGACCTTTTGCGCCACCTTGGCCAACGCCAGCGGATTGTCCGGGGCTATGGGATCCTCGTAGAACAGCAGATTGAATTCCTCCAACGCCTGGCCCAGTTGAATGGCATCGGGCACGGTCAGCCACGGGGGACCATGTACATCCGCCATGAGATCTATGGACGGGTCCAGTTCCTCCCGCAGAGTCCGGATCTTGACCAGCGGATTGGTAACCCCTCCGGTCTTGAACGCTGTAAATCCCCGCTCCATATGGCGCTGGCATTGTTCTGGGGTATGTGCGTGGGTGTAGAGACGCAAAGAGTCACGCAATTTGCCCCCCAGCAGATTCCACACGGGCACTCCCAGCGCCTTGCCCTTGAGATCCCAAAGCGCCATTTCAATGCCCGAAACGGCGCCACTGCCCACGACTCCGGTCATGCCGTGGCCCATCATGGCTACCTGCATGCGCTGGACCATGGCCTCGATCAGAAAGGGATCCTGTCCCAGCAGTACCGGGGTCAAGTCCCGGATAGCTGTCTCCACGACGCGGGGCCAGCCGCTTGACTCGCCTACGCCGTATATGCCTTCGTCCGTCAACACCTTGACGAAGAGCCAGTTCCGTGCCCCCCAACCACCGCTGTCAGGTACGCTGGCATGCACGAGAAACGTCTCAATGCCTGTGATCTTCATCGGTTCCCCCTTGCATGGTTTAGGGCATGCCAATAGGCGTACCGGATGCATCAATCGGGGGAAGAGGCCAATGCACGCCTCGCTGTCCCGACAGATTTCGATTTTCGGTGTAGTGGAATTCCGGCTCCGGGATTCCTACAAGTGTCCCGTCCCGGACCCATTCCCGATCCCGCCCGTAGAGTTCCGCCAGCAGTTGCTGCGTCAAGACCTGGCGCTGTGGGGCATATTGGGGATCGGCTGCCAGATTCCGGGTTTCACCGGGGTCTGCTTCCACATCAAACAGCTGCACCTGGTTGCCGCAGGGATAATAAATCAGCTTGAAGTTGTGGCTGCGAATCATCCGGCTGGCCTTATCGCCTTCGCCGCACTCCCCGTACAGGTAGGAACGGGATACCTCACCGAACATGGGCATGCCATCCACGGTGGCCGGGATGTCCAGCCCTGCCAGGGTCAGCAGGGTGGGCATGACATCCTGCCAGCCCACCAGCCGATCCGAAGTGGTCTGGGGCGCCACCCGCGAGTCCCCCCTGGCACCCAGGACAATCATGGGCACATTGGCGGATGCCTCGTAATAGAGACGTTTGGCAAACAGACCGTGGGAACCCAGCATATCGCCATGGTCTGACGTAAACAGAATGATGGTGTCATCCAGCAGGCCTTCTTCGCGCAGCGTCCCCAGCACCAGGCGCAACTGATGATCGATGTGCGTACACATGGCATAGAAGGCGCGCCGGATACGCAGGATCTCCGCCTCGGTCATGTGCAGCCACTTGGAGCGGATAATCTTGAGGTAGTACGGCAGGTTCTCGGGATCACGGCTCCATTCCCCGTGGCAGGTTCTGTCCATCTCGATATCCCGGTAGAGATCCAGATAGGCCTGCAGGGGAATAAGCGGTGGATGGGGATGGGTATAGGAGAGATACCAGAAGCCCGGCCGCGTCGGATCCCGCCGCCGAATCTGGCGGCACATGCTCCGCGTGATCCAGTTGGTGGCGTGCCTGGCCTCATCCATGTGGAAGGGACGCCAGGCATATTCGTTGTTGCTCATGCCATGCGCGAATCCCAGGCCCGGCTCTCCCTGTTCTCCCAACCAGAGATCGTAGTCGTCCACAGCCCCCAGAATGGGGCGTCCTTCCTCCACCAGAATGACATCGTCGAAACCAATGCGATCCCGCTGCGGATACACGTGCAGTTTGCCTACGGCCATGGCCTGGTAGCCGTTGTCGCGGAACGTCTGGGCCAGGGTGGGCAGCTGGGGCATGGGTTCCCGTACCTTGAATTCCCGGTCGCCATGGGTCCGACAGGTCGTGCCTGTCATCAGCGTACGTCGCGCCGGAATGCATACCGGACATTCGCTGTAGGCGTTGGCAAAGCGCACCCCGTTGCGGCACAGTTCATCCAGGGTGGGGGTCTGGATGACGGGATGGCCTGCAGCCCCCAGGAGATGCGCAGGCCAGTGATCGGTACAGATGAGCAATACATGGGGCTGATCGGACATGCAAGACCTCCTTCGGGTTCCGTGGTGCGCCGGTAGCGGCAGCCGCCTGTTTCCGGCACAGGATCCGAATCCGGAAACAGACTCTGTATTTCGGCAGGCGGGATCTCTTTATAATACGATACCAGTGTTTGGGCAGTGGCAAGCCAAACGACTGGCCTGACGCGAGATTCAGGCCGCAGGTTCTGCCATGCCGAATTTCCTGTCAGGTGGTTTCAGTCCCGGAGGCTCTCCCCATGAGTATGGATGTCGCAGTACGTGTTCCTGTCAACGCCCTGGTAGGGGAAGGTCCCATCTGGGACACACAGAAGAAAGTCCTTTGGTGGATCGACATACTTTCCAGCCGGTTGTATGCCTTTGATCCTGCCACCAATGTGAATCAGGAATGGGACACCGGCCAGCATGTCGGAACCATTGTGCCCTGGCAGGAAGACACCGTTATGCTGGCGCTGCAGCATGGATTTGGCTCATTCCATCTGGCTACCGGCACCGTTACCATCCTTAACGATCCGGAAAGCAATCAACCCGGCAATCGTTTCAACGATGGCAAGTGCGATCCCGTCGGCCGCTTTTGGGCGGGTACCATGGCGTATGACAATCCCGTCGATCAGGGCAGCCTTTACCGCATGGACACGGATTTCACCGTGACCAAGGTGTTGGGGGGCATTGGCATTTCCAACGGCATCATCTGGAGCCTGGATCACGGCACCATGTATTACATCGACTCGAACAGTTACAAGGTGCGTTCCTGGTCGTATGACCTGGAGACAGGCACGATCACCGACGAAAACGTCGTACTCAGCGTCACCCCCGAGTTTGGCTTGCCGGATGGCATGACAATCGACGAAGAGGGCATGCTGTGGGTAGCCTTCTATGGCGGGAGCAAGGTGTGCCGGGTCCACGCCACCACCGGGGAAATCCTGGATACCATAGCGTTGCCTGCGGCCGCCATCACGGCCTGTGCGTTCGGCGACAATGACCTGGACACGCTTTACATCACCAGTGCCGCCCAGGGCATGACACCCGAGGAACTGGCAGCCGCCCCTGCAAGCGGCAATCTCTTTTCGGTAAAGACAGGCTTCAAGGGCGTGCCCGCGGATCGCTTTGGCGGCTGATTTCCCGGCATTGCAAATTGCCTTGCTCCCCGTGGGGGCACGGCTCTGGATCTCCGGTGCCGGCATCCAGGGTTCGGTGGAAGAATCGACATCCCGGAAGCTGATTAGGCCTTCGGCCAGGGAAGACGGGTGATTCGTTGCCTTTGCCGTTCCAGGCACAGGTGGCTGTAGCATACCTGACAAAGCACGGAAAATCGCCGGGCAGAGAATGGTTCTTCCTGCCCAGCCATTCATCCTTTGGCCTGTCCTGTGCAACCGGACAGGGTGCAGCATGCCTGCATCAGCGGGGTTTGTGATCCCTTACCGTTTCGTCATCCTGGGCATAGGTCAGACAATACGCCTGATCCACTGCATGAATCCGAACCCTGTCCTGACGGTATACGGGGCGCAAATGGGGATTTTGGGCTAACTGGCCTGCGGTGTACAGTTGCCTGACCTCAAAGCCGACGGCACCCTGTTTCTGTCCCAGGTAGACATGGGTATATCCCTGTTCGCACAGTAGCCGGGTCGCCTGGGACGCAGAGAGGGGTATCCCTTCCAGGGATGCCACCAGACCGACCCATTCCTCCACCTGTTCGTCCCGAAGCGGCTTTTCCAGCAGGGCATATTGGGGAGGCATGGAGTTCCTGCGCTGGGTCAGGAGGGGAATCCACCACCCGGCATCGGCGCCAACCACCGTGCGACCGCCATAGACCCGAAATCCCGGCACCAGGAATTTGGCGTCCCCGGCTGTGTTCTCCCGGATCCAGGCCATGGCATGCATATCGGCGGGAGAAACCATGTTGAACTGCTCGTCCAGAATGTTCCGGGTGGTGGGCATTGCCAGGATGGTGACCAGCAGACTGGCCAGTACCCCCAGTCGGGGTATGTTCGTTTCCCATGCCGATCCGGCATGGGCCATCAGCCATTGGGCCAGCCAGCCCACCAGCCAACCGGCCAGAATGCTGAAGGGAATGTACATCGCAATGACTACGGCAAAGTTCTGCAGTTCGCTCATGAGGGGCACCCGCAACAGGCTCAAGGCTACCAGCCCCCCCAGACTGACGCCCCAGAGCCCGATCAGGAATGCCTTGCGGTGCGCGACGATGAGGGCTCCTATCCAGGCCCAGCTCGCCCACTGCTGCAGCCAACGGGGATAGTAGTCCGGCAGGGATCGCCAGATCTGGTAATCCTGCCAGACCCAGTCCTGGGGCGCACCGCCCAGGCTGACGGAGGCCCGTCCCACCAGGATACTGCCCCACAGCCTGACAAACTGGGGAAATATCAGAATCACGCTCATGCCAGCGGCCCCCAGCAGATTGGACAGTCCCTGGCGCCAGCGCGCTCCATCCCAGCCCCAGTTGGGCAGAATCCACACCAGCAGGAGGAGCAGGGCAAACGCGGCATAGAAGAGGGGCATGCGGTAATAGCACAGGGCCATGCCTCCCAGGGCCAGGGCGGTGATACCGGCACTCCTGAAGTGGAAGTGGCGCATGTTGGCGAGCAGCCAAAGCAGCAGTACGGCCACCGGCAGAACGGCCTGACCACTGAGCTGGGCATAACGGCCCCAATTGACATACATCGCCGGCATGGAGGACAGGAGTCCCCCCACCAGAAGCGCCGTCACTCCCGCCCACCGGTTGCCGCCGGCCACGAAGACGGTGATGGGATACAGGACCAGGATGGCAATGACGTTGAG
>CAXXOQ010000154.1:0-7858 GCA_963664185.2 Caldilineaceae bacterium | reverse complement strand
CGACTCCATTGCCGCCGGCCTTGCCGCCGCCGAAAGTGCCCTGGGGCCCGTGACCGTACTGGTCAACAGTGCCGGCACCCAGATTGAGGAACCGGCGGCCGATGTCCGGGAGGAATCCTGGGACACGGTGATGGACATCAATTTCAAGGGGGCCTTCCTGCTGTCGCAGGCGGCCGCACGCAGCATGATCCCCCGGGAAGCCGGAAGGCAGCATCATCCATATCACGTCGGTGCGGAGCAATCTGGGCATTCGCCGTGGCTATGCCGCCTATGTCGGGAGCAAGGGAGGGCTGGGGATCCTGATCAAGCAGTTGGCCAGTGAGTGGGCTGCGCACCAAATCCGCGTTAACGGCATTGCCCCCACCTTTATCCGGACTCCGCTGGTGGATCGGTATCTCAATGATCCGGAGTTCTACCAGGCTCTGGTTACCCGCATACCCATGGGCCGTGTGGGCGAGACCGAGGATCTGGCCGGACTGGCGGTCTTTCTGGCCTCACCGGCCTCGGCCTTCATTACCGGCCAAAACATCTTTGCCGATGGCGGGGTTACAGCCTGCCAATGAGAGTCAGAACGATGCCAGCCCCTGCGGCGGCGCGCGCCGGCAACGTCCGACGCGCCTTTTGTAAGGTCCCATACCCGATGCGCCGGATTTGCCGGTACATGTCTCCGTAATGGCAACTGCGCACCCACTTGACAGGATGCAACCCGACAGTTCTTCTTCCCCCTTTGTCAGCGGATACGTGGGTTTGGTCGGACGGCCCAACAGCGGCAAGTCCACCCTGCTCAACCGGATCGTAGGCCAAATGGTGGCCGTAACGCATGCCAAGCCGCAGACGACCCGGCAGCGCATCATGGGCATTCTCACCCGGCCCGGCGTGCAGATGATTTTCCAGGATACACCGGGCCTGCACCAGCCCCGGACCAAGCTCGGCCAGTACATGATCGATCAGGTGGACGCGGTTCTGGCGGACTGCGACGTGATCCTGTGGCTGCTGGACGTTACGCGGGAGCAGGGGGCGGAAGATCAGCTCATGCTGGAGCATATGGCAGAGCGGCAGCGCCGGGGCAAACTGGCGCCCGTGATCATGGCCTTCAACAAGATTGATGCCCTGGGGGGACAGGAGGAACTGCTGCCCCGGCGGGTGGAACAGCACTGGCAGTTGGCGACAGAGCAGATGGGCGATGTGGACGCCCTGGGCTGGTGTACCAGCGCACTCAGTGCCCGCACCGGTTTCGGGATTCCGGAACTGCTGGACCAGATCCAGACCCGGCTGCCGGCCGGCCCCCAGTACTATGACGAGGAAGAGGTCACGGATCAGACCTATCGGGCCATCGTGGCGGACCTGATCCGGAAGCAGGCGCTGGAGCAGCTGGGCGAGGAAGTGCCGCATGGCATTGCCGTGAACATTGTGGAATACGTGGAGCGGTCGCCGGCGAAGACCTACATCTCCGCGGAAATCTATGTGGAGCGCGCTACGCACAAACCGATCGTGCTGGGGCACAAGGGACGCCGTATCCGCAGCCTCGGCATGCAGGCACGGCGGGAAATCGAGGAACTGGTGGAGACCGAAGTGTTTCTGGATCTGTGGGTCAAGGTGCGCAAGAACTGGCGCAAGCGTCCCGAAATCCTGCGGGATCTGGGTTATGTCCACGACTAGGTGCAGGGTGGCCGCATGAACCGGAAGCGATGGGGGCATCTGGGCGTGATGCTGGGGCTGGCCTTGCTGTGCAGTGCCGTCATGCTGGTGATCCAGGGGCAGCGTGCGTTGCCGTCTCCCGTATTCGCCAGGGATCTGCAGACCCTGCGGCAGGTTGCCGCCCCGGAAGCGGCCGGGAGACTGCATGTGACGCAAGCCGAGCCGGAACAACACCGGATCCTGCTGGGCCAGGTGCTGATGCCGGTACCGACACCTACGCCCGAACCGCAGCCCACCCCGGACGGCACACGGCGGGAGGTCCAAATCCCCATTCTGATGTATCACTATGTCGATCCGCCGGGTCCCCATGCCGATGCCATCCGCCGGGACCTGTCCGTCCCGCCCGAGATGTTTGAAGCCCATCTGGCACGCATTCAGGCCATGGGATACCAAACCATCACCCTGAAAAAGGTGGTGCAGCATCTGGCGGTGGGATCGCCGTTGCCTGACAAACCCATTGTCCTGACCTTTGATGACGGTCATGTGGATCACTACACCCAGGTGTTTCCCCGCCTGCAGGCCCGCGGGATGGTCGGCACGTTTTTTGTGGTTTCCCACTTTCCCCACAGCGGGAACATCGCCTATATGACCTGGGACATGATCCGGGACATGCAGGCCTGGGGCATGGAAATCGAGGCGCATGGCCTGGCCCATACGTCGCTTCAGGGGCGCAGCGACGCGTACCTGCGGCAAGAGGCGCGGGGCATCATCCGGCGGTTTGAACAGGAATTGGGCATCCGGCCCCATATCATTTCATACCCGCTGGGGCATTATGACACCAATACAATGCGGGTGTTTCATGACGAGGGATACTGGGCGGGCATCACAACCCGGTCGGGCGTACTGCACCGGAGCGATGACATGTTTCGCATTCACCGGGTACGCATTCAGGGGCACATGAACGCGGATCAGGTGGAGTGGCTGCTGTCTGACGAAGGCCTGAGCCAGTTGCGGAGGTACCAGTAGGCCACCGCGGCTTTTGTGCCCCGATCTGATGTTGCATCAGGCATGGTGAGTCCTGGAGGCCAGCGTCAGGCAATGGCCAGACGTCCTGCTTGACTTGCAGCCGTCGGTGTGCAGGGGGATGAATGCCACGCGCTGGGCCAGGTTACAGGAGCAGGGTGAACCGTGCAGGCGGGAATTGCCCGTCAATGCGCAAGGATGGTGTTCCCTTGCGATCTGCCCAGGGCCATGAAACGATGTAATGGGCCGCATATTCTTGCGTACGCCGTAGTCAGGTGGTTGGCGGATCCGGGACATTTTCCGCAACACCGGCGTATGCGCCGTTATGCTGCGCTATCGGGCAAGCGTGGCTGGTATTGCCGGCAGTAGGGATCTGTGGATGAACCGTGCGGAAACACATCATGCTGAAACGAATTCAGGTACGCGGTTTCAAGTCGCTGACGGATATTGAAGTCAATCTGGAAAGTCTGGTGGTATTGTTTGGCTCCAATGCCGCGGGCAAAAGCAATTTTCTTGATGTGCTGCAGCTTCTTTCCCGCATTGCATGCAGTCGCAATCTCAAGGAAGCGTTCGATCCCCCCTATCGGGGCAAACCACTGGAATCATTCCGGATCGGGGCATCAGGTTTGAAAGGATTGATCCGGAAGGAACGATTGGCCTTTGCCCTTGAGGCCGATCTGGTGCTTTCCGATGCGGTGGTCAAGGCGGTCAATCGGCAAATCCGGGACATGCGCTACCCAGGAAGTTCGTCACAAACGGGTCAGAATGGCAGGCGTGCTCAAGTGCGTGAATGTCATTTGCGTTATGCCATAGAGATTGAGATGTTCCCTCAAACCGGTGTCATGCGGGTAGCAGACGAATCCTTGGTTGCCTTGCGACCTGATGGCCAACCCAGCAAGAAGCGCAAGCCTTTCTTTGAAAGTAGGGGTGCCAAAATCCACCTGCGTCGTGAAGGGCAGGCCCATCCCATCTATCTTGATCGTTTTCTGGACCACAGTATCCTGTCTATACCTCACTACCCACCCCACTGTCCTCATGTTGTAGCCGTACGCACTGAGCTGGAAAGCTGGCAGTTTTTCTACTTTGCACCCCGTCAACACATGCGTACCGCCAGTCCCGTCAGGGAAGTCAGGCATATGGGTTTGATGGGAGAGGAACTGGCAGCTTTCCTCAATACGCCAAGAGCCACGAATGCAGGACAATTCAGGACAATCGAAAAAGCGTTGCATCTGTTGATTCCCTGCATTGACGGCATTGAGGTAGATGTCAATGATGCAGGGGAAGTGGAACTTCGCCTGCGTGAACATGGTGTTGCCATACCCGCACGTGTACTCTCGGAAGGTACGTTGCGGTTACTTGGACTCCTGGCTCTGATAGGTGTCAACGAGTCGCCAGCCTTGGTGGGTTTTGAAGAACCGGAGAATGGTGTTCATCCCGGCCGCATCGAAATGATCGCGGATCTGCTGAAGACACGCGAACGGCTCGGCCTGAGCCAGTACATCGTTACCACGCACTCTCCCCTGCTGGTGGATTACCTGGAGAACCACAATCTATACGTTGTGCGCCGAGACCAGGATCAAACCCACATAGATCCATTGGCTACCTGGGGTCCCTTGGGGCGGCAAGACGACATGGAGACAGCATCATCCGAGCTTCCGGTTTCAAGACGAATCCTGCGCGGCGATTTTGAGGCGTGAAATAATGCTCTTCGGGGAAGATTATGCCCACAAGGCAATCGTGGGAGTTTTGATCCATCGGATTGCCGAGTAAAGCCAAATCAGCGTTGAATTGGTTCTGGGTAGCCGGAACAGGACAAGGCAACCAGACAGGAAGGTAACGCCACGGCATATCCCTGGTGCAAGCGATGCCCCGGTGTTTGGGCTGTACGGCCTGCCCGGCAGGCGGACATACCTGTATCCGTCAGGACGGTACGGGCGAGATCCCTTGACGATGGATTTCATTCTTCCGTGGTCGGAATGGGCACCTTATGAATGTACGGCAGGCCGGCACACAGGCGCTGCCAGGTCGCCTCATCCGGGTCGGGCGTGAGCTGCTCGAATATCACCAGGGATTCCGTGACCAGACGCTGTACCTGAATGCCCTGCACCACCCCCGGCAGATGCCGCAGCCGGGGGATGCCCCGCCCGAACATCTTGATAGCCCCTGCCCGGTTCCGGGCCTGGATCTGGAGGAAGGCCAAACCTATCTGCAGCAATCCCTGATACAGATCGCGTACCGGCCGGGATTCCTGGATCCAGGCTTCCTCAAAGGCTTCATGCTGGGCATGAAACTGTTGCTCGTTGAACAGCCGAATGCCCTCCTGTACCTGATCGGGCATCTCGTCCTCGCCCCCCTCGGGCATAGACAGCACCGGCCGAATATGATCGGACAGAAGACGTGGCAGCTCTTCCATCATCCGGCTGCGCGCCCACGCCTGGTCGGCACCGACTTCCCGGGCCCGGGTCAGGGTCGCTACATCGGTATGCTGGCCAAAGCCATAAATCGGAATGGCCCGTGTATGCGGGCGCAATTTGCAGCGCCGAATGGCACCGCTCCAGTCTGCCGGCACATGCAGATCTACCAGCGCCAACACGGGCAGGGAAGCGTCCATCGCCTGCAGGAAGCCTGCCCGGGTATCCACCGTCACCGCGGTACCCTTATGGGCGGCGACGGCATCCGCCAGCCGGGCCGAGAAGAAGAGATCGTCTACGAACAGGACGACAGCCGGCCGGGTGATGGGAGTGGGCAAAGAATCGTGGGCGTTAGGCATGGTGTACGGCTGGGTTGTCCTGGGGATATGGCAGGCATGGGCCCGGGCTGGCGGGACGTGAAACCGCCCTGCGGGAACGGCAGATAATGTCTGACCGGACCGGACCGGGGAACCCGGCCAGAAGAATCAACTTGGTTTGCGGCTGGGCTCCGGGTATGCACGGGACAAACGGCCAAGTCATGTCTATTGCCTGTTGCTGGCTACTTCCGGGTGTGGGGATGTACCCGCCCGTGAGATCTGCATTGCGTATCTCCGCCATTGGCCTGCCAGGGACACGGACCCGGGCATGGCCCCATCGACTTGCCTCCATCGCAATGCCCGGAAGCGGAATTGCGGCTTCGTATGTCATTATACGGCAAGGGATATGGAAAGCCGGACTGCTCCCCGGCAGGTACAATCCCCCATGAGCATGCAACCGGAAAGGAATGGCCCATGACCCAAGAGGAACAGTCAGCCGCACAGGTTTCATTCGAAGAGGCCCTGCACACGCTGAATCAGGTAGTGGCAACGCTGGAACAGGGCGACTTGCCCCTGGACCAGGCGATCGAATGTTACGAGAAGGGCGCGGCCATGGCGGCCCTTTGTGAAAAGAAGCTCAAAGCCGCAGAACTGCGGGTCCGGCAGTGGCAGGCAGAAGAGGCCTGATTCCGCCTGTCTTAATCCGGGAGCGGCACCAAGGTTGCACGGATATCATCCCAACGGGCAACGGACAGATCGGGTACGACCCGACAGGGAATATGGCCCAGTTCCGCCGCCAGTGTGGCATCCAGACCGTGGGCATGAGGCCCTACCGCCAGACTGGCCATGCCGGCGCGGCGGGCGGCTTCAATGCCGAAGGAACTGTCTTCCAGCACCACACAGGCATCCGGGGGCGTACGGACGGCAGAGGCAGCCTGACAGAACAGGGCGGGATCCGGTTTGCTGCGGGGCAAGCGCACCCCGGACAGGATGGCGGTGAAATAGTCCCCAATCTGCAATTCCTGCAAAACCGCGGCGATGCTGGCCATGGGGGCCGAGGACGCCACGGCCTGATACATGCCCGCTCCGGCAAAATCCGCCAGCCACTGCGCAGCACCTGGCAGCAACCGCAGAACGCCGGGCATTGTCTCGCGGAACATGTCCGCCTTGTGCCGGATCAGCTGCTGCAGGTGATCCCCGTCAATGTCCGGGCCCAGGTATTCCCGGAAGACCGTTTCCGTGGTCTTGCCGAAGCCCGCCAGGAATTCCTCCCGCGAATAGTGGATGCCGCAGGTGGCCATGACGGCGTGCCAGGACTGAAAGTGCAGTTCCTCGGAATCGATCAGGGTGCCATCCATATCCCAGATGGCGGCCCGGAAGCGGGATGGACTCATGATGCAAGCATCTCCTGCAGACGGGTGCGGGTGGCATGGGGATCGGCCTGGCCGCGGGTTTCTTTCATGACCTGTCCCATGAAGAAACCCAGCAGTTTGGTTTCCCCCGCCCGGTAGCGTTCCAGTTCCGCCGGATTGCCCTCCAGAATCGCCTGAATGGTGTCGTCCAGCACGGCGGTGTCCGAGACCATGGCCAAACCTTCCCGCTCTATGATGGTGTGGGCGTCCTCCCCGGTGGCGAACATGGTGGCCAGCACCTGCTTGGCCGTGTTGTTGTTGATCACCTGCTGGTCCAGGGCCTGCAGCAATCCGGCCAGTTGCCGGGGCTGGACCTGGATCCGTTCGATCAGGCGGGGATCCTGGCCCTCCCCCTGGCGGTAGAGCAGGCTGAACAGTTCCGTGGCAATCCACAGGGCCAGGGTCTGGGGTTTGCCCTGATCCGTGCCGTAGAGGGCCACCGTTTCCTCGAAATAGGTGGCCACCGGGCGTTCGCTGGCCAGCAGGGCCGCCTCCTGCGGCCGCAGGCCCCACTGCGCCATGTAGCGGTCCTGTTTGGTCCAGACCATTTCGGGCAGCAATGCCTGAATCCGGGCGACCCAGTCCCGGTCAATCTGCAGCGGCGGCAGATCCGGTTCGGGAAAATACCGATAGTCCTCGGAGCTCTCCTTGGAACGCTGCAGTACAGTGCACTGTCGGCCCTCGTCCCAGCCCATATTCACCTGCTCGACCGGACGGCCCCGGGCCAGCTGCCGGGCCTGGCGCCGATGTTCGTATTCAATGGCGGCCCGCACGGCCCGCAGGCTGTTGAGGTTCTTCACTTCCACCTTGGTGCCCAGCTCCCCGCGGGCTGCCTGTTCCGGTGTCCGCACCGAGATGTTGGGTTCACAGCGCAGGGCGCCCTTTTCCATGTCACCGCTGTTGACGCCCAGGTAACGGAGGATGGTGCGCAGCCGGACCAGGAAGAGGTAGGCTTCCTCGGCACTGCCAATATCGGCTTCCGTCACGATCTCCAGCAGGGGGACGCCGGCCCGGTTCAGATCCACCAGGGAATGCGCTCCGGCATGGGGTGGATTTG
>CAXXOQ010000153.1:0-30163 GCA_963664185.2 Caldilineaceae bacterium | reverse complement strand
TGAGCCTGGAGGATGTTGCCCGGCAGATCGGCGATACCCACCGAACCGTGCAACGTCTGTTTCGGGGCCTAATGGTGAAGGAACAGGCAGAGGAAGCCAAGGTCTTTGACATTCAGGATCGATGGAATAACCACTTCTCTTTCTCTCATCTCTATACAGGTATCACCTACTCTGGCATTAGCGAATTCATAGGGCTGTTACCGGAAGAGGAGGAGAAGCAGAGGCCTGTACCCTCGGACAAGACAGAGGAACTGGGAGAACTTTTCCTGTGGCTGTATGGCAGCCGGAAAGAAGCAAAACCACCGATTGTTCAATCACAAAACCCCCATCTGCGGCAACTGGACAAGGTGGTAGCGCATCCTGAGGCGCTGGCAACTTTGCGTGCAGGCCGACCTCCTGGATTTGGCTTTGGAGGCTAGTCGGCCACCGGCCACGGTTTTCCGGGAGTCTCTCATGAACTCCAAGCAAGCCCTGCAACAGGCCCGAGCCTTGCTGACTACGGGCTATGACGAATCGATTGAGTTGCTCACGGTGGCTGGCGAAGTAGCAGACCTGGCCTATGACCTCTACCAGGAAATGACGCGCAAACGTCGTCCGGGGCCCCCGCGGCGCCAGAGGGAGGAAGATTGATGTCCTTCTACTGGCCTGATGTTCCTTCCCTGCAAGATGACGTCCATGTATTGGCCGATTTTGCCGAATTGAAGTGTTGGCAGAGCGCAAGAACTTCCAAGAGAAACCTGGCATCAGATATGGGCAGACTCGACGAAAACGATTACTCCTCCGAGGGAGTACCAGAGGAAGACGCAAGCTATCAGAAACTGGACGCGGTATTCGATGAGATTGGCCGCCGCCAAATGGCGTGTGGAGAGGGTTATCCCTTTTGTATTGACCCATCGGGTCATGTCTTGCGGCTGAGGGCACCGGCAGAGCGCGATATTTTCATCCTCTACAAATACCTGCTCCTGGCGACTCGGCTAAACATGAATAGACACAGAGTGCAGGCTGCCATTAACGGCACAGCACTGTTCGAAATCGTGGCTGCCGAGGGCGGCCCGAAACTATTTTGGGCCGCAGGCCGAATTTCTCGTGTTTGGGGTGCAACCGGGATCACCCACGCTTTGCCGACCGAGTTAATCAGCTCTGTCAGGGTTTGGGAGAGGGTGGCGGCCTTTCCAGTTTGGATCCGTCGGTATCTCGGGTCCGGGATGGCAAACTGGATATCGTCGTCTGGAAGCATTTTGCCGATCGCTTGCCGGGAAAGGCTTATTGCGTTTGGTCAGTGCAAGACCGGATCCTCCCACGACACGAATGAACTGCATCCCAATGCATTCTGTGAAAGGTGGATACTGCAACCTATTCCCGTTAAGCCATTGCGCCTGTTTCTGGTGGCGGAGGCCATGAGACGCGACCAGTGGCCGGCCCTTTCTATTTCCAATGGGTTACAGTTTGACCGTTGTCGGATCGTGGACTGTGGTGAGGAAATCGACAGTCACGTGATGGAGCAGGTAAGGTGCTGGACGTCTACGGCCGCCAGCACTCATGATCTGCCGGGCCTTTAACGGGCCTGCGTCCCTGTGGGAAGGGGCTATAGCGTAGATTGGGACCGTTGCGCATCTTCCCGCAGCCCCCATCGCAAAGTCATTGCCTTGGCGAGTCTCTCTTTGCCGACCAGGCGGGGCAGAGAGGCCTGGGGGCCACATCGATTGGCCGCAGTTTGACATGGCAGGCTCCTGTACGGTACCCTGTAACGGTTGTGAATTGGCCTTCCATGTGCCATATTGGACCTATGAAATCCCACATCTCCCTTCTGCCTGTATTGTTGCTACCCTTGTTGGCTGTTGTAGACAGCCAGACTTCGCACCGCGTTGGTGGAGGTAAGCCACAGGCTTAGGGAATGCGCACAGCAGACATCCCAGGATCCTTCCCAACCGGGAAGGATTTTTTTTTGTCGTTCCAATCCCAGGGCCCTAGAGGAATTGTCTTATGAGTAACGCAGCCACCGCCTTTACGGCGGAACGCTTCCAGAATCCTGCGGCCGTGCGCCAGATTTCCGGATCGGAGATGATTTGGGATGCGTGCGTAATGGAAGGTGTAAGCATCCTTTTTGGCCACCCCGGAGGTGCCATTCTGCCGGCCTATGATGCGCTGGCACCCTATGAAGCCCATGGTTTCCTGCACCATGTCCTGGTGCGCCACGAACAGTGTGCCGCCCACATGGCGGATGGTTACGCCCGGGCCACGGGTGAGGTGGGGGTCTGTGTGGCTACCAGTGGCCCCGGGGCCACCAACCTGGTGACCGGGCTGGCCACGGCACAGATGGACAGTGTGCCCGTGGTGGCCATTACAGGGCAGGTCCCTACCCTTATGCTCGGCACCGATGCCTTTCAGGAATCCGACATCGTGGGGGTGACGCAACCGGTCTGCAAGCACAATTATCTGGTAACGGATGTGGCGGATCTGCCGCTGGTGATGAAGGAAGCGTTCTATATCGCCCGGGAAGGCCGACCCGGTGTCGTGCTGGTGGATGTTTGCAAGGATGTGCAGATCGATATCGGCGATTTCCGGTACGACATGGAAATCGCCCTGCCAGGGTACGATCCCTATCCCTCCAGCAAACAGAATGCCCTGGACCAGGCGGCCCAGATCATCAACCAGGCGGAGGCTCCCCTCATTATGGCCGGCCACGGCATCCATCTGGCCGGTGTGTCCGATGTGCTCCAGCGCATCGTGGAGAAAGCGGAGATTCCGGTAGTGACAACCCTGCTGGGCACGGGCAACATACCGGAGACCCATCCGCTGAGTCTGGGCATGGGGGGCATGCACGGCGAGGCCTATGCCAATGAAGCTGTACAGGCCTGTGATGTCCTGATTGCCCTGGGCATGCGCTTTGACGATCGCATTACCGGACGCCTGGATCGGTTTGCGACACAGGCCGCCATTGTCCATTTTGAACTGGACCCGGCCGAGGTGGGCAAGAATGTGAAGCCGGACGTGGCCGTTGTGGGCGACCTGGCGATTACATTGCCGGAACTGGAAAGGCGCATTGAACCCCAAACCCATGGGGACTGGCTGGATTCCCTGGAAGAGCGCAGGAAGTCCAGTGCCGCTGCCGATATTCTGACCTATGAGGTGGACGATCTGATCCCGCCGTTCGTGATGCGCCAGATCTGGGAGGAAGTGGAACGGGTCCGCGATGTGGCGGAGGTGATCGTGACCACGGATGTGGGGCAGCACCAGATGTGGGAATCCCAGTACTACATTCATGAACGGGCCGGCATGCTGTTGACCAGTGGCGGTCTGGGTACCATGGGGTATGGCGTGCCCGCGGCGCTGGGCGCCCAGATGGCCTTTCCGGACCATCTGGTGTGGGCGATTGTGGGGGACGGCGGTTTCCAGATGACCCTGCAGGAACTGGCCACGATTCAGCAGGAGAAGATGCCGGTCAAGATTGCCATTATCAACAATGGCTTCCTGGGCATGGTCCGGCAGTGGCAGCAGATCTTCTACGACAAGCGCTATGTGGGAACCCCGATTCTTTCCCCCAACTACGTGAAACTGGCCGAAGCCTATGACATTCCGGCCCTCCAGGTGGAGGAACCGGGTCAGGTCAACGAGGCGGTCAGGGTCGCGAATGAAACCCCGGGCCCCTTCCTGATCGACTTCCGCGTGAAGGAGGAAGTGAACGTCTATCCCATGGTGCCTCCCGGGGCGGCGGTGGACGAAATGACCCGGCGGCCCAGCATTGTGCAGGACCATGGAGGTGTGGTTCCGGCATTCTGACGGCTACCCATCTCCACTTGCTCATCCAAACCAGTAGGGAAGCAGCCATGAAATACCTCCTTGCCGCCTGGATGCGGGACCGCCCCGGTGTCCTGCATCGCGTGTCGGGTCTGTTGCGGCGACGCAATTTCAATATCGAGAGTTTGCAGGTCAGTCACAGCGAGCAGCCGGGCATCAGCCGCATGACCTTCGTCGTGGACGGCGATGATCGTGTGCTGGATCAGGTCATGAGCCAGCTGATCAAGCTGGTGGATGTGACAGCGGTGGAAAATCTGTCATCGGTGTCGGTAGTTTCCCGTGAACTGGCGCTGGTGCGGCTGGCCGTTACCCCGGCGATGCGTACGCAGGTGCTGCAGCTGGCCGAGATTTTCCGCGCCCAGATCGTGGACGTGTCATCGTCCAGCCTGTTGCTCCAGATCGTGGGCAACGAAGCCAAGATCGAGGCCCTGATCGAGCTCCTGAACGGCTTTGAAATCGTGGAAATGGTGCGTACGGGGCCGGTCGCCATGAAGCGGATCAACCCGGCCGAATCATTCGAAACCCCTGAGAGCCTGCGGGCCAGGGCCCAGCCCAACGGGACGGGACCCTGAAGGTCCACGCATTCGTATCCTTCACCATCCATTGCTGAAAAAGGAAAGGCAAATTCACTATGGCAACCATCTACTATGAAAATCAGGCGGACCTGAGCCGTCTTGCGGATCGCACCATTGCCATCCTGGGGTACGGCAGCCAGGGACACGCCCATGCGCTCAACCTCAAGGATGCAGGCCTGAATGTCGTTGTGGGCCTGTATGAAGGGAGTCGCAGCAAGGCCCAGGCCGAGGCCGACGGCCTGACGGTGATGAGTACCGCGGAGGCCGCGGCCGCGGCGGACATCATCATGGTGCTGCTGCCGGATCAGGTGCAGGGGAAGGTGTTCAAGGAGGAAATCCTGCCTGGTTTGCAGAAGGGCAATACCCTGATGTTTGCCCATGGCTTCAACATCCGCTTCAGCCAGATTGTGCCGCCGGAGGATGTGGATGTGTCCATGGTGGCTCCCAAGGCACCGGGCCATCGGGTGCGCGAGGTCTATACAGAGGGATCCGGCGTGCCCGGTCTGGTCGCGGTGCACCAGGATGCCTCCGGCAACGCCCTGGCCGATGCCCTGGCGTATGGGCGGGGTCTGGGCTGTACCCGGGCCGGCGTGCTGGAAACCACCTTTGCCGAGGAAACCGAGACCGATCTGTTCGGGGAACAGACCGTCCTGTGTGGCGGCGTGAGCGAATTGGTGAAGGCCGGTTTTGAGATCCTGGTGGAAGCCGGATACCAGCCGGAGATTGCCTATTTTGAATGCCTGCACGAACTCAAGCTCATCGTGGACCTGTTCTATCAGGGCGGATTGGCCTACATGCGCTACAGCGTTTCCGACACGGCTGAATGGGGGGATTACGTCAGCGGCCAGAAAATCGTGACGGAAGAAACCAAGGACACCATGCGCCAGATTCTGGCCGAGATCCGGTCCGGCCAGTTTGCGGAAGAGTGGATGGATGAGTACTACAGTGGATTGCAGGGCTTCCTGCAACGCCGCAAGCAGGAACAGAACCACACAATTGAGGACGTGGGACTTGATCTGCGCCGCATGATGACGTTCCTGGATGCCAAGGAAGTGGAGCGCGAAGACTGATTTGTCGGTGAGGGGGCTTGCCCCTGCAACATGAGGGGAAGGGATGATGGACAAGGATACGGGTGATCCGGTCGTAACCGAGGCTGACGTATCAGTTGAGTCTTTTGCTATTGCGGATATGGCGGCCTTCGCCAAAGAGGTAGCGCATGCCAATACCGTACGGGTGTTTGACACCACCCTGCGGGATGGCGAACAAAGTCCGGGCGCGACCCTGGACGAGACCGAAAAGCTGGAGATCGCCCGCCAGTTGGCACGGCTGGGCGTTGACATCATGGAGACAGGATTCCCCATTGCCAGTCCGGGGGACTGGGCCGCGGTACATCGGGTTGCCGAGACCGTCGGCCGGGAAGTGCGCTATGACCGGGATGGCAATCGGTTGCCCCCGCCCGTGATCGCCGGCCTGGCACGCGCCAACCGGGGCGATATTGAACGGGCGCACACGGCCGTGGAGCCGGCCATTCGCCCCCGTATTCACACGTTTATCGCTACCAGTGACATTCATCTGGAACACAAGCTGCGGCTGTCCCGGAACGAAGTGCTGGAAACGGTGGGCGAGATGGTGGAATATGCGCGCAGCCTGTGTGCCGACATCGAGTTCAGCCCTGAGGATGCGGGGCGCAGTGACATTGAATACCTGAAGGAAATTCTGGAAGTGGCCATCCGTGCCGGGGCCACCACCCTGAACATTCCCGACACGGTGGGCTATACCATGCCGCTGGAATATGAAGCGCTGATGCGGGAACTGATCAACGACGTGCCCGGCGGCAAGGATGTCATCTTCAGTACGCATACGCACAATGATCTGGGCCTGGCCACGGCCAATACCCTGGCCGGAGTCAAGGCCGGCGCACGGCAAGTCGAGGTCACGGTCAATGGCATTGGGGAACGGGCCGGCAACTCCAGCCTGGAAGAGTTTGTGATGTCCCTGTACACGCGGCCCACGTTCTATCATCTCCGATCGAATATCGTGACCGATGAAATACATCGCACCAGCGATATGGTGAGCCGGTACACCGGGATGGTGATTCAGCCCAACAAGGCGATCGTAGGGGCCAATGCCTTTGCGCACGAAGCGGGCATTCACCAGGATGGGGTGCTCAAGCACAAGCGTACCTATGAAATCATGGACGCGTCTACCATTGGCCTGCAGCAACATCAGCAGGGCCTGGTCCTGGGCAAGCACAGTGGCCGCCATGCCCTGAGCACCCGGCTGGAAGAGATGGGGTATCGCCTGGATCGCCAGGCGCTGAACGAAGTGTTCGTACGCTTCAAGGACCTGGCCGACAAGAAGAAAACCGTGTCCGATGCCGATCTGGAAGCCCTGGTCGCCGACGAGGTATACCAGCCCGAGGAAGCCTGGGAGCTGACCAAGGTCCAGGTGCAGTGCGGCACCACCCTGGTACCCACCGCGGTAGTCAGTCTCAAGAATCGGGACACCGGCCAGGAAGTGACGGAAGCGGGTTTCGGTACGGGGCCGGTGGATGCCGTATATCAGGGCATCAATCGCATAGTGGGTGTGGAGAACACCCTGGTGGAATATTTGGTGCAGGCCGTGACCGCGGGCATGGATGCCAATGGGGATGTCACCATTCGTATTGAAGTGCCGAGCGATAACGGATTCGCTGAAACGGCCCAGGGTCGGCGGCGGCGGCGCCTGTTCAGCGGCCGGGGCGTGGATACGGATATCATCGTGGCCAGTGCCAAGGCCTATCTGCAGGCTCTGAACAAGCAGATAGCCAGTGCCCAGGAGGCTGAGGCCTCCCCCGCTTCCTGAGCGGGGACGGGACCGTATCCGGTATGCGAGGTGGTTCCGGGCGTACCTGAATCCGGACTCCCCGCCCAATCCGCAGGGCGGGGAGCCATAGCTACACAGGGTGTGTAGCCCGTGGGTCGGTGGTCACGGGAGAATGTCCACCTGTCTTCAAATGCGTGGAGGATGCGTCAGACGGTCCTGACGGGTGCAGTACAGGAGTACAGCCACGGATGTACCAGGTCGGGGAAAACGGAAACGTCGGGAAGTTGTGCCACCTGTACCCCTTGGCGGATCCCGCAACGCGGCTGTTCCCTTGTTCGTGAGACGCTTGGCGGTACCAAGGTATCACTTGGGACATCATCTCCGCGCACAGGGTGGGGGACAGGTCTTGCGGGTTTGGGCCGGCGATCGCGAAATCCTGACGGCAGGATGGTGAACCAGCGGCCACCCGGAATGGCAGACACAACACAGGCCTTTGGCCGACATTGGATCGGCTTTCCGGAATACCCGATCCAGCAGGCCGATTGCATGTTATAATCTTCTGTCAAGTTGTCCTGCCATCCTCCTGGAGCGGGGAGGCGTACGCCTGCACACGGCCAAACCGCGAGCATCGTAGCGGGACTGGGGTAAATTTTCCCCTTGGGGTACTCTCAAAGACCAGGGGTATCGCGCCATGGGGCAGTGGTAGACGCCACAGTCGCCCCCCAGGAATAGAACCCCGAGAGGCAGGCGACTTGGCGCGTAAAACGGTCACGGGAGAACTCCAGTGCCACCTTCCTTGCCTGCCAGGGGTACGCGTCCCCCGCAGACTGACAGGATCCGGGAGGCTGCTCACCCACCGTTGTCGGGGAGAACATGCATGGCTATGGGCCAGAGCGTGTTGCCGACACCCATGGGGTTTCAGGGGGATCTACTATGGGTATTGGAATTTGGGAAGAGGCTGGCACCTGTCTGGTGGATCCAAGCGAACGCCAGCCGGTTGCCGGTTGGGCCCAGGCTGGTCCTGCGCGCAGGGTCAACCCAGCAGAAAGTTGGCGGCTGTAAGCAACAGGGCAAAAGCCGACAGAAACGTGAGAAAGATCCCGACCATCCAGCGGATGATCCGGCTTTCCAGCCGATCCAGCTTCGCATCCATGCGGCTTTCCATCTGGTCCATGCGGTTTTCCATCTGGCCCAGCTTCGCATCCATGCGGCTTTCCAACTGGTCCAGCTTCGTATCCACATCGGGCATATGAGCTGCGAGAACCGCAGCCTGCTGCGCCTCGAATCCCACGGTAATCAAATCGTCGTATGTTTCTCTTTTCACGCCCTTCGCCTCAATAATCTTGAGCATTGGGTGATGTCTGAACTGTTCCGATCCCATTCCAGACAACACAGACTCCAAGTCTGCGAACCTGGCCCATGTCCCCGGGGGAACTCACAGCGGGCTATCCTCATTGTATACCACGCCGAGTTTGGCTGACATCCACCGCGGAACAGGCTCCTGTACGGGCGACACCGACCATCGATATCGCCACCCGCCCTCCCGCATGCGTCCCAGATCCGGGGACTTGGCCGAAGGTTATTCTGACAAGACAGGTGGGCAGGTTTTGGGTCAAAGGTACTACACATGACCCTGGGCGGACTCTGCACCGACGCCACCTGTCGGCCGGGGTTCAACCCCTTCTACATTTGGATCTGTTCTGGCAGGGCAATTGCATTTTAATTGCCCTGGAACAGGATCGCCCGCAGCTTGCGTCGCTACGGCGGATCCCAGGCGGCCCTGAGCCGTTTGTGGGTGATGCCCAACCGGGTGGTCTTCTCCTGCAGCCGGACATGCAGGGCGATGCGCCGCAGGATCGCCAGATTAGGCGGTGCCTGCTCCCGGCGGATCCCGCCAGCCTCTTTCGGCAAGGCTACATCCTGCCCCCAGGGCATGGCGTGTTCGATGCTCCCGTGTCCCCGTACCGCCGCCAGCAGGGTTGTGGCCCGGGGAGGCGGGCGGGAGATGTGGTAACGCACGGTCCCGGGTTGTCTGCTCACGGCAGCGCCGTGCGGACTCCACCATGACCCGGCTCTGCCGATCGGCCCATACCTGGTGGGGATCCACGTACCGGCCGTAGTCGGGGGCCCCGATCGTCCCGCCACGGCGGATTGCGATCCGGCCATGGTCCGTGGGCACCGTCGCAACATCGTCGTGGGGACCGTCCACGAAGCCTTGGGTCTGTGCGCAGGCAAAAGTGTCGTGGATCCGCGCCTGGAGAGCCTTCGGGGTCCCCTTGACGGCCAGGACACAGTCGGCTTCCGGGTCCCGGATCTGTGGCGCGATCCGCTCCCGCCACGAGGCCCGCGGCTTGGCCGTGGGCCGGCGTACGCTTCCCACTCCAGGAGACAAGCAGGACAACTTGACAGAAGGTCATAACATGCAATCGCCCTGCCCGATCCAGGCACCCATCCTGAGGCCTCTGTGCCTCTGTCAACAGGGCTACAGTTGGCACAGGGATAGGTGTATGGTAGTATCACAGTGCATGCAGTGGCCTATCCCATCTCAAGGGCGCCTCTATCGCGGGGCTTACAGGACGGGATCATGGCGTTCATGCGCCTCATTTCCAAAAGACAGGGAGAAGAATTCATGACGCGCGCTTTGAAGTACACCGTCAATCGCCGACAGTTCATGCAACTGTCCAGTTTGGCAGCGAGTGGCATTATTGTGGCGGCCTGTGCGCCATCAGGCGAGGAGCCCAGCCCTGCGGCCGTGGCCGATATGTCGGATGACGATGTAGTGGATGTCTATGTCTGGCCCTCAATTGCACTGGTGCGCCCCGAAGGCAGCCACGAGGACAAGTACAAGGCCGTCCAGGACTACATCACATCCGAACTGGGCATCCGGCCCAACGGCTTCGTGCCCCCTCCCGGAGCTGCAGGACGCGAGCGCCTGAATCTGATGTTGAGTTCGCGCAGCGAACGGCTGGACATGTTCACCGGGGACTGGACCCAGTACAAAGATCTGATTATGCCGATTACCGAATTGCTGGAAGAGCATGGCCAGAACATCCTGAATGCCTTCCCGGACGCGAACTGGAGCGGCATGAAAGACGCCAACGGCGACATCTGGGGCATTCCCCGGTTGGGACTGATGGGCCATACCTGGAATTTCTGCTGGTTCCGGGAAGACTGGATCAACGAGCTGGACCTGCCGTTTGACAAGGCCAGCATGACGATCGAGCAACTTGAATCCACCATGGCGGCATTCAAGCAGCACAATCCGGAAGCAGTGCTGGTGACCAACAACCTCGGTAGCCTGGAAGGCTGTCTGGTGGGCGGCTGGACCCAGTACGGCAAGTCACGCTGGTACGATGAAGCTGAGGGCCAGATCAAGCCCTACCATCTCCAGGCCGGGTATCCCCAATGGGTAGCCAAGATGAACGAATGGTGGAACAACGGCTGGTTCCACAAGGAAGTCTTCGCCAATATGGACTTTGAGGAAGTTCTGCGTTCCGGCAATATGGGCATCCACTGCGGCTGGTACTCGCGCATGACGATTCTGGGACAGCGCATCATCCTGGAAGATGTGATACCGGGCATGGACTTCGTCTTCCCGCTGCAGATGCACGGTCCGCTGGGCCTGTGCGGCACCAACAACGCCGCCATGACCAGTGCCTACATGATTCCGGCCAATTCACCGGCGGCCGAAGAAGTAATCAAGTACGTCAACTGGCAGTACGATCCCATCCGGGACAATGCCGTTACGGCGCACTATGGCATTCAGGGCGTGGACTGGGAATGGGTCGATGACACCAAGGAACAGGTCCGACGTCTGTCACAGGTGGACGAAGGGGATGAAATTTACGCCGGCGAGCTCTATCTGGGAGCGGGCCTGGCCATCGAGACCTGGTCGGCACCGGAAGACCCGCTTTGGGGACGTCATTACGATCACATCAAGCAGTACGTGTTTGACTACAACAACGGCAAGATGCCGCAGGACTTTGATGTGCCCTATGACGGCGCCGCGATCGCCGATGCCGTGCCCAGCATGGAAGACATCAACCGCCTGAACAGCGAAGAGGTCATCAAGTTCATCACGGGTTCCCGTGATCTGGGCGAGTGGGACGACTTCATTGACAGCCTGTACAAGGCAGGCCTGCAAGACTGGATCGATGCCTATACGGATCAGTACCGTACCTTCAAGGGCATCTAGCGCTACGTTTGTATGGTTGGGTTTCCCTGGCAGCATGCCTGCATGTGGCCAGGGAACCTGAACCACGTATGTATCACAGCCGTCCGGTGCCGGACCGGAGCCTCTGGCTGGAAGCGGACCGACCCGGGACAGGCGAGGGCGGTTGGACCGGCGGCAACGGCAGGGGTTTGGATGCCTGCCGCCCTTGCCGGGTCATTGCTTCCGCGGGTGGAGTGGAGAAGCAGGTGATGATGCCCCCGATTATCCTGAAGTTGCACACCCGGAAGCGACAGGTGGTGTAGCCATGGCCGAATTTTGGCGCATAGTGCGGAAGAACTGGTTCTATTACGCCCTGTTTCTGCCCGTTGCGGCCTATTTCATCATTTTCAAGTATGTGCCCATGGTGGGCGTGATCATCGCCTTCAAGGATGTGAAACCTTTCATGTCCATGGGCGAGATCGTTACGGCACCCTTTGCCGGATTCAAGCACTTCGTCAATTTCTTCGAATCCTACTTCTTCTGGGATCTGATGGAAAACACCCTGATGATCTCCCTGTACAAGACGCTGTGGGCTTTCCCGGCTCCCATCCTGCTGGCACTTCTGATCAATGAAGTGCACAACGTGATGTTCAAGCGGGTAACCCAGACCATCTCCTATCTGCCCCATTTCTTTTCCATGGTGATCGTGGCGGGGCTGGTTTATGTGGTGTTTGGCGTGCAGGGGGGCCTGATCAACAACCTGGTGAAGCTGTTTGGCGGCGATTCGCAGCATTTCCTGGGTGATTTGCGCTGGTTCCGCACCATTCTGGTGGGCACCACGGTCTGGCAAACCGTGGGGTGGGGCAGCATTCTCTATCTGGCGGCCATGGCCGGCCTGAATCCCGAAACGTATGAGGCCGCCATGATTGACGGTGCCAGCAAAATCCAGCAGATACGCCATATCACGTTGCCGGGCATCAGCCATGTGATCGTGATCCTGCTGATCTTCCGGATCGGGGATCTGCTGGACGCGGGATTTGAGCAGATCCTGTTGCTCTATTCCCCCGCGGTCTATGAGGTGGCCGACATCATCGATACCTATGTCTATCGGGCAGGCCTCCTGGATCTGCGTTATTCCTTCGCCGCCGCCGTGGGCCTCTTCAAATCCATCCTGGCCCTGTTCCTGTTGCTGGGGGCGAACAAGCTGGCCCATCGTCTGGGTCATACGGGGATCTGGTAAGGGGAGCGCAGATCATGAAGATCAAAGCCACACCGATGGAACGGTTGTTTTACGTAAGCAACTATCTGTTTCTGATCCTGGTCAGTCTCCTCTTCCTGATACCCTTTCTGAGTGTACTGAGCACATCCTTCATCAGTACGGCCGAATGGGCCCGCCGCGGCAACTTCGTCCTGATCCCCGAGCAGCCCACCTGGGACGCCTATCGCTTTCTGTTTGGTGGCAGCCAGAAGACCATCCTGAATGCCTACAAGATCACGTTCTTCCGTACCATCGTGGGCACCCTGATGTGTCTGGCGACGACGGGGCTGGGCGCCTACGTGCTGGCACGACGCACGCTGCCCGGACGCACATTCCTGACCCTCCTGGTGTTCATTCCCATGGTCTTCAGCGGGGGCCTTATCCCCTTTTATCTGGTTGTGGATCGCCTGCGGCTGACCAATACCGTATGGCTGCTTATCGTGCCCTTCCTGGTGAATCCCTGGTGGTTGCTGATTATGCGCAACTTCCTGATGACCATTCCGGTGGAACTGGAGGAAGCCGCGCTCATGGACGGCGCCAATCCATTGACGGTGCTGATCCGGATTTACCTGCCTCTTTCCATGCCGGCCCTGACCACCATCGGTCTCTTCTACGCCGTTTGGCACTGGAACGGCTGGTTCTATGCCGCTGTCTTCAATTCGGACCGGGCGCTCTACCCGATACAGGTAATCCTGCGCGCGATCCTGTACATTGGCGATGCCTCCTACCGGGGGGACATCGGCATCATGTTTGAACCCGAGTTCATGCCTCCGGCCCAGACCATGAAATCCGCCATGATCATAGTCACCACGGTACCCATTCTCATTGTGTACCCGTTCATCCAGCGCTACTTCGTCAAGGGGCTGCTGATAGGAGGTGTCAAGGGATAGCAGCCGCACCCACTGCGGCACGGAAACCGTGAACGTGAAGCCAGATGGTCCAAGCCAGAACTCCCACTGGTCTTGCACCGAAATTGTGAATCGTCTACAGACAATAGAACCTGAACTGCGGGTGCAGGGCGTAACGGGGCTTTACCTGTTTGGATCCACGGTCAAGGGGACGCGCCGCCCCGATAGCGATCTGGTGGCATCTGAGCAATCGGCTCCTCCGCAAAGCGCTCCGCCACACCATCGCCTTCATGCTCAATCAGGCGCAGGGGAATCCTCCTCGGCCAATCGCTAAGTTGGCCATCTGATCTAAACTTGCACACCGGGTTAGGTATCAAGCGTGGGACGCTGGACATGCCCTGTCCAGCAGTTTCTCAATCGCCATAGTGAATTGCGCCGGTGATCCTTAAGAGGAAGGAACCTGGGAAATGGACGTTGGTAATTTTTCCTGAAAAGGTATAGACACCGGATTCATCCATTTCCAAGTGAAAGTCTTGTTTCCCCTGATTGATTGCAAGGTCAAATGGAATTCCACTTCCTTCTCCATCACCTTGGTCAGTCATATAGCAATGCAAAGTTCCAGCACTGGCAGGTCTGGCATACGCATCAAAACCATTGTGTTGTATTTGCACCATGACACTGTTTGGCCAAGCGTTCTCTTCCTTGACTGACAACAGGCCTGTACGACCTTGTATTGGCTGCTTGCAAACCATGATATCTTCCTGTGAGCTCAACACTTGGAAATCACATCATTACGAAACCGGCCCTCGGCCGAACTGCCGTTCAATTCGGGCTTGAAGCTTGTGGACCAATTCCTCTTCGTTTCCCCACAACAAATGATTGAGCTGTCGGATGTCAAAGTGCAGGCGGTCCACTACATCCTGCTGACAGGTGTAAATCACAGGAATACCCAGCCCGTAAGCAAACCCCGCCTCATAATAGACCCCGCCTCGGTCCAGATACACGGTATTCCCCTGGGCATCCTGGATCTGACCACAGGTGAAATCAGCTACCACGAAGCGAGACTGGCGAATAGCGGCCAGTATACGATCTACCAAGTTATCCGAATGGTGAGGATCATCATCGATCCGGCGCGGTTCGTAGCCAGCTGCCTGAATGGCCAATTTAAATCCTTGATCGTACAGAGAATTCAGGTTGGGATCTATCCACATGGCGACAAAGCCTTGCTTGCCTGATCCTTGTATTCGTGTCTGTTCCTCTACCCACAGACGGGCGTGAAGAGTAATCTGGGCTTCCCAAGGCTGTCTGGTCAATATATCTTTCCGGTAATTGCTGCTTTCCCATCCCTGCTGTTCAGCCATATCCCAGAATTCCCTCATCTCCGTATCCGCTGCACAGCCTGCAGCGGCCCTCAGAAACAGAGGATATGCCCAGTGTTCCTGCTGCGCCACCTGTGGAGATTGCACCCATCGGTCAATTTGCCAAACCAGTTCTCGTACAAAGTAGAGCAAACGCTCCCCGACAGCAGGCCGTCTCAACCAACCGTTATTGGCTACTTCGTGGGTAACGGTCAGATACTGCTCTGCTGTGATGCGCGGATCAGTATGTATATCTTGGCGCAGGGCTTGGGGATGGATGGGCTGTAGCAGGCCAGCGTTCCAGTTGTGTCGGTAAATCCAGTGACTCAAATTGGCTTTGTCACTTGGTGTCAATTCCCGGCTCTGGCCTGTCTGAGGATGCTTGAATTGCACTGGACCCTCACGCGGCAAATCACCCCCTATGCCTAACAATCCTCCAGCTCCAGGAGAGAAAAACTTGCCATGGTCCGTACAGTCTTGGAAATAAGCGATGTCCTGTTCCTCATAGAACAAAAGGTCCCATAAGGGACAGGCTTTGGGTATGCTTCTCATTTAACCCCGTGTGCAAGTTTCCGAAAGAAGACAGTTTGCATTATTGGGCCATCCAGACCCCAGGGTCTCTCATGGGTATGGCACCCACGCATGGGAGGACACCAGGGACCGGGACCGCTTTATCATAACCCCTTTCTGCCGAGTGGATGACATCAGGATCGACTTGCGAGGCCATCGACACCTCTGACCGCGAGGCCCTCACCATGGAGTGCGTCGGTGCGTACCGGTCTCTGCACCAGGACAGGCACTCTTCGACTTCTGCCAGCGCCATTACACCCACGTCTTCTTCACCCTCAGGCGGATCTACCGTACCCCCTGCCTCCGGCAGGCGGCCCACCTGTGTCACCTCAGGGAGAAGATCGGGCCACGTCAGCTCGCACCGATCCGTGGCGTTTCCTCGCTACTCCTGTTGGGCAACTTCCCACTCCCCGCCTGTCAGTTCGCACGCGCCTTCCGTGGCCAGCGCTTCCGTGGCGAGGGGCATTAATCTACGACATGTGGTGGCGCCAGACCTGCTACGGTTTTCGTGTCCCTGTCCTGGGGGCATGGCCAGGGGACATCGTGCGCTTGAGACTCGCTCCGGCAGACATCCCGGAGACCGCGGTCGTGCCCGCGTGGGTCGCGGGACGGTAGGGCACCGTTGTGGAGGACCGCAATTGCTGGAGCCCCCCACTCCGAGAGGCGTTGGTCCCCAGGGTCTGTCTCGACTGGCCCCTTCAAGAAGGCCCAGCATGACCCCTGGCCCGAACGTAGCGCACTCCTCCTTCGCTTCCGGTATCGGATCGACACGGTGTTTGGCCCACGCGTGGACCGCTATGGCATCCAACGGGTAGGACCCGGGACCTGTGGCATCTCACCCATCGGCTCCACTGCCAAACACTCCGCCACACCATCGCCTTCCAGCTTAATCAGGCTCAGGGCCATCCTCCTCTGCTGATCTCCAAGTTGGTCACTTAAATCTAAACTTGCACATCGGGTCAACCACCGGCAGATCAAGGATTATGTTCGTCCGTCGGCGGAAGCATGGTCACAGCGGATTTTCAACCGTCTGGATTATGCCCTGTTTTATACCGACCAGGATCGCCTGGATATGAAACACAAAGACCCTCTACCGCTACTGGACATAATTAACGAGACTTGAAGCGGATCTTTGAGCTGACAGACGGGTTGGAAGTCGATCCAATCTATGCCCTGTTGTGGGGCGACGATCTGGTGGAAGGCTGGATCGTGTTGAATCTGATGACTATTGTGAACATTCTGCAAAGCAGGTCGCCCCCAGCCATAGAGGATTTCATGCGGGCTGATTGGCATCCCGAAAGATGGCGCAACATGGGAGATTTGCGCCATGTGATCGCACACGACTATTTCAATCTTGATCTGCGAACTACAGCAACAGTTATCCGTAGTGAATTGCCTGTCCTGTACGACTTGATTTTGGATGCAAGAGGCCGCTGGACCGCAGGCGAATTTGGCCTTCAGGATTTGCATGACTCGGATGCCAGTACGACTGCGCAGAATGGAGCAGCCCAAGGCGCGCAACCCATCGCTTCAGAGCCATATGGGTAATGCGCAAGTATCGCATCGTCCTGTGACCTGGGAATCAGGGATGTGGGGGTGAACCGCGCATGCATCCTCCGATCCGTGTATGAAACGTCCAGCATCGGTACACCCCAGTCGCCATGGAGGATGAAGATTCGCATTGGCGCGGCCAACTATAGTGGGTCTGGTTTCCTGTTGCTTCCAGACTGGCTGCAGAAGTGGGATTCCTTTCCGCTGAGGGATTTGCCATGGTGACCTGTCACATCACGGCTTGGGTTCGAATCCGAATGAGCCGGGATTGGGATTACGGTCAAGGCGTGAGTTATCCCGCAGCCAAGTCCCCTCTTGTTCCCAATGGGCTGGGGGATTGAGTACGGTAGAGATCCTGCTACCCTGACCCGTCTGTAAATTCCCTGTTGCCTGTTCCAGACTGGAACCGCTGGAATACGTCTGCCTGTGTGGGCCAGTCGTCGGGGTCCGTATCCTGCAGTTCCTGCTGCAACTTCGCCACCTGGTCGGGAGTACCGATCAGGTGGGCCAGATCGATCAGGGCCTGGGCTTGTGCCTGCGCCGAGGCTTGGGCTTGTGCCTCTGCCAAGGCCTGGTCCCTACTAAAAGCTTGCAGGTCGGCATCCTCGATGCCTCCCAGCGGGCGCCCGACATCCGCGGCGGCATGAGACATATGCTCGTAGGATACCTGTGCGGACGACTTCTGGCAGAGATGCAGTGCCCTGTGCGCCATCTTTCGGCACAGGTCCTGCACGGTGGCAACGGCTTCTTCCGCGGAAACGGGAGGGCGACATTGCACGTCATAGGAAGACTTCACGCGGAACAGAGAAAGCGATTCCAGCCAACTGGTAGCTGGGAACAGGACTGTGGTTTCACCGGAGGGGATTTGCTGCACCAGTTTCTCCAGCTCATGGGTCCGGTCGTAGCGCACACCCAGGGCACTGAGATATGCCTTCAACCCATTTTCCATAGCATGGTGCGCTTGGGCCACGGCCCCTCGCAGGTTGTCGATCCCTGCATAATGCAGCGCCTGGAACAGGCTGTCGTGTGTCACCTGCAGATGTTGCCGCACCGCGGGCCAGGGATTGTTCTGTCGGATCGCAGGTATACGTTCACCCTCGGGGGTTACCCCTTCCCGCTGGACGCCTCCGGCAACATGGTTGGGCGAGGTCCGTCCCCACGCGAATTCCTCATGGGTGAAGTTGAAGATCTGGAGACTGACCTGGGACCCGAACAATCGCCGTACATCCGGGTCCAGACGTCTGGTCAGGCGGACTATCTGATCTGGCGGCAGGAGGGAAGGCGAAAGCACCATCAGATCAACATCGGACAGTTCTCCCCAGTCCCCGCGGGCCCGGGAACCAAACAGATAGACGGGATGTGGATGTACCTCTTCCCGCAACCGGGCGGCTATCGCCAGAGCCCGGTCATCCGGTCGGCCCGTGCCTGCAGCCTTGTGCCGGGGGATATGTACGGGAATCACCATAGGGGAATGTCGTCTGTTACCAATCCTGTGCCACGACCCCTGGAACCCTGTCCTGCCATTCTATCCAGAGGCCTCCCGTTGTCTCAAGAGGCCGGCTGGGCCGGCTGGGCGATGGCAAAAATGCGTCCCAGTACGCGTCGGCGGAAGCGTATCCGATCCCACAACACGCACCCATGTCAGTCGGGAACTGGCCGCTACCACACATGCTGCAGTCGGGGAAGACCACAAGTGCATCATGCGGGTCCAGGCATGAAACGGCCCCAAGCGGTTATGGCAAGAACCGTCAGGGACGACGTTCTGGCTTTATCCGGTGGACTCCGGGAGGCCTGTCCAGTCGAACAGTACACCTACCATTTCATCCGGTGACTGGCACATGGCGGCAAATGCCTCAGCTGCCTGTTGGGGGGTAGTCACACAGGAAATCAGCGGCTCCAGGCAAAGCTTCTGGGTTGCCATAAGCCGGAAAATGATTTCCATGTTGCGTGCAATGGAATGCTTGCTGAAGCGATCTGCATGCAAGGGGTAGCGCCACTCATGGGCGCCCCTCAGATTTACCGATCCCCCGCGCCACAGGTGTACCTGCTGGAGCAGAGGAGTAACATCGGTTTCCAGACTGCGGCGGGGTGAACCCAACAGCACCACATTACCCTCTCCCTGCTGTCCCGTGAGCTGAACGGCCAGCAGGGCCCCTTCGGGCGTACCGGATGCCTCTATCACGACCTGGGGTTCTTGTCCCCCTGTGGCCGCCAGCACATGTTCGCGCACATGCGGCTGACTCACATTGACGACATGGGACAATCCGCACTTGCGCGCCAGCGCCAGACGATGTTCACTCAGATCCGCTCCCACGACATGGGCGCCGGCGATCTGGCACAGTTGGGCGGCAAGATTGCCCACCAGTCCCAGGCCCAGTACGACTACGGTGTCCCCGATTTCCACTTCCCCCGCACGCAAGGCGGTCATGCCGACCGATGCCATGCCGACAAAGGCGGCGTACCGTTCCCTTACGCCGGACGGTGCCTTGACCCACAACCGGTTCGCCCGGGCATGACTCCAGTGCGGGATGTAGCTGAACACCAGGTCACCCTCTTCAACACCCTCGACACTGCTGCCACGGGCGATGACTTCGCCGCAGGCGCGATTCCCGGGATCGAAGGGATAGGCTACCTTCTGGAGACCGGTCAGCTTGGCCAGCTCCGTACCTGTGCTGACCAGGCTGAAGCGGGTCCGGATCAGGATCTCATGCGGTGCCAGGGGGAATGCCATGGGTTCCGTAATCACCTGCACCTGACCCGGTGCGGCAAACTGGATTTTGGTGACGATATGCTGGTTCATGAGGATACGGCAGAGGTGCAAGGGCAGGAATCAGATCTGTTGGCGGTCCGGCTACAGGCCATGGACCTGATAGAACGTCTTCTGCAGGAAGGCAAAGGCATCGTCCTGTCCGGCTGTCCGTATGCCCATGCGTTCAAAGAGCGGCTTGTAGCCTGCGGCATGATTCTCCTGATCCTGCATCAGGAACTGGAGCAGGCGTTCCTGCATTTCACGGCGCATGGCCGCGGCACCGGATTCCCGCGCCAGGTTGTGCTGTTCATAGGGATCCGTCGGCAGATGAAAGAGGGATTCGGTGCCGTTGCCGCTGACAAACCACTTGTAGTCGCCGGCACGCACCATGTAATTGAGTCCCTGTCGATTGCCTACTTCAGAAAATACGGCCTCCCGCGTCGCCAATCCGGAGGCGTGTGCCGAAGGGAGCAGGGAACAGCCACTTCCCGGCTGGCTGTCATCGCCTCTGGCGGCCTGGATCACCGTGGTATACAGATCCAGCCAACTGACCAGGGCGGAACTTGCCTGACCGGGCGGAACCTGCGCGGGCCATTGGAGGATCAGGGGAATGCGCGCGGATTCCTCATGGAAATCCCCTTTGGCCATCCGGCCGTGGCTGCCCATGTACTCCCCGTGATCTGCGGCAAACAGGATCAGGGTATTGTCCCGGTTCCCGCGCTCTTCCAGGGCCTGGAGCAATGCCCCCACCCGATCGTCCAGGAGGGTAATCTTGCCGTAGTAGTTCGCCTGCATCCGGCGAACATGGTCCTGATCGTAGCCCTGGCGGGTCCGGTCCGGGGACATTGGGCGCCAGTACCATACTCTCCGGATCGTACATTTCGCCGTAGGGTTGCGGTGCATCCAGCGGTGTATGGGGGCCGGGAAAGCTGACACACAGGAACATGGGCTGCGCGCGGGAACAGGTCTGGATGTATTGGATCGCCTGCCGGGCCACGTAGCCGTCAATATGCTGATCGGGCGACAGGGGCGAAGGCCTTACAACATGGTGATCGCCTTGCGTGAAACGGTAGGCAATGTCATCCACATAGGCCTGGAGCACGCCGTGGGACTGCAGGAAACGGGTGTACTCGTTCTGCAGGTAGGGCCCCATGTATGGCGTAGGCAGCTCCTGGGCCCAGTCCAGGCCCAGCCGGTCATAATACGCCCTGTGATCGGCATGGTCTTCGCCCGGCTCCAGGTTGAACAGGTGGTACTTGCCAATCTTGGCGGTGCTGTAGCCCGCTTCCTGCAACCGCCGAAACAGGGTGACGCGGTCAGCCGGAAACTTGCGCCCTGTGAAATTGTTCCAGAAACCATGCTGGTGGGGAAACTGGCCACTGGCCAGGGAACAGCGCGCAGGCATGCATACAGGGGAGGAGGTATAGGCGTTGTCAAAGCGCAGGCCCTGGCGGGCCAGGCCATCCAGATGCGGAGTCTGGACCACCGGGTCGCCACTGCAGCCCAGCATGCGCGGATTCCACTGATCCGTGAGAATCAGGACGATGTCGGGAGAGGTGGCAGATGGGGGCATGGACGGGATCTCTTGGCGGGTCACAGATGCAGGTGCAGGCAACGGCCCTCAACCCTTGGAACCGGTAAGCACCAAGCCCTGGACCAGTTGCCGTTGCGCCACCACATACAGGAGAATGGGGGGCAGAGACGATACCATGGAGGCTGCCATCAGCAGGTGGGTGGTGGGATCCCCCGAGATGTCGGAACTGGCGGTGACCGCCAGGAAACGGAGACCGATGGAAACGGTGAGTTTCTCGGTGGTCTGCAGATATATGAGAGGCTGCAGGAAGTCTTCCCAGTCCGCCAGGAAGCCGAGAATGGTCAGGGCGATCAGGGCAGAGCGGGACAGGGGCAGCAGAATCTGAAAGAAGATGCGCCAGTACCCGGCACCATCAATGCGGGCGGCATCATCCATTTCCTTGGGTATGTTGCGGAAGAACTGGCGCAACAGAAAGATGGCGAAGGCGCTGCCGCCGAAATAGTTCGGCACAATGAGGGGCAGAAACGTGTCTATCCACCGCAGCTTGAAGAACAGCACGAAGCGTGGAATGAGACTTACGTGGATGGGCAGCATCAGGGTGGAAAGCATCAGCAGAAACAGCACATCGCGCCCGGGGAATCGGAACTTGGCGAAGCCGTACGCCACCATGGAGGCTGTGAAGAGCTGGCCGGCGAGTGACAGGATCGCAATGAACAGGGTGTTCCACATGAAGCGGCCCAGGGGCACGATGGTCCAGATTTCCGCGTAGTTGCGCCACAGGACAGGGTCGGGAATCCATTCAGGCGGAAACAGTTCCAGCTGATAGGGATTCTTCAGGGATCCGGACAGGGCCCAGACAAAGGGGATGACGAACAGGATCGAGGCCCCAATGTAGACCCCATAAATGATGAGGGAACGCACGGTCGTACGCAAGGCAGGGAGAGTGAATGACATGCCGTTGGGATCCTGGTTCAATCGCCCCCGTAATGCACCCAGCGACTGGACCCCTGGATCTGGAGATACGTAAACACCAGCAGGAATGCCACCAGGACCCAGGCCAGTGCGGACGCATAGCCCATCTGGAAACTCTGAAAGGCGCGTTCATACAGATGCAGCACCAGGAAATAGGTGGCGTAGGCCGGTCCGCCCTGGGTACTGACAAACGCGGCCGTGAAAGCCTGAAACGTACCAATGATGGTCAGGATCAGGACAAAGAAGATGGCGGGGGTCAACAGGGGAATGGTGATGTGCACCTGTTCCCGCAGCCAACTGGCCCCATCCACCCGGGCAGCGTCATACAGGGAAACGGGAATGTCCTGCAGGGCCGACAGGAAAATGATGGCACTGGTACCGCCAATGGATCCCCACACGCCCAGCAGGACCAGCGAAGGTACCGCCCAATTCGGATCGCCCAGCCAGGACGGGCCCTCAATCCCGATCTGGTCCAGCAGGTAGTTCAGCAGGCCGAAATGCGGATTGAGAACCCAGGTCCACACCAGAATGGCCGCCACGCCCGGCGTGATGGAAGGGATGAAGAACAGCGTGCGGTACACCACGCGGCCCCGGATGGACTGATTGAGAATGATGGCGCAGATCAGGGCGCCCACGATCGTGGGCGGCACACGCAGCACAACGTAATAGAGCGTGACACTGATGGATTTCCAGAACCGGGGATCGGTCGCGACCATGTAGCGATAGTTCTCCCAGCCGATCCACTGGGGCGGACGCAGGACGTTGTAGTCGGTAAAGGAAAAGTAGATGGAGGCCAGCATGGGACCAAACTGGAACAGCAGGAAACCCAGAATCCAGGGACATATGAAGAACAGTCCCCACCGGGCTTCGTACCATCCCAGCACACCCAGGCGGAAGGGCTGCGCGAGCCGCGCCCTGAAGTTGCCCCGTATCAGTGTGCTGCGCATCTTGTGCCATCAATTCCTGTGCCTGCGGCTGCCCCACGCTCTCATCAGGCCGTACCTGCTACACAGGCAAGGCCTGACCTGCGGGCTGGCCATGCAGGCCAGAGACCTCCCTTGCCGTCCCGTACGGTCTGACAGGGCAAGGGAGGTCCCAAAGTAAAATCCCGCCATGGTGCGGGAGTCCCCCGCCTAGGCCGGAGGCATATCCAGAATGTCCTGAATCTCGTTGTGTACGTTGTTGACTACATCCGTCAACGGTTCGGTGGCCAGCCAGGCCGCCTCCATACCCCGCTGCAATGTGCTGAACACATCGCTCGTGCGGCCGTTGCCGGCGGTAGGCGCCCCCAGCGGCGGTTCGTTGATCCATTGCCGTACATAGAATTCGTACTGGTGGCTGACCATGGCATCGGGATGCAGCAGGGCGGCTTCGGTGGGCAAGGGAATGAAACGGGCGTTCTGGACCCGCTTGATGCCTTCCTCTGTCGCCAGGGTGCCCTTCACCCATTCCCAGGCGAGGTCATGGTGACTGGACGCCTGCGCAATGGCGGAGATATCGCCCACGAGCCCGCCCCGCGGCACATCGCCCATGTTGGGGATCAGGAACGTGTCGAATTCGAAATCCTGCACCATCTCGCGCAGGAACGACTCGCGATACCCGTTGTCATTGGCCATCATGATCTTCTGTTCCGCGAACGGAGGTTTCCAGTCCCGCACGTCGGTGGGCTGCACCGTGGTCTTGTGCTCGTTGATCAAGGCATACAGCAAGTCCCAGAATTCCCAGGCTTCATCGGAATTGATCTGGGACTGCGTACCGTCGGCATTGAGCAAGTCGCCTCCCATGGAACGGACACCCACCATGTAGCCTTCAAAATTGGCCCGCACCCAGGATCCGAATACGTCATTGTCCAGGTCGGTGACCGTCTTGCACACCTCTACGTAATCGGACCAGCTCCAGCCGGGATCGTCCAGCACAATGCCCTGATCGTTGAGGGCAGTCTTGTTGTAGAAGAGATACTGGGAACTGGGATGCGCCCCGAACGGAATGCCGTACTGGATGCCGTTGAAACTGAAGGCTTCGACCGTACCGGGTATGAAGGTATCTATATAGGATTGGTAATCATCCCGTCCGATCAAATCATCCAGGGCCAGGATGACGCCGTTCGCCGCCAATTGCGTGAAAGAGGCAACATTGACGACCCGGAAGAGGTCAGGGGGATTGCCCGCGGCAATGCCTGACAGCATTTTCTGGGGGATTTCGGCACTGGGCGCCAGCGTAAACTCCACCATGGCCCCATCGTTTTGGGGACTGAAAATGGTCGCGGAATAGTTCTCGAAGTATTCGACCAGAGCGGTCTGGGCGACCCACAGGGCCTGGAGAGTCGCCGGTTCCATGGCCCCCGCATCCGCATCCGTGGCCGCTCCGTCCATGGGCACTGCCGTACAAGCCGCCAATAGCAAACTGCCGGAAACGGCGGCACTGGTTTGCAGGAATTTCCGGCGCGACAGAAGTTGCCTGTTGTTCATGATTTGACTCCTTGCGTAGGCAAGCTGGATGAAACTGCAATTCTGACACCCCTGCCCAAGCATGTCAACCCTCTTGAATCAGCGTACATATATGTCATTTGGGAAAGAGGCAAAACGTGCTGGATGCCTCCGGGTCCATAGCCGGCAAGCGCAGGCAAGGCATTCCCCCTGACAGCCCTGGCGCCGTTGCGGCAAAACCGCGTCCCGGATACAGGCAAACCCGTCAGGAACACGGCCTGCCACTTGCCGCTTCCGGGAGTTCAATTTCGTTGGGACAACCTGTATAATGGGAGATGCACAGATCGAGACTGGGGGGCTCAGGGTACTTCAGACCGGTCGATTTTCACTTTCTTGGCACCAGGCCGGCGCCCTCACAGTGAATTGTGCGAGGAGTACGGTTATGTATACGAAGCAGAACAACCCGCAGTTTCCCCCTCTTTTCAAAAATGCGCCTGACAGGGAAAGGGACGCATGCGGGATCGGCTTTGTAGCGCACGTTGAGGGCAGGCGCACCCATGAAGTTCTGGACATGGCGCTGGAAGCGCTGAGCAACCACGCCCATCGCGGCGCCCTTGACGAAGATCGGAAAACCGGTGACGGGGCCGGAATCCTGTCCCAGATCCCCTACGAATTCTATGCCCGCGAACTGGACCACATGGGACTGGAGGTGCCCCCGGTTTCGGATCTGGCCGTAGGGCAGCTGTTCCTGAGCCAATCCCCAGCAGACCGCGCGCGCGCCCAGGACCTTATCCGGAGTGTCCTGGCACGTTTGCGGCTGGAGACCCTGACCTTCCGCTCCGTACCCGTCATCGAATCCGTATTGGGAGAACGGGCCCTGGCCACGCGTCCCTGGCTGGAACAGGTGATTCTCCGCCGGACGCCGACTGCCTGCAAGGCCGGCGACGACTTTGAACGCCTGCTGTTTCGGGCCCGCAAACTGATTCTCCGGGAAGCGGCCGCCGCTGGAATCAAGCGTTTGTACATTTCCAGCCTGAGCAGTCGCACCATCGTGTACAAGGGGCTGGTGCTGGCGGACAAGCTGGGGCGTTTCTATCCGGATCTGCACGATCCACTGTTTGCCACGGCCCTGGCCGTGTTCCATCAGCGGTACAGTACCAATACCATGCCCACCTGGGAACGGGCACAGCCGTTCCAGATGATTTGCCACAACGGCGAGATCAATACCATCCAGGGCAACGAAAACTGGCTGCGGGCACGACAGGCGGACCTGGCATCGCCCTATTGGCCGCAGGGCATGGATGAGCTGTTGCCCATCATCGATGATCCGGACACCAGCGACAGTGCCAAGTTTGATACCCACCTGGAACTGCTGGTGCGGAGTGGACGCGACATTCGGCATGCCCTGCTGATGATGGTGCCGGAAGCCTGGGAGCGCATTCCCGAAGGGGATATTTCCCCGGAGCGTCGCGCCTTCTACAAATATCACAGCGCCTTGCTGGAACCCTGGGATGGCCCGGCCGCCATCACCTATACCGACGGTCGCATCGTGGGCACGGTCATGGATCGGAACGGTCTGCGCCCGGCGCGCTTTGTCATGCTCAAGAATGGGTTGGTGATCAGCGGCAGCGAAATGGGAGCCGTCCAGTACGACGAATCGCTGGTCATACGCAAGGGTCGGCTGGGACCGGGCGAGATTTTCTGTGTCGATACCAAGCTGAGTACCGTCATGGATGACGAGGAGATTACGCGCCTGGTGGCCAATCGCAAGCCCTATGGCGCGTGGATTGCCGAAAACCTCATTTCCCTGGAACAGATTCTGCTCAAGAGTCGGCGGATCCGGGAAACCCGCAATCTGCAGACCCTGCCCCCAAATGGCAACATGGTGCGGGAAGTCCAGGCCAAGCCCAAGCGGCCGAAGCCCAACCTGTCCCTGGTCCGGCGCCAGGCTGCCTTTGGCTTCACGTCGGAAGAAATGGTGGTAGTGCTGCGTCCGGTCTTGACCAACGGCGCGGAACCGGTGGGCGCTATGGGGGATGACACCCCGCTCGCGGCTCTGAGCCAACTGCCCCGGCCCCTGTTCCATTATTTCAAGCAGCGTTTCGCCGAAGTCACCAATCCGCCTATCGATGCCCTGCGGGAATCCATGGTCATGTCTCTCCGCATGCTGCTGGGAGCCCGGGCCAATCTGCTGTCGGAAACCCCGGAAGCGACCCGGTTGGTGGAACTGACCTCGCCCATCCTGGTGCCGGATCAGTTCGACATCCTGGAAAGCCTGAGCCAGAGTTCCGCCGATTTCGGGATGTCTACCCTGCACATGACGTGGCAGCCGGACAGCGCGGATCGCAATCCCCGCGCAGTGGGCAGCATGTTGCGGGCGGCCCTGCAGGAACTGTGCGAGCAGGCAGCAGCGGCGGTAACGGCGGGTACGCGGGTGCTGGTCCTGTCCGATGAGAATGTCGATGACGCCACGCTGCCCATACCTTCCCTGCTGGCCATGGCGGCCGTACATCACCATCTGATTCGGACCGGTCAGCGGATGCAGGTCAGTCTTGTGGCCAAGAGTGGCGAGCCGCGCGAGGTGCATCACTTTGCGGCGCTGGTGGGGTTTGGGGCCAATGCCATATATCCCTATCTGCTGTATGAGACCATCAGCGATCTGGTGGATGGGGACCGTCACTTCCAGGAAATCTCCCTGCAACAGGCCATCGCCAACTTTGTGGACGGCACCGAGAAAGGTCTGCTCAAGATTATGAGCAAGATGGGCATCAGTACCATCGACAGCTACTGTGGCGCGCAAATCTTTGAGGCCATTGGTGTGGGGGAAGAGCTGATTGACGCCGCCTTCCCGGGTACGCCCAGCCTGTTGGGTGGGGTGGGATTCGAATCCCTGGCGGAAGATATCGTGGTCTGGCACCGGCATGCGTTCCCGGACGCCGACAGGATCCGCCGGCTGCGTCTCCCGTCCTGGGGCCTGTACAAGAGCCGACGCGGCGGTGAAGTCCACGAGTGGTCGCCGACGGTGGTGCATCTGGTGCAGGATGCCGTGACCAACGAAGATGACGAGGCGGCCCGGAACTCCTTCCGGAAATTGACGCAGCTGCAGGATTCCCAGCGCATTGCGCCGCGCCATCTGCTGCAATTCAGGTCAGCGCGGGCGCCGGTGCCCTTGGCCGAGGTGGAACCGGCCACAAATATCGTCAGGCGTTTCAGTACAGCCGCCATGTCACATGGTGCCCTGAGCGAGGAAGCCCACGTGACCCTGGCCATTGCCATGAATCGACTCGGGGGCATGAGCAACTGTGGCGAAGGGGGCGAGGATCCCGCCCGCTACAATTCGGAACGTGTGAGCAGGATCAAGCAGGTGGCCTCCGGCCGCTTCGGCGTTACCCCCAGCTACCTGATGAGTGCGGCAGAGCTCCAGATCAAGATGGCCCAGGGTTCCAAGCCGGGCGAAGGCGGACAGTTGCCCGGCCACAAGGTGACGGACAAGATTGCGGCCATGCGCTATGCCACTCCCGGCGTGGCCCTGATCAGCCCCCCACCCCATCATGACATTTACAGCATTGAAGATCTGGCCCAGCTGATCTTTGATCTGAAGACGGCCAATCCCGAGGCCAAGGTCAGTGTGAAACTGGTCTCGGAAATTGGGGTAGGCACCATTGCCGCCGGAGTTGTCAAGGGCTATGCCGATGTCATACACATCGCCGGGGCCAGTGGTGGCACCGGCGCCAGCCCGCTCAGCAGCATGAAGCATTCCGGGCTGCCCTGGGAACTGGGACTCACCGAAACGCATCGCACCCTGTTGGAGAATGGCCTGCGGGAGCGGGTGGTAATCCGGACGGACGGCGGTCTGTCCTCCGGGCGGGATGTCGTCATGGCCGCCATGATGGGGGCGGACGAATTCAGCTTTGGCACCAGCGTCCTGATCGCGGAAGGATGCATCATGGCCCGGGTGTGCCACAAGGACACGTGCCCGGTAGGGGTAGCGACCCAGAATCCGGAATTGCGCGCCAAATTCCCCGGCACCCCGGAAATGGTCATGCGTTTTATGATGTTCATGGCGGAGGAAGTGCGGGAAATTCTGGCGGAACTGGGCTACACGGAACTCAATCAGATCATTGGCCATCCCGAACTGCTGGAGCAGGAAATCCGGGACCGGGAAGCCGGTTTCATGGACCTGTCACCCCTGCTGACCGAGGTGCCGACCACGCTGACACGACATAATGCCCGGCCCCGCAATACCATGTATACCAGCACAGAGCTGGGTGATATCCTGGTCGAACAGGTGATTGCCCGCCTGGTGGCCAACCCGCATGCCTCGGTGTATCTTGCCCTGCGGATTAAAAACACGGATCGCACGGTGGGGGCCCGCCTGGCCTGTCGTTTGGCCGCCAGGTACGGTATGGATGGCTTGCGGGAGGACCAGATCAACATCACCTTCACCGGCAGCGCCGGCCAGAGCTTCGGGGCCTTTGGCATTCAGGGGCTGAATCTGACGCTGATAGGTGAAGTGAACGATTATGTGGGCAAGGGCCTGAGCGGGGGCGAGATCGTGCTCCGGCCCCATGAACAGGCCAAGGTCATTCCCCAGCAGAATGTCATTCTGGGCAACACCGCCCTGTACGGTGCGACAGGGGGCCGCCTGTTTGCCTCCGGTCTGGCCGGAGAACGCTTTGGTGTCCGGAACAGTGGCGCGGTGGCCGTGGTGGAAGGTACCGGCGAGCATGCCTGTGAGTACATGACAGGGGGCACGGTCGTGGTGCTGGGAGAGACGGGACGCAACTTCGGGGCCGGCATGACGGGGGGTGAGGCCTTCGTCTACGATCTCAAGATCAACTTTGAACGGCGCTACAATCCGGAACTGATTCGCATTCGGCGCCTGTCCGGAGGCGCACCGGAGCGGCGGCTCAAGCACCTGATCCAGGTGCATGTCGAAAAGACCGGTTCCATCCGCGGGGCCCAGATCCTGGAAGACTGGGAGGTACAGCGCCAGGCCATCTGGCACATCACGTCCCAGGACGGCGTGCAGGCCATTGAAGCCCGCAACGAAGGCATGCGCATGCTGGACAAGGAAATGGAGCTGGAGGCCAGTATTCCCACCGAAAGCCTGACGGAAGAAGCCATGTTCGGTTACTATGCCAGGTAACGCTGGCACCATTGATGTGAGGCACAGACACGCCATGGGAAAGACACTGTTCGAAAAGATTTGGGAAAGGCACGTGGTGGTGGAAGAACCCGGTGCCCCGAGTGTTCTGTACATTGATGCCCATCTGATCCACGAGGTGACGTCGCCCCAGGCCTTCGCGGAAATCCGCGCGCGGCAATTGCCGGTGCGGCGTCCGGATCGCACCTTTGCGACGATGGACCATGCCATCCCCACCCGCGAAATTCCGCTGTGGCCGGATGACGCCACGATGCAGGTCAATACGCTACGGCAGAACTGCCATGATTACGGCATTACGCTGTGGGACATTGAGGGCACCGTGCAGGGCATCGTGCACGTGGTGGCGCCCGAAATGGGAGTCACACAGCCGGGCATGACCATTGTGTGCGGGGACAGCCA
>CAXXOQ010000152.1:0-11865 GCA_963664185.2 Caldilineaceae bacterium | reverse complement strand
GCCTGATCCGCAGGAGCAGGTGCGCAAGCGGCAAGAGCGGTCAGGCCCGCCGTCGCGGCCGCCAGGTTCAGGAATCCCCTTCGTGTAAGTTTGGATGCCATCAGTTTTGCCTCCTAAAAGCACTTAGGACAAATTGATCAGGTTACCCACCGAAACCATGCAACGGCACTATGTGCGCCCACACTCAGGCTGCCAAGCCTGATGTCAATTCCGATTTCGGCAAGGTACGTAATCATAAAGGTCAAATCTCGTATCGGCAAAACTGGCGTCCTGCAATCGGGTTCCGCGGAGGTCAGCTCATATAGTCCACGCAGCTGAGATTAACCCGTAAGAAAACAGCTTCCCTGAGGTTAAACCCGTTTGCGTGGTTCCTCCTGTCAGGGGCAAGCTTGCCTGCATCGGGAAAATCGCTTCAATATCTGCCAATGAGAAATCGGGGCGAAAGTCATGCGCTTCGCGCTTCTTGATTCCAGGTAGATCGCCCTGCCAAGAACCCTTCGGTGTATTCTTCGCCAGCCAGGATACATCCCCACTTGGCTTGTTCTGCCAAGGGTTTCTGATGCATCTCAGGTACACTACCCGCATTCCCGAAAAAACCTGTTGGCGGCGCGGTGCAAAGAAAAAATCTGTATCGGTACCATCGGTGATGAAGGATGGAGGGATAACCATGAAGATTCTGGTGACGGGCGGTACGGGCCGCGTGGGGGCGAATCTGAGCAAAGTCCTGCTGGCAGAAGGCCATGATATCCGGGCCTTCGTGTATCCGGGTGATGCCAGTCGGGCCCACAAGCTGGATGGCTGGGATCATGTCGAAACTGTCGAAGGCGATCTCCGCAATCTGGATGATGTGCGCCAAGCTGTGGCGGGTGTGGATGCGGTATATCACTTGGCGGCTGCCTTTGGCGGGCCCTTTGATAACCGTCAGTATCTGGCCATCAACGGTATGGGGACCCTGAACCTGCTGGAAAGCGTACGGGAACTGTGTCCCAATCTGGAGCACTTTGTCTATGCCTGTACCGAAGCCATCTATTGGCGGCTGGAAGCGCGCAGTCCTAACCTTGCCGGACGGGAAGAACGGTATTTCGCCGCGCCTATCACGGAGGACATGGTGGCCCAGTACCACCAGATGCCCTACTTCCTGACCAAGTGGATTGGGGAACAGCTGGCCATGACCTATTATCACCAATACCAGGTACCCTCCACGTCTTTCCGTTTCACGACCATCATTGAACCCGGGGAATTCCTGAATGCACAGGGTTTGCCTGACCTGTTCCTCCTGAGCCGGGCGTACCAGTCCTACGGCCATCAGCACAGTCCGGACCCGGAGAAACAGGAGATGCTGGATGAGATTCGCGCCCTCTGGACCGGGCAGGACAAGTTTCTGCTGAGCCGGAATCCCAACGGCGTTCCGTTCCGGCAGCATTACAGTGACGTGCGCGACATCGCCCAAGGGTTGGCGCTGGCTCTGACCACAGAAAAGTCTATCGGTGAGGAATTCAATTTGGGGGGTGCTGCCATGTTCGACTGGGCGGAGATCGTGCCCTTTCTGGCCGCGCGTTATGACATGGCGTATGTGGAAGCCCGCATTCCCTCCTCCAACCATTTTGAATTGGATACCACCAAGGTCAAGACCTTGCTGGGTTATGCGCCGCAATTCGATTTCCGGCAGATATTGGAAACAGCAGAGGCCATGCATCGGGGAGAGCAAACGAACGTGATTCCCACGGGAGTTCGTTGGGGATCTGGCAACAGTTGAAAGCTGCACCAGGCCGCTTGCGCCAGTTCCGCCCGCTCAGCTTGCAAGATGCGTACCCTGTCCGTGGGGCTTTCCATATTGCAGAATGAAGGCAGGGATTGAGTATGGCGGCTGCGGCGCTTACCACATTTCCGGTTCTGGTCCTGTATGCCATCTTCCCGCGCCACATCATCGAAGGCGTGATGGTGGCAGGCCTGACAGGCCGTTAGGCCATTCCCTTTGCCTGTTTTGGATTGGTGCAGCCGAGCACGGTGCGGCTGGTATGCTGCCGGCCTGTGGGCAGCCCCGACCGTGCGTGACCGGGAGGCCGGGCGTTTCCGGTCTGGCCGACGATACGGAAGTCGCGTAAACTGTGGCTTGGACAACCAATGACAGAGACCGGACGGGGGAGAGTGCCATGAAGATCACGAAGGTCAAGGTGGATTTGTGCAACTGGCGGTCGGATCCCTGGAAAACAGGGGTGGGGACACGTTTCGGGCAGACCAAGCAGCTGGGGATCGTGACAGTCGCGACCGATGAAGGCATTGCGGGCCAGGCTTTTCTTGGATCGTCACATGTAGGGGCGGACCATTATGTGAAGGGGCTCATGGAGTACATCCAACCCATGATCATGGGCCGCAATCCCCAGGATATCGGCAGCATCTGGTGGGACATGTGGAAGGCGAACCGGTCCGTTTCCACCCAGGCTATGGGCGCCATCGATATCTGCCTGTGGGATATCAACGGCCAGATTGCTGGCCAGCCCATTCACCGCCTGTTGGGTACCTGCAAGGACAAGGTACCCGCCTATTCCAGCACAGCCTATCATGAAACGGCCGCGGCCTACGCCGAGGAAGCCCTGCACTTCCAGTCTCTGGGATGGACGGCCCACAAGCTCCATCCCCACGGGGAACCGAAGGCCGACATCGCCATTTGCCAGGCCGTGCGGGACGCCGTGGGACCGGAGATGATTCTGATGCTGGACTCGATGTGGGCCTATCAATATGCCGATGCGGTGCGCGTAGGCCGGGCCATAGAGGAACTGGATTATTACTGGTACGAGGATCCGTTGGTAGAGGAAGATCTTTACAATTATGTGAAGCTCCGGCAAAAGCTGGACATCCCTGTCATGTCCACCGAATTCGCTCCGGGACGGTACTATGGCATGGCCTCCTGGATTACCCAATACGCCACGGACATCCTGCGCGGTGATGTAGCCGTCACCGGCGGCATCACCCCGCTGGTACGGCTATGCCATCTGGCGGAGGGTTTCAATATGCGCTGTGAAATCCATCACGGCGGGAACAGTCTGAACAACGTGGCCAATCTGCACGTCACGATGGCCGTTCCCAATTGTGAGTTTTACGAGGTGTTTCCCTGTACAGGGGCCAACCAGTATGCCCTGGTCCAGGACATTGAGGTGGACAGTCAGGGTATGGTCCATGCCCCCACCGCTCCTGGTCTGGGCTTTGCCATCGATTGGGATTTGGTGCAGCGTGAGCATACGGCTACGGTAGAGTAGTTGCGCCACAAGAAGAGGGTGTTGGTGCAGTCTGCGCCATAAGGCCAATCCAATCCATTCCATTGTATCCGTGAGAGGAAGGACGAATATGAGCAAGTTCCAGGGAGTCGTGCCGGCCATCATCACGCCCATGACCACCGCAGGAAGCATCCACGAAGAGGCGTTCCGGGCTGTGATGGAGTTCAACATCCAGGCGGGAGTGCAGGGATTCTGGGTAGCCGGCGGCACAGGCGAAAGCGTGTTGCTGGAAGATGCCGAGAACCATCGCCTGGCGGAGATTGCCAGCGATCAGAATCAGGGCCGCATCCTCAACATCATGCATGTGGGCGCTCCCACCACCTTGCGGGCCGCCCGCCTGGCGGAACACGCTGCCAAGGCCGGAGTCGAGGCGATCTGCTGTGTGCCGCCCTTTTTCTATCAGCGGAGTGATGCGGAGATCGTGGAACATTACCGGGTCGTGGCGGCGGCGGCCGATCTGCCTTTCTTTGCCTACAACGTACCCGGCTTTACGGGCAAGGAGATTTCCCTGGATCTGATGAAGAAGATTCAGGATGGGGTGCCGCAGCTGGCCGGCCTGAAACATTCGGCGGTCAACCAGGCCCTGGTGCGGGATTTTGCGGACATGGGCCTGTCCTGCCTGATTGGCAACAGCACCCTCATGTTGCCGGCCCTGACGTTGGGCGCCACAGGTTGTGTCGATGGGCCGCCCAATGTAGCCCCCGAGCTTTGGGTCAAGATATGGCAAGCCTTTCAGGCCGGGGATATGGCCCGGGCTGCGGCCGCCCAGCAAAAGGCTACGGCGGTGACCCAGCTGGTGCGCAGTTGCGGTTTCAAGTTCCATGCGGTAGGCAAGGCTTTGCTCAGCGCCCGGTTGGGCATTGACTGTGGTGGCCCACGGTCTCCAGGCCAGCCTCTCACGTCGGCGGAATGTACGACCGTTGTGGCGGCCGCGCAGGATCTGGGGTTGTTCTGACCGGCACCCGCCGGCAACGCGGCCGCCGACACCCTGGCTGGCCTGTCCCTTGCCCGAAGTGCCATGAAACCAGCCGACTGGCCCGTTGTCCCTTGTTGTGCCTGTCCGTCTAGGCGCAATACTGTTTACTTTGCTCAATTTTGGCCTCTGGCACCATCTTTTGCGTAACTGACATAGCCTCAAGCCTGCCTTAAGTTAACAGAATTGTGCGCTTAAGTAGACAGTATTGCGTCTAGGCGTGGGCGGCAGGTTCCTGGTTGTCCTGGAAACGGCTGTGAACCAGGCCTTCCTGCAACGGCAGAGCTTCCCGGTCGGTTGCCGGCAAGGCCATGGTTTGCGCAAGCGGCAGGGCAAAGGGCTCGTTCTGCCAGAGGCCCCGGGTCAGGTCAAACGGGCCCAAGACCCATTTCGCACATTCGGTCACGGTGCGGGTATGGGTGTCTATGTTGAACCCCAGTACCACTACAGGCAGGCCTCTGGGGGCAAAGTGGGCGGGATAATCGCCGGACAGGGCCTGCACGATGGCCTGTTCCGCGGATTGGTCTATCTTGATTTCGACAATGGTGATATGGTCATCGAACACGGCGGCCAAATCAATGCGCCCCGCGACGGTAGGCAACTCACCATAGGTCTGAATGCCCATCAGCGTGAAGGCGGCATACAGCAGGGCCTGATAATGCACTTCGTAATCCAGCAGATGCTTCCAGGCGCCCTGGCTGCGCGTCTGGGCGGGCATTCCAGGTGGCGGATGCAGGAAATGATGGGCCGACCGCAAGAAGGTGTTGAAGGTGGCATGCAAGGCTGACACCGCATGGCGGCGCACTGCATCGCGCATCGCATGGGCCAGGACCGCGGTTTCATCCCCTGGCAGTTCCGGCCAGGAAACCTGCTGCTCCTGCCAGGCTACCAATACGTCCTTGAATGTCTGCTCCACTTCCGCGTTGGGAAAATCCAGCATCCAGTCCGTGACAGGGGAGGGGCCTTGTGCCTTGACCCGGGTCAGGTAACCTGTTTGGTACAGCAGGGCTCCCAGATCGGGACGGCGGATATCGTACGTGATCCTTTCCACCGTGTCCGGGTGTTCGGCCAGACGGGTGAGAGCCGGACCGCTGCCCGTTTCCAGCATGCGCAACAATAACCCGGGCGATCCTGATTCAGACCAGTAGTTGGGCAGATGCCCAGCCGGCAGCGCTTCTACTGCATCGGGGGTGCTGATGTCATGCAAACAGCGTATCAGGGAAAAGGGGTTGTAAACCCTGTGCCCGCCCCTGGCAAAGAGATAACCATCATAATGGTCGGCCAATGCCCTGTACAACCGGTCCGGTGACCAACCCAAATACTTGGCCCCCAGGGGAATGAGCCCTCCCAAACCTTCCGGGTCTTCCAGCTCCTGCTGCGTAAATCCCAGCAAATCACTGGCATAGGGAAAAAAGGAGATTTCCTGCAGATGGTTCGCGCCCGAAAACAGTCCCACGCGCGCAAAACGGGTGATGCCGGTGACCAGGACAAAGCGGGTCAGGTCCAGGCTGTCCTTGAGCGATCCATAGAACAGACGCAGGACATCCAGAATATCGTTCAGGGCGTCAGGCCGGTCCAGGTTTTCGGTGATGGGCGTATCGTATTCATCGATCAGGACCACTACTTCCTGGTTGTGCTCTGTTGCCCAGTGGGCCAACAGGGCCTGCAGCATTTCATCGGCGTACATGTCGGGATCAAACAGATGTGGTCCGGCGTTGCCGGCCAGGATGCGCAACCTGCGTTTTATGGCCGCGTGCAGGACATGGCCGGCATGCCGGCCCCGGAAAGCCATGTTCAGGCGCAGGACCGGATACTGGCTGTGCCAATCCCAATGATCATGAATCCAGGTTTGCTGAAAGGCTTTCCGGTTGCCTTGCCAGAGCGTTTCCAGGGTGGACACCAACAGGGTCTTGCCGAACCGCCTGGGCCGGGCCAGAAACACATGGCTGGCATCGCCGGCCAGCATGCGGGCAATCTGGGGGGTCTTGTCCACATACAGATATTGCCGCTGCTTTTGCACCTTGGCAAAACTGTCAATGTCCACGGGGAGACGTTTGCGTGTATCCATAGGCTTGGGTGCAGGATTGTTGATCCAGGAACCGAATCCAGCAAAGAACTGACATGGCAATTATAACCATGGCGACAGGGCACTCGGGCTGGACCTGGGGATCCATGGGAGACAGAGACCTGAAGCCGTTACCGGAGGTTTTGCGGGGCTAAAGTGCACAGGAAGTCTGGTCTGCCCCTCCAGCCCGTCTCTTGTCGTGTTGTGGGTGTTCTGCCGTGAGGCATGCCTCACGGTCGCGCTGGGTAGCCGTGGTCCCGGTTTTCATGCACCATGCCCTGTGAACAGGGAACCCGCCTTTGCCACTGCCACCATTTCCTGCCTCTCCTCCTGCCCAGGCGGTGAATGCCCCTGGATGGCACGGCCTGAAGGCAAGTCCTGGCTGGGTCGCGCTGGACCTGAAGTTGGGTGCAGGGGATGCCAGAACCGGCCCGGCCCATGCGCTGCGCCCGACTTGGTCCAGCCGGGTCCGGTGGCTTCAGGGATCGCTCAGTTTCTTGAAGCCGCCAATGACCCAGTACAGCACCAGCATACCGACCAGCGTCAGCAAAAGGGTAGGGACAAAGGGAATGGCGAATCCGATCCGCAACGGGAGCATGCCCAGGATCAGACCAATGCCCAGCACAATGCCCAGCCGTATCAGATGACGGGTGATGTAGGCGTCCACATCGGCGGTGGAGGCCAGCAGGGCCACCTGACTCGCCAGGTAACTCAGATCCCACGCCCCCAGCAGCAGGAGCTGGGAGATGAGTCCCAGGGACGGGGGTGCCGCCAGGAAGGTAACGCTGGCCAGATTGATGAGAGCCAGCAGAATGAAGCAGGGGGTGGCCAGATTCAGGCGTTGCTGCCACAACGCTGCCAGCCACAGCAAACCGCAGGCGGCCACGGCCACGGCGAGACCCAGCAACTCCTGCTGGTTCCAGGACCAGGCCACGAGCGCCGTACCCAGGAAGGCCAGGAAGCCGCTGAGAAAACGGGGCGTATCGGGGATCGCGATCATGTTGGGGACCGGTTCGGCATAGGGTTTCACCAGACCATAATCTATACTGAAACCCGGCAACAATCCGTATGGCCGCCGAGGGAATCCAGCTGTTCAAGGGGAAGTGCACGCAATGAGTACCTGTGTTGTTGTAGCCTATGGCGGTCTTCAGGAGTCGGATCCGGAATACCGCATGCTGCAGGAAGCCGGGCATGAGATCGCATGCCACAGCCATCTGGACAGTGCCGAGGCCGCTGCCGATCTGGCACGTTGCGATGGCCTTATCGTTGCCTTGCAGCCCATTGACGGGACCCGCCTGGATCGGATGCCCAACTGCAAGGTGGTAACCCGGCTCGGGGTAGGGTATGACAACATTGATGTGCCGGCGGCTACGGCCCGGGGCGTGCGTGTTACCTATTGCCCGGACTACGGGGTTCATGAAGTGTCAACCCATGCCATCACCCTGATGCTGGTGATGGCCCGCAACATGGAGACACTGCTGGAGGCCAGTCGGGCAGGGCGCTGGGACTATGCGGCCATGGGCACCATGCAGCGCCTGCAGGATCAGGTATTGGGTGTGCTGGGTTTCGGCCGCATTGGCCGGGAAACGGCCCGCAAGGGCAAGGGGCTGGGCATGACCGTCCTGGCCCATGATCCCGTGATTCCGGATGACATGATTGCCGAGCAGGGAATCGAACCGGCGAGCTTTCCCGCCATTCTCCGGCGGGCTGACTATATTTCCCTGCATATTCCATCCCTGCCCGAAACCCGGCATCTGATTGATGCCGCGGCCCTGGCCCAGATGAAGCCTACCGTCCGCCTCATCAATACGGCGCGCGGTCCCCTGATCGATGAAGATGCCCTGCGGGTGGCCCTGCAGCAGGGCCGGATCGCGGGGGCTGCCCTGGATGTGTTGCACACCGAACCGCCGCCCGCGGATCATCCGTTGCTGCACGAGCCGAATGTGATTGTCACGCCGCATGCCGCGTGGTACTCGGAAGCCGCCAAGCTCGACATGCGCGTACGCTGTGCCCAGGATGTCATCCATATCCTGGCGGGGGAAGATCCGGTGTATCCCCTGAACGAAGTGTGATCGCCGGATCCGTGTGTGTATCGGCGTGTGCTCTTTCCTGTCAACCCGCAAGGGGGCGATTTCATGAAGGCCCGAGCTGTTTACGTAACCGAAGACAAGACGTTCCACGTGGGCGAATTCCCGGTGCCGGCGCTCAAGGATGACGAGGTCCTGATCGAGACCCACTATTCCGGGATCAGCGTGGGCACGGAATTCACAGCTGTGCGCGGTGTGCGCTATTACGGAGAATATCCCATGATTCTGGGATACCAGGGCACGGGTGTAATCGCCGATACCGGACCCCGGGCCACACGCTTCCAAGCAGGTGACCGGGTTTACTTCCGGCGCAATGCCATGTCGATGCAGCTGGGAGATCAGGAAGTTCTGCAGCGCAGCGGCACGTGGTCCTCCCACGTGGTGCACTCGGAACAGCGGCTGGTGGAGCCGCTGCCGCAGGGGGTGGATGGTGCCACGGGATCCATGTTCGTGATGCCCGCCGTGGGTCTGAATGCTGTGGACATGGCCGGGGTGCGCATGGGGGACTACGTGGCCGTACAGGGTGTAGGACTGATTGGCCTGGGGGTATTGGCGGCCTGTTTCCTGCGGGGGGCCAAGCCCATTGCCATTGATGTCGTGGACAAGCGCCTGGATTTGGCCCGGGAATTTGGCGCCCATGCTGTCATCAATCCGGCCCAGGAAGATGTACAGGCGCGGGTGCGGGAGATCACGGGGACAGACGGAGTTGACGTGTCCTTTGAAGGCACAGGCGTCCGGTCCCTGATTGATCAGGCCATTGCCCTGTGTCGCCAGCATGGCAAGTTTGTGTACCTGGCCGTGTATGGCGAAGCCCCTCTGGAATTTCTGTACATGCCGGCCCACCATCGCCGTCTCACGACGTATTTCCCCTGTGATGACGGTCAGGAACCCTGCCGGGAAGCGGTACTGCACCAGATGGCCCTGGGGGCGCTGCCCTGGCACAAGACCATATCCCACCACATCCTGGCCGATGACATGCCCGACTTCTGTGCCCGGGTGCTGCACAATCAGGTGCCGGACCTGCTGGGGTCCGTGATTGACTGGCAGGTGCCCGGCGCGGTCTGAACCCGGGGTGTCCCGCTGCGATCCGGCCGGCAGTGCAAAATTTTATGGGCTATCGGGACCTACGGCAGCCAGGCGCAGGACAGGGTATTGGGAGTGGAGCAGCGTGTGATCGCCGGTCCGGCGCACATACGCCCACATGAGACGGGTCATGGCCTCGACCCGGTCGGTACAGGCCGGATCCGCCGCCAGGTTCTGCATCTCGCCCGGATCCTGATCCAGCCGATACAGTTCATCCTGGGCGAACCCGTTGAACACGAACTTCCACGGGTCATCCCATACGATCCGCTGGGTCAACTGGAATCGCGTTCCCTCGTACTCGGCGTAGCCGTGGCGGGGTGCATCGGGGATGGCCCTGTCGGAGTGCAGAAGATCGGCAAAGGAACCGGAATCAGGCACCCCGGCATGTTCCAGATCCAGCAAGTCCAGCAGCGTGGGATGCAAGTCGTGAAGTCCTACGCGGGCCGGGGACACGGCACCTTCCCGTATGCCGGGTCCTGCCAGCACCATGGGGATGCGATAGATTTCTTCTGCCGCGGTGTAGTTCTTGCAGTACAGGCCGTGGGCGCCCAGCAATTCCCCATGATCCGAGGTCAGAACCACCAGGGTGGAATCCAGTTGCCCGGCCGCCTCAATCTGATCCAGAAGCTGCCCAAACAACTGATCGATCTCGGTGATGGACGCGTAGTAACAGGTTGCCGCTTCCCGGTGCTGGTGCATGGACCAGCCCTGCCACGGCCGCTGGGCGCGCCGGTAAATCTCCGGCCGACCCGTGAAATCATCCTGCCATGAATCCGGCAGCGGGATGCTGTCCACGTCATAGAGGGCGAAAGCATCAGCTCCGCACACGAAGGGATCGTGGGGTTCCAGTACACTGACAAAGCAAGCCCAGGGCCTGCTCTCCTGGAGGGCGGAATCGAGAAACCGGGCCGCATGCTGTACGTGCAGGCCATGTCCGCGGCCTGTCGGCTCTACCTCTGTGACGCCATAGAAGCGGGAAGGTGTGTATCCCGGCAGAGGGTTCAGGTAGCCTTCCCGGTGCCAATGGCCCGCTTCAACCCGGTGCCGGATTTGGCCCTGTGCTGCCTGCACTTCCCGGTGACCCTCGGTGCGGGACTCCTGCCACCCATACCGGGCCAGATCGTGTGTGCGTTCGACATGCCACTTGCCAAAGTAGCCCGTCCGGTAGCCGGCGGCATCCAGGTGTTCCGCCCAGTGGGAAGAGGACCGGAGCACGGCCCGGTCGTCGCGTACCGTGTGGGTGACGGTCCAGACATTGTGGTTGTGCGGCAGGAGGCCAGTCATCAGGCTGGCCCGGGCCGGCGAACATATCGCGTTGGGGGTATAGGCGTGGGTGAAGCGGATGCCCCGGGCCAGCAGTTTGTTGAAGTTCGGAGTCTGGCAGACATGTCCCGGATCCAGTATGCCGCCTTGCATCTGGTCCGTCATCAGAAACAGCAGATTGGGACGGTTGCTGGCACCGGCGGTTGCGGTCATGGGAGTGTATCCGGGATGACAAAAGGGGTGGGCACGGGACGCCACATTGCGGCCATCAGGACCGGAGGGCTACAGGAAAACGGGCAAAAAGGTCAACAGCACCAGCAGGATCAGAATCACGCCGAGCGCAAGGCCCACGCGCACAACGGCTCTCCCCAGTCGGTGACGCGCCACACTGTTGCGCAAATAGTGTTCCGCATACAAAACGCCTATCAGCCAGCCCAGGCCGAGAAAGACATAACTGAAACGCTGGACAGCGCTGATGATCCAGTAGTTGATGTCCAGCGCCTCCATCAGGCCCGCCAGGGGCGCAGGACCAAACAGCAGGGGCAATGCCCCTACGGTCGCCGCCAGCACCCAGACCGCATAGGCGGCAAAATAGGCGCGGTTCTGAACCAGCCAGTTGGCAATCGTACTCAAGTTAACCGTCCTTTGGCGGCAATACCCGAATGTGGCCGCACATGCCCGTGCCGGGCCGCAATACAGATCCTGTTCATCCGTTTCCGACTGACAGGAATGTCTGGCTTCCCCATCCCGCGCAGCGCCAGAGGTGGGCAGGGCTGTGGGAACCAAACCGAAACGTGCGTAAATGGTAACAAGATGAACCTTGTCACGTGGTATTTTGGCACCATTTAATGCCACCGGCGTTGCCTGGCAGAATGTTCGTGCCGTGCCGGGATCGCGCAGGTTCCATGCCCGGAGACTGAGGCGGCAGCCCGACTGCCACTCTGTGCCGTTCACCTGTTCCGGGCAAGGACCAATCCATGGAATGACGCAGGGCCGTATCCTGACCGCCACGGTGTTGGAGTCAAGTACTTGGCGAGGAATGGGAGCCTTCCATCAGGGCATTGGTGTTCTGCCAATGGTGTTGCTCCGGATCAGGTGTGCATGGCCGCAATCAGGGCG
>CAXXOQ010000151.1:0-1826 GCA_963664185.2 Caldilineaceae bacterium | reverse complement strand
TGCCTGACTCCACTCTGGATCGTGGCCTGAATCGCAGCAGGTGCCAAAGGCTTGGACAAGTCCGGACGCCGGAGGAACGCATTGACAATATCGGTTACCGGCATGCTCGTTGCATCCACCGGCCAGACCGCATAAGGCCCGCCGGGCAACAACGTATCCACTACGATCTCGCTGGCCATGATGCGGGATCGTTCATGTTGCAGGATGGGATCCCACAAGGGACCGTCGCTGGGAGGTACGTGAAAGGCTTCGTACTCACCATTCTTGCCGAGTGTAACGACCACGGACCAGGCGTGACGAATGCTGGATGTCATGGCCTGGCGAGACTGGCTGATATAGTCGCCGACACGATCCAGGCGTGGGTCCTGCGATTGGTCCTGTACCAGCTGTGTCCTGACTTTCTGCCACGCGAGATGGTCACGCACGCGATCCCTGGCCTCGCGCAGGGAATCACGATGGGGCACGGCCACCAGTACCGCATTGCGTGCACTCCGGGGGGCTGTGGCTCTGTCTATGAACTCCATGGCCTGCGCGTTGGGGTCGCCGGGAAGGGATGCAGCTTCCGGACCCAGGAGCACAATATGGAAATTCAGGTCGTCTGGCACATCACGCGGGGAAGAGGGAAGATTATGCAACCGGGCCGGAGACGAATGCAGTCTGAAGCTTCTCTGGTTGCGGACCGCCTTCAGCAGTTCCGTTTCCACCAGCGTACTTTCGATGTCCTGGCGCGCCACGTCGTGCATCTGGCGCAGATTGGCCTGGTTGCCTAACCGCCACTCGGATGGCAGTCGATCCGGTTGCCCATCCACCGGAAAACAGTTCTCATCCAGGAACCACGAGCTGCCTGTCCAGTCATGCAGCGCCTTTTGCAGCACAATGGAATCCGGCTGGGTGGGCGCCAGCAGCCTCACAAGCTCCATCGTGCCGATTTTCTGCGGTTCCGGCTGGGAGCCAAGAAACACCCCCATGACTGCACACTCCAGTTCCCGGTGCCTGAGTGTACAGCCAGGTTCCTGCTGGATTCTGCGTGCCTTGTCCAATTCACCCGCCAGAATCGGCCGCCAGGTGGTTGCCTCTTCTACCCCGTGTTCCGATGCCGTACGTGCCAGTTCACTGGCAGCCTCCGCCAGTTCTTCATCATGGAGCGCGGCCAGAAATACCCCGGGACCGATGACGGGTGACGTATCCCAACTGGCTGCATCGCGCAGGGCCACGGCAAAGGCCCGCAGCATGCCTCGCGTGCGCTGGAAGGTGCGCAGCTGGACCCAGCGGGCGTGGAAGGTGTCAATCAGGTCCGGATGGAAAGGATAGTGTGCCACCAGGGTACGTTCGTCATGGACCTCACCCTGATGGCCCAGCGCCGTGGACAGCTGGTGGATATGACGGGCCACCAGTTGCGCCTGGGGTTCATAGCTGGACTGGTGCGAGATCGACTCGGTTATGAAAAAGCGACGGCGCAGAATCTCCGGGATGTCTGCCCTGTCTACCGTATGAGCCGTTTCCCCCACCAGCCGCTGGAATATGTTCATGACATTGGCAAACAGTTGCTGGCCAATGGGATCGTTGTCTTCCTGTTTGGAGGAACGGAGGGATGCGACCAGGGCACACCGATCCGTTTTCTGGGCGGCTTCGGTGAGGGCCTGGAAAAAGTGGCTGAGCCGTCCCCACCAGTCATCCTCTGGTGCGCCATCGGTCATGGCACGGACATACATCAGGGTTTCGTCCATCAGGATCAGAACGCCCTGGTTCTGATGGATGGGCATGGCCAGCAGCTGGGCGAGATACTGTTCCGTGGGCGGCGTGTCCCGTTCTGTCCCCCCGGTACT
>CAXXOQ010000150.1:0-3856 GCA_963664185.2 Caldilineaceae bacterium | reverse complement strand
CCATGGCCGGAATCGCAGTGGGTGTGGATGCCAGGTGAGCAGACGATAGAGTATCATGGAGAAGACCGTTTCCTGATTCCCCTTCGCGCATGGGAGTGCCGGGAGCCAAATTCACCTTACGGAGACAGCCTCATGATGGTAGATTCGCCCGAGGGCACCCGCATCGAAGTACCCCGCATCGTTGATGAGCAGCAAGTCGCCTTCTACGTTGAGAATGGCTATCTGGTGGTGCCGGATCTGGTAAGCCCGGACGAATTGGAGGAGTTGAAACAGGACATCATAAAGGTGGCCCGCGGGGGGTACCCCAACAAGACTATCCAGCCGGTTCCGGCCGACCTGAGTGATGAAGAGGTGACTTCCCGCATCCTGGCCATCCATCAGCCCCACTATGTCAGCCCGGTCATGGAGAAATATACGCGACACCCCAGGATCTGCGGCGTCCTGAGCCAAATCACCGGCGCCCATCTGGCCCATTGGTCGGGCAATGTCAAATGCATGCAGTCCATGTTTTTTATCAAGCCACCGGGTTATCAGGGACAGTCCTGGCATCAGGATGAAAACTACATTCCCACCCGTGACCGATCCCTGATTGGCGCGTGGATTGCTATCGATGACGCGCATGAAGAAAATGGGTGCATGTGGGTCTTGCCCAGGTCACAGCAACGAGGCTACCTGTATCCCACGAAGAAGCATGGCAATCCCGACGAATTCGATACCCATGATGACATGGCCTACGGATTTGACGAATCACCCCAGATCCCGGTGGAAGTCAAGGCGGGTGGTGTGGTCTTTTTTAATGGCTACCTGCTTCACCAATCCCTGAAGAACCGTACGAAGTCCAGCTATCGGCGCGTGCTGGTCAACCATTATTTGAGCTGTGAATCCCTGCTCCCCTGGACGGAAACCCGGGACGGGGGCTATGTGGCACGTGCCGACGTACGCCGTGTCTTTCCCGTCGCCGGTGTCGATCCCTATGCCTGGAAAGGTTATGAACAGCCGGAGGATACCTCCGATACCATGCTTTACATTCGCAAGGCTGTCCATAACGAAGATTCACCCCCCGGACAGGGTTAGCAGACCCATGAGGGAGGGCCATCCTCGCGTCGGCCCGAGCGAACAGGTTCCATGGCAATACAGGATGGCCCTGGGGCCCGCGGCAGATTCCGGGGCAAGAACGTAAATCGTGATGCGGCGCAAGGGCGGGGACCGGTGTCACATGGATTCGGGCAAGCTCATTGTTCCCGGTGGATGAGAAGGCCTTTCTGACCGTGGTTGCGTACGGCCAGGGCGCATAATTGGCCTGAACGTATGAGGATTCGTCGCGGAAGGCCGTGTCCCCCCACGGCCTTGGAGGAAGAATGGCCGAGAAATCCGGTTCGTTACAACTGTAGCCTGCAGAATTTCCACGGAACCGATTTTGCTGGAGGGGGCTACCCAGTTATCCTTACCTGATAGCACCAACAGACAACTGACCATCCAGATTTCCCACGGCTTGGTGTCTCTCGGGTTTCCACTTCAGGAGGATGCAATGAGTACAAAGCGGATCAGCAGACGGACATTCCTGTCCCTGGCCAGTACGGTCGGGGGTGTTTCGCTATTGGTGGCCTGTGCCCCGGCCGCGGCCCCTGAAGCCGGGGAGATGGAATCAGAGGCGACGGCCCCCGAGGATACCCTTACCCTCACCGTGAACTGTTACACGCCCTCGGAACACACGGAACGTTCCGCGGAGAATCCCTTTGTCACCAACGCCCCGCGCATTTTGGCGGAGAGTTTCAAGGACCACTATCCCCACGTGGTGATTGAATGGGTCAGAACGCCGAGCGCACCAGAGGGTGTATCCGGCGATGTTTTCTGGTCGACCTGGTTCAGTCCACTCATTGCAGCGGGGAACGCCCCGGACTTGACAAGTGGTGCCCACGAAATCCCCATACAGAACGGCTGGGCACTGCCCATCGATGACTATTTGGCGTTGCCCAACCAGTTTGCGCCGCAATATGCATCCTGGAATGACATCTTTTATCCGACCCTGATGGCTTCACTGGTCTTTGGCGATGGCAGGACCTACTGCGCGCCGGTCATGCACCCGTACCCCGGTGTGGAAGTAGGACTAGCCTACAATCAGGAATGGCTGGACAAGATTGGCATGGATGCGCCCAATACCTGGTCCGAGCAAGTGGCGGTGTGTCAGGCTCTGAAAGAAGCGGGTAGCGGGTTGATACCGTGGCCGCCCGAGGCGCGTGACGGCAATGTATGGCCCGTGGCGCTGCAACTGCTGGTATCCATGCTGCAGGACGAATGTGTGGACATGGATCTGAATGGCGATCTCTTTGTCGGGGTGGAGGAAGCCCTGCCGGCCTTTCGGAACGGCGTTATCGGACCGCTGACGCATGATTACAATGTGGCATGGCTGGAGCTCAAGAAGCTGAGCGAAACCTGGGTGGACGGCTGGTCCACAGCGGATCTGGATGCCATGTGGCGTCAGGGCGAGATTGGTATGCGCACGACCGGAGGCTGGGAGTTTGCTCGACAAATGAATGATCCCCTGATCGAGTTTGAACGGGCCATGATCCCACCCCCTTACGTTACCAGCGATGATCTGCCCGAAGGCAACGATCCCCCCACCTTTACCGCAGGCGATGGCAGGGTGCCCGGGGATTTGGTGACCGCCATCAATGGGCCCGATACGTCCGTCATCCGCGATTCGGTGGAGAAGCATGGCAATCAGGACGAGGCCCTGGCCTGGCTGCAGTGGATCACCGAACCGGAAAACAACGGCTTCCTGACCAATGAAAACCAATGGCGCATCCCGGCCGCCATTGATGCGCCCCTGGGACCGCTGTATGGGGAAATTGCGACCTTCAAGTTGCCCCAATGGCAGTACCAAATTGCCTGGTGGGGGGAAGGGCTGTACTTTGACAACACCCATTTCAACGAATTGCGCAAGGTCTTCGTCGCCTGGGCCAGTGGCCAGATTGACGATGCTACCTTCTTCGAGCGCCAGCATCAGGAAACGAGCCAGGGTGCGGATCGGTACGAAGCCGCACTGAAGGAACTGAAAGAGCAATAACAGGAGAAGAGACGGGGGTGGTCTTTCCGGGGCACCCCCGTCTCCTTCTGCGCACTGTGGCGGCAGATGGCTCTTTGGCGCCTGCTTTTCCTGGGCATTCTGGGTACCTTTCTGGCCATAGCCAGTGCCGATTGGGCTGTGTCCACGGCCCGGCTCGCGCATGTGGTCATCGAATCGCACCTGGACCCACCCCAAGTGTTGGCCGATGGCAAAAGCAGCACGACGATTACCCTGCACATCACCGAAAGGGGTCGCCCGCGGGGGGGCGATCTGGTGCAGCTGTGGATCGACTCCGGTAGCGGCCTGGTGATTCCTGATTGGGTCATCACCGATGAACAGGGCAAAGCCCAGACGCAATACACCCCCAACGCCGCCAGTATCTATGATCCGCACGATGAAGCCCGCATCTATGCCATGGACGTGGATATTGGCCAGGTGATTGAGGTCGGCAAACGCCATCTGGTGGTCGTACCCCTGGTTGTACCGAAGGATTAATGGCCGCGCGCCTGCCGTGTGGTTACCGCTATACCCCCCAACGCATGTCCTTCTCTGACATCCCTGCCAAGTCCCTGACGCAAAGCCAAACCGCCGAGGAGGCCGCCTCCGTACGGGGTGCCGCAGACAGCCGGGAAGCCATCACCTGGGCCAATATCCGGCGGTCCTGGCAGGCCTATGCCCTGCTGGCCCCGATCCTGGGTCTGCTGCTGATTTTCAACTACTATCCTCCCCTCCTGGGCCTGGTGCGCGCCTTCTATGAATGGATGCCCACCCGGGACGCGGTTTTTGTCG
>CAXXOQ010000149.1:0-51908 GCA_963664185.2 Caldilineaceae bacterium | reverse complement strand
ATGCCCCGCATCCATTTAACGTACCTTTGCCAGGCAGGTTCGTCAAAGCCGTACATGGCAATCAGGCGCTCCGCCTCTTCTTCGTTCAGCTGGACTCCGGAAGCCCGCAGGTTTTCAATATGGTAGGTAACCCAGTCCCCCGGCGGCAGTTCAATGATGACAAACGACACGACCGAAATCAGGATCAGGATCGGCACCAGCATGACCGTGCGGCGAACTATGTAGGCAACCATCGAACTTCACTTTATAGGCGGTTTCGTGACGTGCAGGGATCCTTGTACCTGTCAACAGGCATGAGGAGGATGGGTTTGAGGTCCATCCTCCTCAACATTATGCCCGACGATCGATCTACTGATGATCCTCGGGGTTGGTGTAGAACAGCTGTTCCATGGCGAAGTTCTGCGCAATGGCAAATCCGCCGGTGGCCACATTGTCCATGCCCAGGGATACGATCAGCGGATACTTCACATTCTCCACCACCGTAATTTCCGGCAGGTGGGCCCGGTGCCAGGCGTTGCCGTCTTCCTTGTACTGGTTGTACTCGTCGCCGCCGGAGACAGAACCCCACCGTGCCACATCCAGGTCAAAGGAATCGACGACCCACTGCGGCGGTTCCATGCCCATGTCATTGTCGGGCTGCGTCATGTAGATCCACCAGGCATACCCCGCACGCTGAATGGTATCACTGGTCCAGTTGTTGTCCCAGCCCTGGTCATGCGCCCAGAAGACGGTGGCCTGCAGCTCGTTGTTGTTGCGACGCTGGGCCCACAGGGAGGGATCCAGCTTCTTGACCGTGGTGTTGATCCCCACGGCTTTCAGGTACTCCCCGACCAGCTCGGAAGCTGGTTCCAGGTCCGGAGCATGCGCACCATGTTCGATCAGCATGGTAAAGGGGTTCGCCATTGGGATACAGCCGGAAACCGTCGTCACCGCGCTGATCCAGGCCCACCGCATCCAGCAGGGCATTGGCCTGATCCAGATCCTGCGCGGACAGATCGGTCCCCACGGTATCCAGAGGCAGGGTGGCATAGCCGAAGTAGAGGGATTCGATCATCTCTTCCCGATTCAGGGACAGGCTGACCGCCTGCCGGAAACGTACATCGGAGACCACTTCACGCCAGGCCGCCGAATTGGGATCATCTTCGGCGTTGTAGGTCTGGTTGATCCAGACGGAACTCGAATCCACGTGCATATCCAGCAGCTGGTGCCGATACCCCCCCTTGGGGCCGTTCTCGACGTACAGGGGAATCTTGACCAGGCCCGTGCTTTCGCGCATGAAGTCGGCTTCGCCTGTCAGAATACCGGTATTGACCATTTCCACATCTTCCACCAGCTTGGAAACCAGCTTGTCAATGTAGGGCAACTGTTTGCCTTCGGTATCAACCTTGTGATAGTAGGGATTGCGCTCGAACACCAGGAGGCCGGGTTCGGACGCTTCCACGCGCTGCCAGGGGGTCAGGACCGGTGAAACGATGCACTTCTCCTGATTGACATGCCAGCTGAGACAATCGTTGGCGGTAAACACCTGGTTCCATTCATCTGTCAGGTTCATTTCATCCAGCTGATCCTGCAGATCCTCCAACTCCACGTATCCGGTATGGAACTGCTTCAGGTGATGGGCCGGGCGCACCAGCTCCGTCCAGCCATTCCAGGTCTCGATGGTCAGATTACGGAGGAAACCACCGTAGGACGCGTCAAAATCCACCTGGAACGTGAAATCGTCAATGACCGCCAGGGTCATCGGAGTGCCGGTGGGATTGTTCCGGGTCCGGAAGCGCTTGGGATAGCTGGGTGTCAGCTCCTCATTCCCATAGATGTCTTCCGCCACGAAGCGTACATCTTCGGTTGTCACCGGCGTGCCATCGGACCATTTCAGGCCTTCGCGCATGTGAAACACAAAGGTCTGGTTGTTGTTGGATACTTCGTAGTCACGCAGAATGTTCCCGCGAATGCCCTGTACGCCCAAGCCCGGGGCCGAGAGCAGGGGTTCGTTCATGCCGACGAAAATGTCAGGATTCCAGTCGGGGCGGAAATGCAGGGTGCGGAGGGTACCGCCATACACGCCCGGTTTCCAATCCAGATGATCTTCCGGCAGCAGCACGCCAGGGCCCACCATGAAGGGTTCGTTGGGCAGGCGATCTTCCAGGGGTGCCAGCTCACCCGAAGCCACGCGATCCCACAGGACAGGCGATTCCAGGGGATTGCCACCCACAGCCTCCTCTGCGGCCACGGGCTCTTCCTCTGCCGCGGCGGGGGCGGCCTCTTCCGCGGCCGGAGCACCGCCACAGGCGGCCACAAGCATACCCAGCACCAAGGCCAGGGCAATCAGTCCCAATCGATTCTTGTATGTCATGCATTCACCTCACAAACAGCTAATGAAACAACCGACGACAAAGATGAGACACAACCCGTCCGGGAGCATAGGCTTCCATCTTCAATGTCGCGATGCCAACCGGATCTGCGGCTTACGCTCGCTACGGAAGCAGAGAACAGTCTGGGGGATGTGTTCAGGGCAATTCTAGCGCAATTCGGATCCAAACGGACAAAAACCACTGGGGCATTGGCTGCTGTATGCCGGAGAACGCGGATGGGATGAACTCAGCTCTGGACCAATCAGGGGAAGCGTTCTGTGTCCAGGGTGACCGCCTGCAGCGCCCGGGGCTGTACTTGCACCCCCAGTCCCGCCGCCTGGGGAACGGTCATGGTGGAATCGGCATTCAGACAGAAATTGGGGGCGGCAATATCCGTGTGGAAGTACCGATCCGACGCGGAAATGTCGCCGGGCAGGGTGAAATTGGGCAGGCTGGCCAGCGCTACGTTGGCCGCCCGACCCACATTGGTCTCCAGCATGCCGCCACACCAGACAGGAATACCGGCTTCCTGGCACAGGTCATGAATTTCGCGGGCTGCGGTCAGGCCACCCACGCGCCCCACCTTGATATTGATGTTCCGGCAAGCCTGCATCCGGAGTGCCCAACGGGCATGGTGCGGGGAGTGAATGCTCTCGTCCAGGCACACCGGAGTCGTGATCGTGCGCTGGAGTTCGGCGTGGTCCACCATGTCTTCGTGATGAAAAGGCTGTTCGATAAGGAGCAGACCGAAGTGATCCAGGGCTTGCAAACGGTCCAGCTCGGCCAGTGTATAGGCAGAATTGGCATCCACCTGCAGGTCCAGTTCCGGCCAGCGATGGCGAATGTGTTCCACGACCTGGATATCCCAGCCCGGCTTGATCTTGAGCTTGACGCGCCGGTACCCCAGGGCGACATACTCTTCCACCCTGGCCGTGAGTTCGGCCAGGGTGGCTTCAATGCCCACACTGACCCCTACGGGGACTGTGGCCTGTGTCCCGCCCAGCAGATGCTGCAGTGACGTGTCCCGCATCTGGCCCTGCAGATCCCACAGGGCATTTTCGAGGGCGGCCTTGGCCATGCCGTGGCCCCGTACCCGGCCAAACAGGGATACAGCGTCCGCGGGCTGGTCCAGTTCGTGGTTCAGGAGCGCGGGAATCAGGTAGTCCTGCATGACATGCCGGGCGGTCCCGATGGTTTCATAGGAATACCAGGGGCCGGAGCCGGATACGCATTCACCCCATCCGGCTATGCCGTTGGCCCACAGGCAAACCAGAATGGATTCGCGATGGGTCTCGCGGGCGAAGCTTGTTTCAAAGGGATGTACATACGGCATGCGGATATGGTGCAATTCCGCCGCCTCCACCAGGATGCGGTTGCCGGGCTGCTCGGTCATGCGAAAGTCTCCTCGCGGGCTATCAGGTAATATACGCGTTCCTCTTCCTGGCAGAGATCTGCCACAAGATATCCCTGTTGTATCAGGTCTGACAGCAAGGCCCGCGATTGCAGACGGAAGGCCAGGGCCCGGTCCCAGTCCTGTGCCAGCAGGGCCGGGTAGTCCCGGGGCACTTCCAGCGTGATCAGCGCTCCGGCCTTCTGCAGTACCGTTTCCGTGGGCAGGGCCAGGCACATGTCCATGGAGACATGATATGCGCTGCGGCCCGCACGTGCTTCATGGGCCTCCAGGGCCCTGGAGCGCAATGCCGCAATAGCCGGGGCCGAAGAGCCTACATGCCACTCCACCTCAAAACGGTCGGACGGTATGCCGCCTCCAATATCGCTGCCATACCAGTTCTGGTGGTAGCGGCGGCAAATGACACCCAGCTTGCGGAAGTTGAGATGATTGTTGTGCGCCAGGAGCGGATCCACCGTCCAGGTAATCAGGGACAGGCCCTGCGCCTGGACAAACCGGGACTGCCACAGTTTCAGCCGCTGTCCGATACCCCGACTTTGGTACTCCGCCCGCACTGCCAGCATGTGGGAACAATGCTTCCACCGTCCATCCTCTGTCCGCCCCGGAAACCCGAAGAGGAAACCCACCATGCGGGGCATGTCCTCACAGGCGTGGTCGAACGCTCCCAGGACAAGCCCGCCATTGTGCTGGGCCGTCAGCATCACGTGCAGGGGGGTCACAAACCGATCCGTGGTTTGCCATACATCCTTCTGAATCTCTTCGGCAGCCTCAAAGTCGGCAATGGATGCAAGGACCCGCAACCGAATTGGGCCTTCTGCCATGGTTTGGGTCATCCCAACACCTCCTCCGGTCCGGACACCTGTGGGTCATGGAGCCAGCACCACGCCGTCTGCCCTTCCGGGGCCCGCTGGGGCGGGGGGGCCTGCTGTTGGCACAATGCCCAGGCTCTGTCACAGCGGGCCTGGAAGCGGCAACCGCCGGGCAAGTCCCGCAAGTCCGGGGGCGCTCCGGGTATGAACTCCGGCACGGTCCCGTCCTGCAACCGCGGAATGCTGGCCAGGAGTTTCCGGGCGTAGGGATGGGCCGGGGCCCGGAGCACCTGCTCGGCCGCCCCGATTTCCGCCAACTGTCCAGCATACACCACAGCCAGTTGATCACAGATGTCGCTGGCCAGCGCAATGTCATGTGTAATGAAAATGATGGACAGGCCCTCTGCCACCAGGTCTTTCAGCAGGTTCATGATTTGGGCCTGGACGCTGACGTCCAGCGCCGAAGTGGGCTCGTCCATAATCAGGAGACTGGGATCATGGATGAGAGCAGATGCGATCATGATCCGTTGTTTCATGCCTCCACTCAGTTCGTGCGGATACAGTGTGTAGACACTGGCCGGCAATCCCACCTGTTCCAGCAGGGCTTCCGCCTTGCGCCGCAGCTCCGCACGGGGGCGCCGGCCGGACACCAGGTAAGGCTCAATGATCTGGGATCCGATGCGCATGACAGGATTCAGGCTGTTCATGGCGCCCTGCGGTACCAGGGCCATGCGTTTCCATTTTACCTCCCGGTGAAAGCGCTGGGCATCATACGCCGATATCAATTCTCCCGCCAGGCGCACGTCCCCTTCGAAACGGGCCGTGTTGCCCGGCAGATGCCGCATCAGGGCATTGGCGGTGCTGGACTTGCCACATCCCGACTCGCCGACAATCCCCAGGGCCATACCCGGTTCAGCAATGTCAAAGGAGACACCGTCCACGGCCCGCACCTCGCCCTGCGGATCCGCATAGTGCAGAATGAGATCCCTGACCTCCAGCAACTTGGCCATGACGGTATCCTACTGCCGCCGGGTCTGTTGCAGGCGCGGGTTGACCACAGGCTCGATCGCGAGCGATATGAGCATGAAGGTCAAGGCCACCAGAACTATCAGGAGACCCGGGGGAATGATCCACCACCAATATCCTACATAGACGCCGCCGGTGCGGAAACCCGCTTCCAGGATTTGGCCCCAGGTCGGGATGGCGGGATCGCCCAGGCCCAGGAAACTGAGCCCGGCTTCCGCCAGGATGGCGGACGGCGCCGTAAAAATGATCTGGGCCAGAAAATACGGCATGATCTGGGGCAGAATGTGGCGGAACATGATGCGGGCGCGGGATGAACCCAGGCTCTGAATGGCTTCAATGAGCTGGCTGGATCGCATGTGGAGCACCATCACGCGGATCTGAATCGCCAGTCCCGGCCAGCTGAAGGCAATCAGAATCCCCATGATGACCCCCAGATTGGGGCCAATGATGAACAGCAGGAAAATGAGCAGGGGCAGCACCGGGATATTGGCCACGATGTCCGACAGGCGCTGAATCACCATGTCGGTCGTGCCGCCCATGTAGCCGCTGGTAATGCCCAGCGCCGTGCCGATGGCCGTGGACAGCAGGGATACCACGATCCCAATCAGCAGGGCCACGGGCAGTCCATACAGCAAGCCCTGGCCCAGGTCCCGGCCGATACTGTCGGTTCCCATGGCACCAAAGGCATTGCCCCCGGCGACCAGCTTCACCGATCCGATGCGGTCCTGGGCATCCCGCGTGGCGGTCTGGAAAAGAAACTCGTAGGTTCCCGTCAAGGGTACAAATTCCTGCCCGTCCGCCTGGGGCGTCCCAAACAGGATGGCCATCACCTGGTTCTTGATGGCCGCCTCTTCCAGCTGCAGGTCATAGGTGTCGGCCAGAAACTCCTGCAACGAGGTCACTACGCTTTCTTCGGCGTTGACCTGGATGCGCAGGGGCTCTTCCACATGACGGGCATAAGGGCCTTCTTCCCCGTCGCGGGGTCCCCTTACCGCGTGCCGCAAGAGGCTGATGCGACTCTCGTCAGGGCGAATCAGCGTCAGGCCCAGAAGGGGGGCCCGTTCGGTGAAATGGACATCGGCCACCGCCAGGGAGAGGAAGGCGGGTACGCCCTGGGTCTCGTAGGCATACGGCATGCGATAATCCGCAATCAGGTTCCGGCCTTTTTCCTCGGTGCTGTCCGGCGCCGTCCGCTCCGCCACCCAGTGGGTCACATGCGCCCGGCCCCGCAGATTGTGAATCCAGGCAGGCGGACTGGCCCTGGGATTGTCGGCCCAATGCAACGGATTGCTCCAGTACCGCGCACCGAACTCGTTCGGAAACGTGAATACCACGTACAGGGCCAGTACGACCTGCAGACTCAACAGGAGCAGACCCAGAATTCCCATGGCACTGGACCGCAGGGCGGTACCGATCTGTGAAAGGCGCATCAGCTGGAATAACTGACTCGGGGATCCAGGAACAGGTACAGGACTTCCAGCAAGAACCGAATGCCGACATACATCAGGGTAAACATGAAGGTCAAGGCCACAATGACGCCTTCGTCCGGGGTGCCGGCCAGGGCATCGTAATAGAGACGGCCCATACCCTGCCAGTTGAACACGGTCTCAATGAGAATGGAGCCGGAGAGCGAACCGGCCAGACCGAAAATCAGCCCTGTGACAATGGGCGGCGCCGCCACCCGCAGAATATGGATATTGCGCACGCGGCGTTCCGGCAGGCCCTTGGTCCGCGCCATGGCCACAAAGTCCTCCTGGGCAATATTGAGCGTAATGGTCCGGATACCGTAGATGTAGGGTCCCACACTGACCAGCACCATGGAAAGCACCGGGAGAATGGCATGTTTGGCCATGTCCCAGAAGCGCGGCCAGCCGCCCTCGGGCGGGGGCGTACTGTACATACCGCCCGAGGGCAACAGCCGCCACTGTACGGAAAGCACCAGAATGAGCAGAATGCCGATCCACCAGGTGGGGATGGCGTAGGTGATGGCAGCAAATCCCGAGATCGCACGATCGATCCAGGTGCCGGGCCGGGTGGCGACGAAAAGCCCCATCCCAAGACCTGTGATCGCCACGATGAAGAGGGATGTGGTCATCAGGATCATGGTGTTGGGCAAACGTTCCAGCACGATATCCAGGATCTTGCTGGATCCATCGAAGCTGCGCAGGGTGCGCGCTTCCCCCAGATCCAGGCGCAATACGCGGAACACCGTGCCTGGCAAGCGCGTGTACCAGGGAGTATCCAGACCGTAAAACGTCTCCAGCTCCCCTTTCCTTTCCGCGAGCACCTTTTCCAATTCATCCGGATCCCGAATCGTCTCGGCCAGGGCCGTGCGTTCGGCCCGTATCTGTTCGCCTACCACGGCCGCCAGGATGCGATCCGAGAAACCGGTCAGACCCAGCGTCAGCACCAGCATCAGCAACACCACAAAAAACACGCCCAGGAGAGTCAAGGCTCTCAGGACCAGGGGAACCAATTGACGCATGCTATCGAATCAGGGATATTCATCTGCTTTCGCTTTGGGTCTCATTCTACTCCCAATCATACCGGCCTCCTGACTCGGACAGGGACGGCATGACACCTATGGCATTCAGGAGGAGGGAACACCTGCTGCGAAGATTGCCCCAGGTTGCCATACGCTGTGACTTCCCCATTTTCAGGAAAATGGCTTCGTGCCAATATCATGCTGCACGTAACAAATGTCATGAGACCACCGGGAAATGGCTAATTTGCACGTAAAGAATATGCCAGCTGATCTTCATACCCGTCTGCGCAGCTATGCGCACGAGCACAACTGCACCCTGAGTGCAACGGTACTCAACGCGGTGGAACGCGAACTGGCCCGCTGGGAATGGCGTACACGTCATGCCCAGCGCCCCGAGTCCCACCTCGGTGCAGAAGCTGCCACACTGATTCAGGAAGAACGTGCGAACCGTTTGCGGCAGCTCGGGGAACCTTCCGCGTACCCATAGTCTGTCTGGTACAGACAAGGAGGTCCCACGTATAGGGGCCCCCTGTTGCTGTCCTTGTCAGACGACCCCAGAGAAATCCCCACCGATTTGGCCTGTCGGGCCGCATGTTGTCACCTTTCCTTCTCCTTTACCATTCCGGAACGGCTGAAGAACGTTACGTTGTGGTTGCTTCTGTTGCGGTCGCGTATCTGTTGAAAACGCCACTGGGACTGACGCTGACAGACTTGCCTGAGAGTTCCGCCTTGGTTGCTCCCGAGATGATGGATGTAGAGACCATATCCTGTTTGCGCCGTGGTGTTCGGCATGGACACCTGGCCGAGCCACATGCGCGGTGGGTCATTGCCGACTTGATGCAATGGCCTGTAGACCGCATTTCTCATCGGGACCTGGACCAGTGGGCCTGACCTTTACAGGATGATGCGATGTCCCTCTTGCCATGGCCTGGGCTATGACTTGGCATCCGTGCCTTTGCCGCCGGAGCCAGACAACTGCCTGGCCCGCAACTCAGCCGAATCCGACATCCGCCTCGATCTCCACCTGGCGTTCCGTCACGCGCACCAGTTCATCGCTGTAGGCCGCCAGAATAAGCTCAAAGAGATCGAAGTCCAGCGTGGCGGTGTCTTCCGCTGTCATCACCACCGCAAACTCGTTGTTGGCGCGGGCCTCGGCCTGACCACTGTGCAGCACCTTGCCGCTGGAGGCATCCTTCAGGATGTACAGCACCGCCAGTTCGCCAGGACCTGACAGCTGGAACGTGACCTCATACTCTTCGCCCATCAGCAAGTCACCGGCGTCGATCTGGGAAAACGTTATGAATTCCGGCCGCCCCACATACAGGTCATCCGGCATAAAGGGATAGTCTTCATGCCGAAAGGCCTTGAGTTCGGCGTACTGGGCACCGGGATCGTAACGCTCCAGGGTAAAGGGTCCATTCCCAATCACCAGATGGCCCTTCGCTTTGAACCAGTCCAGCAGGGCATCATAGCGCTCTATCGCATTGGCGGCCGTGACCAGAGGTTCGGTTTGGCCCGGCAGTGTGAAGAAGGCCGTGGGCAACTGCTCTTTGCGTTTCAGATCCAGCACGACACGCCGTACCAATCGGGCATCACGGTCCAGCACCAGGCTGATCCAGGGCAGCTTGAAACGGGCCGCCGCCGTGTCACTGTAGGCTCCGCGCCGCTGGCTGAAGACCAGTTCATCCATGGCATACAGCAGTTCCCAGGGGGTACCAGCACCGGAGGGTATGCCATAGGCTGCAATGTAGTCTTCTTCAAAGTGCCAGAAATCCACATAGGCCTCAATGCGATTCGCGTCCAGCACCCGGTAGCCCTTGACTGTCTCCAGATAGGGCCGGGCCGTTACCGCCATCACCGTCTCAATCAGGGCCTTTTCCGGATTCAGGGACATATCAATGCCCTGGGCGAGACCATACAGCACATCCGCCATCGAAATCGCCGGTCCGTGATGGAAGGGTGCCTGGAAGAACTTGCTGTAGTCGTAGGTAATCTTGCTGACGGCGGTAGTGTCGGCCGCCACCAGTTTCCAGCCTCCACTGCCGGCATCCCACATCATGGCATCGGCAGGCACCTCCAGGGCAGCACCGGGACCTGCCGTCTCCACTTCGTAGTGCAGCCGGAAAGGCTGGGGTTTGCCCGAGAAGGGATGGTTCCACATGGCGGGGTCCTGCAGCTGCCGGTAGATGTCCGATGTGTATACATCGCCTATGCCCCCGACCGGATTCCAGGTGGAACGTTCCGTCCAGACCCACAGGTGCCCCACCGTCAGGGTGTCGCTGTCTTCCTTGTAGGCAGCCCGCAGGGACCAAAGCCCCCGCGGCCCTGCCGCCACATCCTGGGTAATCCCCGTGACATCGGGCTGTACCGGATAGGTGTTGAGAATGGTGGCAATCCAGATGCGCACACTTTCGTCCAGGCCCAGCGCGGTCATCTGGCGGTACAGGTCGTCCCGTTCCGCCCGGTCCGCAAAGTCGCCCTGAAACAGGCGCCGTCCCAGCGTGTCCAGCTCTTCGTTCTCGTATTGCCAGAAACCGACCTCGCGCCAACCCGGCATGTTGCCCAGCCAAGGCGCGTAGTAGGCATTGATGCCGCTGTAGTCGTAGCGCTGGGGCGCCCCGCGTCCCCAGCCTTCCGTGTACAGATGCCACTGAAAGTCGGTCGGATTGGAGGTATAGACCGTCTGGATGGCCGGTGCAAACGGCTGATAGGTGGCCGCCACCCGGAAACCGGCCTGGGTCAGGGCTGTCTGCACCAGATTGCCCACCTCACGGCGTTCATCCTCGACCCGAATGATGAATTTCAGCGTCACAGGCCGATCCTGGTAATGCCAGACGTCGTCCTGCAACTCGGCCCCGGCCTCCGTCATGGCCGCGGCAATCTCCGCCCGGGCCAATTCCGGATCATAGTCCAGGCCGGTCTCGTGTACCTGGTCAAAGATGGTCAGGTAATCGTAATCGGTGGGGCTGATGTTGGTCAGCATGGGCACCGCCTGCCCCTGATAGATTTCCCTGGCGACAAATTCCCGATCCACCAGACGCTGGACCGCCTGCCGGACCGCAGGTAGCGCAAGAGGATTCAGGCTGCCTTCCGGAGCGGGCGCAGGATTGAGCAAGAGGGAGATTGTCGTGGCGGGGGCCTCAAAGAGCTGGATGTCCTCCGCCTGCAGTTCCCTGGCCGCACTGATTTTCAGGTTGTAGTAGTACAGGTCCATTTCCCCCGCCTGCAAATCCAGCGGCGCCCGATCCACGTCAAACGCCCGGAACACCAGGGTCTCCACGGCCGGCCCCGTGAGTTCGTGCGGAGCCTCATACCCCTCTTCCTCTTCGGCTGCCCGGACGGGCACAGCCAACAGGAAAAGAGTCAGGATCGAACAAATCAGCAGGCGGCCGGTGGGATAGGACCAGGCGCGATGACGATGGAATGACATAGGGATTGTCCTTGTTGGTCTTGGACGGTGGAGACCGCTGCTCCTGGCGGGCCAGGAGCAGCGGTGGTGGTCAGCCGAGTCCTTGTGCCGGCACCTTACTCAAGCCGACGCAGAATCTCGGCCAACTGCTCCGACAGATTTCTTACGTTATCAAAGCCAAACTCCATGTAGAAGGAGGTAGAGGCGAAGTTGCCCCGAACCGTCTACCAGCGTGACCGAATGGGCGCCTTCGCCCGAGATGGGCACGAAGACGTTGGCGGTCATGCGGCCCAGATCATCGGTCCGGCCCGAAGCCACTTCGGTACCGCCCACCAGCAGGTAGTAGTTGATCAGGGGCTGGAAGCCGTGGCCCTGCACCGTGATCTGTTCGCCGGCCGGTCCGGCATTGGGGCTGATAAAGATTTCCGGAGCCGGAATGGTCCGCTGGCGGGTGAAGCCGATCTTCTGGTTGAAGCCGCCGAACTCGCCCAGCCGGGTGTCGGCCCAGACCAGATACGCTTCATCCTCGACCGCCGCGATGGAGAAGTAATCCCCCAGGAACAGACCGTTGGGGAACCCCTTGTTGGCATTGGACGGGAAGTCCGTCACCCGGGTATCACCGACCCGCAAATTGAGCTCGGGCAGTTCAAAGCCCCAGGTTTCGCCCTGATCATCGGAACGGGTGTAATAGATGTGATAGCGCACTTCCACCGGATCATCCCGCATGTCGCCCCACATCACATGAATCACGCCATCCGGGCCCACATCAACGGCCGGGAAGAACTGGAGCGATGTCCCCGCATCCTGGTTCAGCTGCCTGGGCTGCGACCAGCGCCGTCCGCCGTCGGTGGAACGGATAAAGAAAATATCCCCTTCATCGGTTTCATTGTCGGGGGGGATGGCCGTGTACACAATGTAAATCTCGTCATTGGGCCCTATCGCCATTTTGGGAAAGGCCGAGGCCCAATAGCGGAAATAGGCGTTCCGGGGGCGGAAGCCGGGTTCCAGGAAACTCGCGATCCGGATGGGGTCCGAGAAACTTTCCCCGCCATCGCTGGACTTGGCCAGATAGAATTCCGCCAGGCCCTTCTGGCTTTCATCGTCTGTGCTGTCAATCCAGGACACATACACATTGCCCTGGGAATCCACGACGGGGACAGGCCCTTGCACGACACGCTTGGTGCCAATCGTATTGGCCTGTCCTTCGGTTTCACTCACTTCCCCGTAGGTGCGCCGGACCGTGGGGCCTGCCGCTACCGGATCGGACCAGGTCTGGCCCTGATCCATTGAGTAAACAATCATCGGCGTCGTGTCCACCCGGGGCGAACCCAGGGTAGGCAGCTCACCAATGTACAGAATATCGTACGAGGTATTGAATTCCACGTACGTCACGTAAATGACCTCGACATCCTCGATGGTGGGATGTGGTCCCACCGTCATCCAGGGCTTGTCCAGGAATCCCAGTGTGATGGTACCGCGCATACGGCCGGTCAAGTCACTCTCGACTTCACTGTCCACGGTACTGCGGGCACTGGAAACAGGTTCCAGCCAGGTGTAGCCGCCATCTTCGGACTTGGCTACCGCGATGCTGGAGACCAGGGCAAAACCGACCGCATTGCCTACCGTATATTCCTTGATCCCGATGGAAATGGATCCCATGTAGACATTGCCCTGGCTATCGAATTCCACCACCGGATCCCCACCGGAGACACGGTCCTTGCGCAGGTACTTCACCTGGCGGGGTCCATCCCAGGTCACGCCCCCATCGATGGAAACGTACGAGGTATTGTTGGGGAAGTTGTAGTCAATCGTACCCAGCACAATATGATCCGGATCCAGGGGATTCACGGCGATATCCGGCTCGGTCTGGAGCGGGGAATTGCTGAAATCCCGGGTAATCAGCAGATCCCGGCTGAAAGCCGGCGCCGGATCGCGATAGGGCACCAGAACCCCCCACGCCCGCGGCCTGCAGGGCATTGGGATCCATGGAGTTGAGCGGATTGATGGCAGATTGTACGTCTTGCCGATTCAGGGTATTCCAGCCGGGCCGATCCATCCAGGGCCGTGTGTCCACACCCTGGACCATCAGCCAGGCCGGTCCGGATATCACATCGGCAATCGGGGCCGACAGGTTCTGGATCTGCGTTGGATCCTTGGACAGCTTGCCTCTGGACGGCAAGGTGGGAGCGGCGTCCTGTGCGAGGGCCGGCTGGACACCGATGGCCAGCAGCAAAGCCAGCACCACAACCCGCGCAATCTTCAACTTCAGTGGTTTCATGTTATCCATCCTTCAGGAATTCAACAGAACGATCAGCCAATGCAAGCCGGGAATACCAACCATCCGCGGCGGCGATCCGGAATCTGCACATGGGAGTGGATCCGCACCGGCCTGGCCGCGAGAGTACACACATCCGGGACAGACGGGCATTGCCTCCGCGGCCTTTGCAGCGTATGCATTATAGAATCCGTGCCTCTTGGCCGGTAGCCCAATTGGACAGGAAAGGATACAGATTACATTAAAGACAGGCCAGTTCCGGGTATCTTGCCTACCTTTTGCCCGTGCCGCGGGGCAGAATGCGGCGTAGCCTCAAGGGTAGAGATGGCATGCCACCCAATGCTCCGGTTCCATTTCCTGCAACGAGACATCCTGTTCGCGACAGATCCCGGCCAGGACGGCGGGACAGCGGGGATGGAAGGTACAGCCGGACGGTACATCGATGGGATTGGGGGGTTCTCCTTCCAGCGTGGGCCGATGGGCCAGACGATTGGCGGGATTGGGTTCGGGCACGGCCGCAATCAGGGCCTGGGCATAGGGATGCAGGGGATTTTCTACCACACGTCTGGCCGGTCCCACCTCCACCACACGTCCCAGATACATCACGACAATGCGCTGCGCACTGTGCACGGCCGTGGCAATGTCATGCGTAATGTACAGAATCGCCACCCCGTGCTGTTCCTGCAATTCCCGGAGCAGGTACAGGATTTCCGCGCGGCTGGATGCGTCCACCATGGATACCGGTTCATCCGCAAACAGGAATTCCGGCTGCATGATCAGGGCCCGGGCGATTCCCAAACGCTGGCGCTGTCCGCCCGAGATCATGTGTGGGTAGGCCGCCGCCATTTCCCGCACAGGGGTCAGGCGCACATCCTGCAGGGCCTGATAAATGCGTTCGGGCCGGGTCTTGGGCGTGTCAATGTTGTGGATTTCCAGGGGTTCGCTCAGGCTTTCATACAAGGTCATGTAGGGGTCCAGACTGGAGAAGGGATCCTGAAAGATCGCCTGTGCCCGGCGCTGGAACTGTTTGCGTGCCTTGCCCTTGAGCTGGGCCAGGTCCTGGCCATCAAACAGCACCCGGCCCGTGGTCGGCCGGGCCTGCCCAATCGTGACGCGTCCCAACGTGGTTTTGCCACTGCCGGACTCGCCCACAATGGCCACCGTTTCTCCCCGATGCAACTGGAGTGACACACCGCGTACTGCTTCCACACGCCGGAAACGCAACAGTCCGGTCCGCACTTCAAAGTGGACGTGTACATCCTGCAGGTCCAGCAGGGGCGTTGCGGACGGGAGTGTGGCAGGGGAAACAGCAAGGGGTGCCGACGACACAGCCATGGGCAGATCCATGTTTTAATGCAGTATTAACGGGAAGTGCGATGGCGCTGCCACAACCGTGATCAGAACCGCCCCGCAGAACCCGGAATCTATAATAATATAGGTGAGACCGATAATTGCGCGTTAGTGCCCTATATCCGGCGTTTTTTCCGACAAGGATACCCTCATGTCTACTACTACATACGATCCTCCTACCGCGGTTCCCCGTTTCCGTCCAGCGTATGGGACTCTCCTGCTGCTGGCAGCCCTCCTGCTGGCGGCCTGCACCGGCATTGTGATTCCCCCAGCCCCTGAAGCCCCATCCGCTGCGGCAGAGACGATGCCACCCGCTACGGCAGATACCGTGCGGGCCAGGGAATTGACCGACGAGGGCTTGCGGCTCTTTGGCCTCAGCCAGTTTGCGGAGGCGGAACAGATCTATCAGGAGGCCCTGGTGGCCGATCCCGCCTTTGTGCCGGCCCTGGCCAATCTTTCGGACCTGTACAGCTACCAGCCCCAGAAGTGGCGGCAGGCCTTGGCGCTCGCGGAAGCCGCCTACGCTCTGGCCCCGGAAGACGGCACGGTGCTGGCCCATCTGGCCTGGGCCCAGCAATTGGCCCACCGCTTTGACGATGCCTGGCGCAGTGCCGAGAAAGCGGTGGCAGCTGACCCTGACAACTACCTGGCGCAAGCCGCCTACGCCGACATTCTGCTGAGCGTGTATGAAACCGAGCAGGCCCGGGTACACGCGGAAAAAGCGGTAGCCCTGAACCCGGAGGCAGGTTTGACCTGGGTCGTACTGGGCAATGTGCAGGAGGCCATGCACGATTGGGTGGCAGCGGAGGAATCCGTCCTCAAGGCCGTAGAACTGGAACCGGAGTTCCTGCTGTGGAACCTGGTACAGGGCAGGCTCGACTTTGACATGCGCGGCGATACGGAACTGACCCGGGAACTGGCGGCACGGGTCACCACGGGCATGCCCGATCACCCTTACGTGATTGGCCTGGAAGTGGATCTGGCGATTGAGGACAATGACTGGGAGACAGCCACCGCCGGATGTCAGCGCCTGACCACGTTCCACACCGAAGACACGCCGTACCCGGATGGGTATACCTGTCTCGCCACCGTGGCGTTGCTCCAGGAAGATCGGGAAGCCTCCGACCGCCATCAGCGTGAGGCCGAGGCCGTGGCGTGGGCGGATCGGTTCGATATCTCGCTGGTGCGCATGCGTCTGCTCAATGATGCCGACAAGTGTGCCGAGAGTCGGGCCCTGGCCCAGAAGTGGCTGGATGCCCGCCCCTACAGCATTGCCGCCCATCGCATGATGGGGGTGGGATTCCTGTGTTCCGAGGATTTCGACCAGGCCATAGAGTTCCTGTCGATTGCCGCGGACAAGATGCCCTATTCCGTGGCGGATGCCCGCCTGCTGGCCATTGCGTATGCCCGCAACGAGATGAAGTCGGAAGCCACCAGCACCCTGGCCCGGGTGCGGCAATTCGCCTTCGATGATCCCCTGTATTATCAGGCCCTGTACGAACTGCATTTCATTCTGGGAGATTTGGACTCCGCCATTGAGAATGCCCAGCGCTGGGCCGTGTTCCGGCCCGGCAGCACGGATGCCCTGGAATCCATTGCGTTTGCCCAGGTATACAACGGGGATGCGGAAGCCGCCTTCCGCTCCGCCCAAAACGCCTATGATCGTGGATCGACCACCTCCACCACCCTGGGGATTCTCGGTTATGTCAATTTGCTCTACGGGGAATTCGAGACCGCCGAGGATCTGCTCCTGCGTGCGGTGGAAAAGGACGCCGACTTTTACCTGGCCCGCTTTTCCCTGTTCCAGATGTATCAGGTCAGTGACCGTTGCGAAGACAGTGAACCGCATGTGAACTGGCTGAAATCCAAGGCCGACTCCTCCGAGGAAATCGCGCGGTTCGAGGCCGGCCTGGCCGCCTGTTATGAGCGGCGTACCGCACAGGAAACCCGGGAAGAGGGACAGGTAACGCTACAGCAGGTGGAAACGCAGGTCACGGAGAAACTGGCGGAAAACAATATGGATCTGCGTTTCTTCAAGGTGCTGGAACGCGCTGGCCAACGGGCCCTGGTGGTGTACTACGCCAGCCAGGAAGATCCGACCAGCACGGAATACCGACGCGAAGAAATCGGGGCGGGCTTCCTGCTGGCTTCCCTGTTGCCCCTTATCGAAAGCCGTCCCGATTCCCTGATTCTGGTTTCGGGTACGGCCGAAGAGCGGATCGCCATGGTGGTCATTGACACCGCCACCGCGGCTTTATGGCTCAATGATCAACTGGAGGATGAGCAGTTCGTGTCTACCTGGCGCCGGGAAGATGCCGCCAATATGCCCGCCGACATTTTTGCCGACATCGAATAGAGGCGGCCACAGCAAGAGGGAGTGCCTGTCGGCCGGCCACTCACCCCGTGGCCAGATCGACGGGCGCTCCCTTCGCCGCACTGGTCAGCAGGCCCTCCATCATACGCTGGACCTGCAAGCCATGCCAGAGCGGCGCCTCACAGGGGACATTGTCCAGAATGCAGTCCACGAAATGGCTGGCCACATTGCGCCATGCCTGTTCCTGGTCGCGTTCCAGCTGGACTTCAACATTCTGGTGCTGGCCCGCCACCTTTTTGTACAGTGTCAACGGATTCAACGTAGCCCCCGCTTCGGTACCAAACAGTTCGATCTGCTGATCCGGTGCCTGATGGCTGGCCCAGAAACTTTCAATGATGAGTCCGGCCCCATTGGCAAAACGGATGATGCCACCGCCGTAATCGTCTGCCGCAAACTGGGACCAGTATTCCTCCGAGACCGGATGGTGGCGCCCAAAGTAGCCCTGGCCACGCGGACCGAACTGGGCCCCGGCCACACCCAGGACCGATACAGGTTCGGGCAATCCCATAATCCACCAGGCGGAGTCGAGGTAGTGGACGCCCATGTCCCGAAAAGCCCCGCCACCGCTCTGGATGAAGCCCAGACTCCAGTTGGGAATGCCATCGCGGCGTATGCTGCGCGCCCGGGCATAGTAGATATCCCCAAATTCCCCATCCCGGGCCAATTGCCCCAGATACTGTACCGAGGGGGCAAAACGGGTGGAGAGAGACATCATGTTCACGACTCCTGCCGCGTCGGCGGCCGCCACCAGGTCTTCGGCCGGCCCTACCGCATCCGCCAGGGGCTTGGTAACCATCACGTGCTTGCCCTGCCGCACGGCCTCTTTCGCGACAGGTACATGCCACTGATTGGGGGTTCCGACAAAGACCGCATCAATTTCCGGACTGGCACACATCTGCACATGGTCTGTGAAAAACAGGTCAGGCCTCTCCGGCAGGAGGTCGGCCACATGGTCCATGCGCTCCGGCAAGAGATCGCAGAGCGCCACAACCCGACACCGCGGGTTGGCCGCCAAGGCCAGGGCATTGGGCCGTCCGATGCCCATGCCCACAATTCCAACTCGGACTTCATCCATGGCAGTATCCCGGTACCGGTGTGACAAATGCGACGATACGGTTATTCTGCACTAGAATCAGGCGATTGGCGCAAGCAGCAAGGAACCGTTTCCCTCAACCGCCACCGCCAGCGTGCCTGTCATGTGGTCTTGCACGGCAGGCCCCGGCATTGTCCCTGCCTGTCCGTTTCGCTCTCCTGAAGCATGTACGAACATCCCCTGCGCATCCATATGTGGTCCGGCCCGCGCAACATCTCCACCGCCACGATGTATGCCTTTCGGCAGAGACCGGATACCCACGTGATCGATGAACCCCTGTATGCCCACTACCTGTCGCAGGTCAATGCGGGACATCCGGGTACCGCCGAGATCCTGTCCCGGATGGAACAGGATGGCGAAACGGTAATACACAGGCAGATTCTGGGGCCCTGCCCCCAACCGGTGCTGTTCATCAAGCACATGACGCATCACCTGGTGAATATCCGCTGGGATTTCATGGCCGACGGCCGGCATTTTCTCCTGATCCGTGATCCCCGGGAAATGCTGCCTTCCCTTGCCCGCGTCCTGGATCAGCCCACGCTGGCCGATACCGGGCTGGCCCTGCATGTCAGGCTGTTTCGTCACCTGCAAGCCATAGGCCAGGATCCGCTGGTGGTGGATGCCCGTGAACTGCTCCTGGCGCCCGCCGCGGTGCTGCAATCCCTGTGTGCCCGTCTGGGCCTGCACTTTACGGAGGCTATGCTGCAGTGGCCAGCGGGCCCCAAACCGGAAGACGGTGTCTGGGCCAAACACTGGTACGCTGCCGCGCACGCAACAACAGGGTTCAATCCCTGGCGGGCACCCGACCAGCCCCTGCCGGCACACTGTGCCGCCCTGTATGACGAATGCAAACCCTATTACGATGAATTGTTCCAGCACGCCATCAAGGCGCCTTTCCCGGAATCCCCATGAACCACTCTGCCCCCGTCCTGCCCGATCCCCGCAATGCGGACATCCTGATTCATGTCGGCGGACAGTTGCTGCCCCGGGATGAGGCCAAGGTGTCCGTGTTTGACAGTACCGTACAGGGCGGCGATGCCGTTTGGGAAGGCTTGCGGGTGTACAACGGACGGATTTTTGAACTGGATGCCCATCTGGACAGGCTGGTGCGTTCCGCCAAGGCCATGGCTTTTGTGGACATCCCCACACCGGACACCGTCAAGGCCGCCGTGTTTGCAACTCTCCGCGCCAACGGCATGCGTGATGGCGTACACATTCGCCTGACACTGTCCCGGGGCATGAAAATCACCTCGGGCATGGATATCCGGCTCAATCAGTATGGCAGCTGCCTGATTGTGCTGCCGGAGTGGAAACCGCCCGTGTACAAGCGGGACGGGATCCGGCTCGTGACTGCGTCCTGGCGGCGGAACTCCCCCCAGTGCATCGACTCCCGCATCCATCACAATAACCTCATCAACAACATTCTGGCCAAGATCGAAGCGAACGTGGCCGGTGTGGATGACGCGATCATGCTGGATCTGGACGGCTTTCTGGCGGAGACCAACGCCACCAACCTGTTTCTTGTACGCAAGGGAGACCTGTACACACCTCACGCCCACAGTTGTCTGCCGGGCATCACGCGCGGCGTCGTCATGCAACTCGCCACGGCTTTGGCTTTGCCCTGCCAGGAAACCAATCTGACCCTGGCGGATGTCTACGGGGCCGACGAGTGCTTTACGACCGGCACTATGGGCGAGCTGGCTCCCGTGCTGGAAGTGGATGGCCGCGTCATCGGGAGCGGCCGGGCCGGACCGGTTACCCGGCGCCTGCAGGATGTCTATGCCGATACCACGGCGCAGATGGGAGAACCCTTACCGGCCTGGGACTGACCGCGGGGTCATGGCCCCCAGCCGGATGCGGTACAGGGGAGGGTACCCGCCGCACCCGGCTCGCATGCCAGCAAACCCTAGCCCGCCAGAAACCAGCGGCTTTTGTCCACCACATTGTGCAAGGGCTGATGCGTCTGATAGCGCACGATGTTGTCCGCCAGCACATCCAGGTGGCGGGCCCGCACCCGGGGACTGGCCGCCGCACAGTGGGGCGTAATAATGACATTGGGCATCTCCCACAGGGGATGCGCCGCCGGCAACGGTTCCACTTCAAACACATCCAGGCCCGCACCGGCAATTTGGCCCTCCTGCAGGGCGGCAGTCAGATCCTGCAGATTGACCACAATCCCGCGACAGATATTGATCAGGTACGCTGATGTGGGCATGAGTGCCAGTTCGCGCCGCGTGATCAAACCCACGGTATCGGGAGTATGGGGCACGCACAGCACCAGGAAATCGGATCGCGCCAATATTTCGTCCATCTGCTCCGGCAGAAACATTTCGTCCACACCGGAGGGGGGCTCCACATTCCGGACCTCCATACCCAGCACCTGCATGCCCAGGGCCTTGCCCTTGCGGGCGACTTCCGCACCGATGCCGCCCAGCCCCAGCACACCCAATGTGCAATCGGCCAAATGCCTGACCGGAACGTTCTTTTGCCAGGCATGATCCATCTGGTGATAGCGATACAGGTGGAAACCACGGGCAAACATCAGGAGATACGTCAGCGCATGATCGGCGATGATGTCACTGTAAATCCCGGCCATGTTGGTCAGGACAATGTCACTGGCCGCCAGTTCGGGAAAGATGTAATGTTCAAGGCCGGCCAGCGGTGCCTGTATCCACTTGAGACGCGTGCCCCGGATCAGGAACTCCGGCGTCACGTCACCATAGAAGGCTTCAACCTGGGAGATGTGGGACAGCGCCTCTGCCCGGGAGGAGGTGTTCACAATGTCCACGTCACCGGCCTTGGCCTGGACATGGGCCAGTTCACGCGCCGGCAGGGCGGGATGGAAGAGCATTTTCATAAGGCAATCAGGTCCTGCTGGGAAATGTCATGTCAGGCGGTTGCCGGATGCGGCGGGATCCGCATGCGGCAGGCGCTCACCCAATCCCGCAGGCAGATGCGCCGCCCTTCCTGTTCATGGGAAACATTGGCCGCCAATACGCTGGCCAGGCTGTGCATGGAGTCCGGGAATGGTGATCGGATGGCGGTGGGATCCTGTTCTCCCACGGCAAGCACAAACGCCCGGGCAAAGGGATAGGTACCCTCTTGCCGGCGCCCCGACCACAACACCTGCGCCACCGCATCCGGATGCGGCGTGGGGTCCGGGGGGTAGACGCCATCATAGTGATAGGCCGTGACCTGATCCGGAGCAATCGCAATCTGGCTCTCGGTACAGAATATCCGGTGATCGGTCATGACGTTGTACACCCGCCGGAGCCGGGACAGCACCAGGCTGCCAATGGCCCCTTGGGCAAAGCCGAACTGCGCACTGTAGGCATAGGGATTGTCGGCCTGATCCACAATGTCCTCTGCGGCGCGGGGGACATACGCGGCCTGCACCCATTCCACCTCGCCAAACCAGTACCGCCACAGATCCAGCAGGTGAATGCCGGCTTCCACCATGGTCGTCCCCGACCAGGCCTGACTGGCGGCCCACACCCGATTGACCGGTCCTCCCAGGTGCTGGGTGTCCGTATGCTTGGCATCATGCAGTTCCAGGGGTGCATGGAACGCATAGGTCGCCATGACCGCCCTGCGCGCGCGCACATAGGTATGCACCGCCTCATGCCGTGGATCAAACCGCTGCTGGAAACCACAACAGGCCAGGATGCCGGCCGCCTGAATGGCCGCCTCCATTTGCAGTGCCTGTCCCATATGGAGACTCATGGGTTTTTCCACCATGAGATGCAGCCCTGCGGTGGCCGCGGCCACCACTTCATTCTTGTGCAAGTTGGGGGGTATGGCCAGAAACAGGGCCTGGCACGTACCCGGCGCCAGCAGATCCGTGAATTGCGTGGTGCAATGCACCGTAGCCGGATCCAGGTCCGGTACAAAGGACTGCAGCTTCGCCGGTGCCAGATTGGCCGGCAAGGCATCACAAAGGGCCGTAACCTGCACCAGGCCTTCCGCCTGAAGCCGCACCAGGGCGGCGAGGTGCTGCAAGCCGCGCTGTCCCAGGCCCACCACCCCGACCCTGACCGGAAAACTCATCGGATACGTCTCCTACGCCCAGGCCCCTTTGGCCATCATGCCCCCATCCACGTTGACCCAGCTGCCGGTCATGAAAGAGGCTCGCGAAGTGGCCAGAAACGTGACGACACTGGCGATCTCGGTCGGCTGGGCAATGCGGCCGATGGGATGGCATTCTGCCCAAGCCTCGCGCAGTTCCTCCAACGTCGTCGCATCCTCGCGCAACGATGCGGCGGCAGCTTCGGCCACCAGGGGAGTGTCCACGGTGCCCGGATTCACCGCCATAACCCGGATATTGTCCACCGCATAGTCCAGGCAGAGATTCTGGGTCAGGGAGAGCAGGCCACCCTTGCTGGCGGCATAGGCCGGCACCATGTTCGCCGACATCAGGCCCTGCACACTGGCTGTGTTGACAATCACGCCACCCCCGGCCGCCTGCATATGGGGAATGGTGTATTTGGACATGAGAAATGCGCTCTTGAGGTTGACATCCAGGATGCGGTCCCACATCTCCTCCGTCATTTCATGGGCCCGCAGGTAGGAGCTGGTGGGCTGGATTCCCACGTTGTTGCACAGCACATCGATCTTGCCCCACAGATCCACCGTATCCTGCACCAATTGGGCACATTCGGCGGCACAGGCTACATCGCGGTGGAAATACCGTACAGTGCCCGGCAGATCCGCCGCCAGTGTGGCCATTTCCGCCCCTGCTGCATCATCTATGTCAGCGCAGGCCACATGGGCTCCTTCCTGGGCAAAGGCCAGGGAGATGGCCTGCCCTATACCTTTGGCACCACCGGTTACGATGACCGCCTTGTCCTTGTTTTCGCTCACAGCTGTCTCCTTCCTGCATGGGATTGCCGCCAGCTCGCCTGGCCTGCGCAGCAGATACTTCAGTCAATCGTGAATTCTGCCATGGACTCGCACTTGTCCTTGTCCAGCGTCATGCCCAAACCGGGGGTCGTGGGCACGGTGACTTGTCCATTCACCGGCTTGAGGGGGTGCCGGAGAAAGAACTGGTGGATTTCGTTCCATTTGATGAGGTATTCCAGCAGGGGACACGTCACTACCGGCCAAGCGGCAATCAGATGTATCGAGGCCGGGGTAGAGTGTCCATGGGGCACCACCGGCAGATCATAGGCCGAAGCCAGGGCGCAGATCTTCATCATTTCGGAAATGCCCCCGGCCCAGTAGATGTCCGGCTGCAATATGTCACAGGCTCCGGCATCCATCAACTGCTTCAGTCCCCAGCGCGTATATTCATGTTCGCCCCCGGAGACAGGAATGTCCACGGCACGGCGGATGGCGGCGTACTGGTCAATCTTGTCGGGCAGTACCGGTTCCTCCAGCCATCTGGGCTCGTAGGGAGCCAACCGCCGGGCCATCCTGATGGTATAGGGCACATCCCAGCTCATCCAGCAATCCAGCATGATGTCCACATCGGGACCCACAGCCTCCCGCAGGGTGCGGACCAGGCGCTCATTGCGCTCCATGCCCGCTTTGCCGTCCGTGGGACCGTCACGGAAGAACCACTTGGTGGCGCCATAGCCTGCGGCGACTATCTGGCGGGCCCGCTCCCGGACCCTGTCCGGTTCCAGGGAATAGCCCAGGGCACTGGCGTAGGCGGGCACGGCCGTACGCACCGGCCCGCCCAGCAGGGAACACACCGGGGCCTGGAAATGGTTGCCCTTCAGATCCCAGAGCGCACAGTCCACCACACTCAGGGCCATCATTTCCACGCCTTTGCGGCCATGTACGGCATGCCGGTACAGCCGATCCCAGATCCGTTCGATCGCCAGCGGGTCCTGATCCAGCAAGAGAGGCCGGAACGATCGCCGGATGAAGTAGCCCTGCTCTTCCGGAAAGGGGCCGCCAATGCCAATCACCCCGGAATCGGCTTCGATCTCCAGAAAAAAGGCGGTGATGCGGACCTCCCGATCCGACAGGGACACCATGCCTTCCCGACCTTCATGCCGGTGTTCCGGATAGATGTCAATGGGCCGGATCAGGCGTTCTTCCCAAAAGGGTCCGTCATGTTCCATTACGCCCTCCAGCCGGAGTACTCTTGCATCCGCAATCTTCATGGGAGGATCCTTGGGGTACAGGAAAGTCTGATGGACACGGTCCGTTGCGCGCCCTGTCTTGCCGGACAGGTTGCCTCAAATTATAGTATGCCGGTGACGGATCAGGATCACGCCCGTGCCCGGAACAGGCCATGCGCCCGGATGATGCCAGACATGCAGGCAAGGGATACCGGCAGGATGACATGACACCGGCATATGGGCTGACGACAAACCAAGGCGAAGTACGGGCTGCCTGGTCATGGTTCCCTCATGGGGCGGTCCTGCGTCCCAGGCGCAAGGCATCTGACCAGGTGCCCGGAACCCCAAGGCAACGTGGCTGTGTTGGCCCTGATCTTTCCCCTGACACCTGCGGGCAGGAGACGATTTTGAGGTAAGATTCATGGGAAAGCATTTACAGCATCCTGCGCAAGGAGAAGAACCATGTTGAGGCGCCTGGTTTGCGGGCTGGTCATGTTCCTCGTGTCAGCGTGCGTGATGCCAGTCACACCGGCACCGTCAGAGGAGGGGTCCGCCGACTCCCTGCCGGATCTGGGAGCTGCCCCGGAACTGGTCAATGAGGTTTGGCTCAATGTTGACACCCCCCTGCGCCTGGCCGATTTGCGGGGCAAGGTGGTCCTGGTGGACATGTGGACTTTCGGGTGAATCAACTGCAAGCGCACGATTCCCTCGTTGAGGGAATGGCACCAGACCTACGCCGATCAGGGTCTTGTCATTATCGGCAACCACTACCCGGAATTTCCGTACGAACGCGAATTGGACAACCTGATCCAGGCCGTCGCGGATCTGGAAATCACGTATGCGGTAGCCCAGGACAACGACGGGGCGACCTGGCGGGCGTACGACACCCGCTTCTGGCCCACCAAGTACCTGATTGACAAGCAGGGCCGCATTCGTTACAAACAAATCGGCGAAGGCCGCTATGAGGCCACGGAAGCCGCGATCCAGATGCTCCTGGCCGAGGCGTATCCCCAGCCGTGAGTATGGTGCGGGCGGGGGCCCGCCTGTTCTCGCTTCGTTCCCCCATTGGCAAGAAAGGACTTCAACGGCAAATGCACAGTTCAGCCCAATTCAAAGTGGTGTATGTGGACCCGTATGACGGTGCGGATCATGACATGTCCGTCGAACAGTCGTATTGGGAGGAGCTGGATCTGGAGCTGGTCCGGATCGATCCCCCCTGCCAGACCGAAGACGAGATCATCGCGGCCGCCCACGATGCCGATGTAGTGCTGTTTACAGGCCAATATACCCCCTTCAACGAGAAAACATACGCCGGTCTGTCCCCGATGCCTCCTGGTCCAGCGTTACGGCATTGGCATGGACAGCGTGGATGTGGAGGCGGCTACCCGGCATGACATTATCACCGGCAACCTGGCCCTGTTCTGTGTACAGGAGGTAGCGGATCATGCCGCCGCCCTGATTTATGGTCTGGCCCGCCAGATAGGCATCTGCGACCGCAGCCTGCATGGGGGTGTGGCGTGGGGGGAGATCCGGCCCCGCATGCAACCCATTCGCCGCATGAACAAGCTGACGCTGGGCATTATCGGTTTCGGCCAGATTGGCCGTGCCGTGGCCCATCGTATGCGTCCGGCCCTTTCAGCGGGTGGTAGCCTATGATCCCTACGCCGATCAGGATCTGGCTATCGATCTGGATGTGGAATTGTGGGATTTGACCAGCGTGCTGCAGGCATCGGATTTCATTACCGTGCATACGCCGCTCATGGCCAGCACCCGTAACCTGATGGGCTGGAAAGAGTTGATCCAGATGAAGCGCACAGCCTATCTCATCAACACCAGCCGGGGGTGGCGTCCATTGACGAAGAGAGTCTGATTGCCGTGCTGCAGCAGGAACGGATTGCCGGGGCGGGCCTGGATGTGTTCGCGGAGGGAACCTATGCCCACCGACAATGTCCTGCGGCAGATGGACAATGTGCTGATGACGCCCCATACAGCCGGCGGCTCCATGCACTCCTTTCTGGAGGCCCGCCATACGGTAGGCAAAGCCGTGGCCAATGTATTGCAGGGATACTGGCCACCGCATGTGTTCAATGCGGGTGTTACCCCGCGTCAACCCCTGCAGCCGGCACCGGAGTGGTCGCCTCCCATTTAGCAGCCCGTATGCCCGATAATTGGCTCCCGCATTCTCTTTTCTCCGCATCCTGAAACAGGTCTGCACCCACCGCCGGTGGAGGTCGGTGCTCGGATGCCTCCTGGGTGTCCTGATCCTGCTGGCCGGTTGTGGATCCCGCAGATCCCCCGTCGAATCCGCAACGGTCACACCCACCCCTGTCGTCGCTGAGGCCACGGCCACACCTGTCCCAACAGACGTTCTGGCCTCTTTCCCCCCACTCACATCCTACCGTGCGGGGCTACGGCCGGCCTATGCGGACTTGCTGGACGGCCTGTCCCATTTGCCCCGCTATGAAATCCAGGTGGAACTGTTTCCGGAACGCCATATCCTGCAGGGACAGGCTTCCGTGGCGGTCATGAATGCCAGTCCCGACCATTGGTCCATGCTGGTATTTCGCCTGCCCGCCAACTTGCCCCGTTTGCAGGCAGCGATGCAAGTCAGTGCCATCCATGTCAACGGGCAAGCCGTTACGCCTGCCCGGTCCGATTCCCCAACCGTACTGATCATTCCGCTGGACACGCCGCTGGCGCCCGGCCATTGGCTCCAGGTGGATCTGGCGTGGCAACTGGAATACGCCCACGGGAACGACGATCTGGCCTCCTATATCCTGCTGGGCGGCAACCAGGATATGATTTCCTTGCCCCATTTCTATCCAGAACTGTCCGTGTATGCCCCGGGGACACCGGGTACCACGGCAGGCTGGTGGACGGCAGACATCCCGGAACATGCCGACATCCGGTTTCACATGGCGACCCTGATGCGGGTATCGGCCACCCTGCCCCGAAATCTGGTGGTCGCAGGCAACGGCGTGCTGCTGGAGTCGGTAACCATGGCGGATGACCGCATGCGTCATTCGTGGATCACAGGTCCCGTCCGCGGGTTTGTGCTGCAGGCCAGCCCCCGGTATGTCATGTCCACTCTTGAGGTGGATGGCGTGATGCTCCACTCGTACTACCATGCCCAGGACGCCGTCGCCGCCCAGGACGCCCTGCACCATGCCGGAACGGCCCTGCGGACGTTCACGCGCCATTTCGGACCGTATCCGTACCCCCATCTGGTCATCACCGCGGCGCCCCTGGATGACCGGGGCATGGAATACTCCACCTTGATCCAGATCGGCGTCCTGCGCTATCGGAATCATCCCGACAACACGGCCTGGCTGATCGTCCACGAAGTGTCCCATCAGTGGTGGTATCTGCTGGTCCACAACGATCCCGTCCATTTGGCTGATTTGGATGAAGGGCTGGCAGAACTGTCCTACTTTTTCTGGCTGGAAGAGGTACTGGACCATCATGACAGGCAGACTCTGGTCAGCCACTGGCATGCGGTCATACGCGAATTTGATGAGGCCTATGCGGGAGAGCAACCCTGGTGGGAAACTGACACATACCAGGATCTGAAACATTACTACCGGGCCCACTACACACGGCCTGCAGCCTTTCTGGATGCGGCCTGGTCCATCGCCGGTGACACCGCCTTCCGCGAGGCTCTCCGCACCTACTTGAAGGACAACCGGTTTCAGATTGTGACCTTCGCGGAATTGACGGCTGCTCTCCATGCCGCTGCCCGCAATGCGCAGATGGCCGACCTGCTGCAGGCCTGGCAGGGCCAGGAACACCCTTTGCCCTAAGCAACTGTCGGCCCGTCTAGTAACGGGCCACGGTCAAGCGCTGGAAAAGCTCCTCGTCCCATTCGGCTCCCCAGCCAGGTCCGTCAGGGGGCGCAATACATCCGTCCCGAATCAGCGGGGCGTTGACCAGCCCCCAGCACGCCCCCTCCTGGCGCAAGGCGTCCGCAGAGGCGCCGAAGAATTCGTAATAGCTGGTGTTTTCCAGGCAGCATCCCACATGGGCATGGACCAGACCAGAGAGACCGCCCGGACCATTGAGTTCCACCCGGGCCCCCTGCAATTCGGCAAAGTGGGCCAGTTTCAGGACCTGGGTCGTACCGTAAGTGGCCCGCGCCCGCAGAAAATCCGTGGCGCCCTGCAGCAGCCATTGCGCCGTCAGATCCATGTCATGCATCAGGGTTTCTGTCGCCATGACCGGAATTTCGAGGCAGCGGCACAATTCCTGGTACAGATTCATTTTCTGTTCATGCATGGGTTCTTCCAGCCACAGAAAGCCCAATTCCTCCATGACCCGTCCCACCGCCAGAGCTTCACGGAGGGTATAGGAACAGACCGGATCATTGATGAGGGTATAGGCATCACCCACCGCACGGCGCACTTCCCGGAATATGGGAATGTCCGCATCACCCCCCTTGTAGGTATGGAATTTATAGGCCTGGATGTGCATGGTCTGACCTTGTTCTATGGCCGCCAGATACTCCTGGACGGTGCCATCTCCTCCGGTCAGATACACCGGCAACTGCGCGCGCACGCGTCCAATGAGGGCGTGGACCGGCAGCCCGGACACCTGGCCTGCCAAGTCCCACAGGCAGTTGTCAAAGGCGCCGAACCAGCCCGGGGGCTGATACACCCAGCGCGTGCCTTTGTGGAACATCTGAAAGAGGTGTTCCCGGTGCAAGGCATTGGCACCCAACACATGGTGCCGCAGAATTTCGACCTGGTCACGGGACAGGGAACAGTCACATCGGGCCATTAGCCCTGAGGCTGTGCGCACTTCCAGAAACGCCTGGGTCTGGGCGCGGTGCAGGGATCGCCCCCTGTGGGTGTACTGAACCCGGGGTATGCCCGCCACCGGCACCAGGCTATGCCCCACGGTCTTCGTGTTGGGCAATTCCAGGACCACCAGGGCCACATCGGTGATTTCCATTAGAACCGTTTCTCCATGCGTGCTGGCAGATCATCTGCCCAGGGCTGCCGGTCAGCATCCCACATCTGGCCGGCTCAATCCCACCGGTAACGTCGGGAACGCAGTGGGTTACAGCATTCCCGCACGGCGGGGATGAAGCCCCGTGCAACTCAGATCTTCAGGCCCGTAAGCACCACCCCCGAAATGAAGTAGCGCTGGGCCGCTACGAAGAGGGCGATCATGGGCACCGTCATGATCGCCGCCGCGGCCATCAGCAGGTGATCACGGGGATCGGTGGTCTCCAGGGGAATGTACTGGAATGTGCGCAGGCCAACGGCCGCGGTAAACAGATCGGGTTTGTTCAGGTAAATGAAGGGACCGAAGAAGTCGTTCCAGTCCCCCAGAAAGGTCAGGATGGCGACGGTGGTCAGCGCGGGTTTCATCAGCGGGGTGATCACCTGGAACAGGATGCGGAAGGGAGAGGCACCATCCATGAGGGCCGCTTCGTCCAGATCGCGCGGGATGCTCATGATGAACTGGCGCAACAGAAAGATCATGAACGCCCCACCTCCCAGCCAGGCCCCTATCGTCAGGGGGATATAGGTGTTGATCAGACCCATTTGGAAGAAGAGGAGGTACTGGGGAATGAAGGTGACCACACGCGGGATCATCATGGTGGAAAGCATGAGGACAAACCACAGATCCTTGCCATAGAAATCGAACCGCGCAAACGCGTAGGCGGTCAGGGTGGCGGTCAGGACGGTGCCCGGAATGGTAATCGCCACGATCAGGAAGCTGTTGGCCAGCCAGCGGGCATAGGGTACGGCGGCAAACACATCGCCATAGTTGTGCCACTGGGGCACCGTCGGCAAGAGGTGCGGCTCGAAGGATCGCAGTTCCTGCCAGGTTTGCAGCGAACTCGAAACGGTCCAGAAGAGCGGAAAGGCAAACATCAGTCCCGCGCTGACCAGAAACAGGTAACGCACAGCGTGCCAGAAACGGCGCTGCCGCTCCCGCCGGGCCAGTTCGGCCTGCAGGGGCAGGGTTTGCGCAGTGGTGGCCATCATCATGCTCCGTAATAGAACACCCAGCGGTCGGAGGTCCGAATTTGCAGAATGGTCAGCACTACGATGATGACCGCAAAGAACCAGGCCAGGGCCGCGCCATAGCCCATGTTCCAGTAATCGAACGCATGCTTCCAGATATGCAGACCGTAGAACCAGGTCGCGAAGCCCGGCCCGCCTTCCGTCGCCACGAAGGCCGCATCGAAAATCTGCAGGGCGCCAATCACGCCCAAAACGGTATTGAAGAAAATCGTCGGGGTCAGCAGGGGCAGGGTCACATTGCGCAGGCGTTGCCAGCTGTTGGCTCCGTCGATGGAAGCCGCTTCATAGAGGGAATCGGGAATGCCCTGCAACCCCGCCAGGAAAATGATCATGCGGACCCCGCCCATGGACTGCCAGAGATTCATGGAAATAAGGGAGGGAATGGCCCAGCGCCGATCCCCGAACCAGGTAGGGGGATCCATCCCCAGGGCGCGCAATCCCTGATTGACTATGCCGAAGTCCCCGTTGAGCAGCCACTTCCACAGGATGACAGAGGCAATGAGCGGCACCAGCGAGGGCACAAAGAACAGGGTCCGGAAAATGGCAATGCCACGCAACGCCGCGTTCAGCAGGACTGCCAGCAGCAGGGATCCCAGCACGCCCAGGGGTACCGAGATCAGGGCATAGTAAAAGGTGCGACCCAGCGAAGGCCAAAACAGGTCATCGTCCGTGAACATACGGACGTAATTGCCGATCCCGGCAAATTTCGGGGGACTTAGCACGTCGTATTCCGTCAGGCTCAGAAACAGGGAGACCAGTCCCGGCCCCAGGAACAACCCGAAAAATCCCAGCAGCCATGGCGTCAGGAACAGATAGCCATACAGATTCTGGTGCAGGACCCGACGGGATATACGCCGCTTTTCCGGCATCCGGGCCTGGGCTTGCATTGAGGTCGACATGCATTTTCTCCCATGGGCATGCCTGCAGGATGCCCCAGCGGCATGTGGCTATATGCTACATGGCCCCAGATAAAGGCCGGGAACGCACCGCACAAAAGCCAGGGCATCCTGCCTGCAGGCGCAGAAAGGGCTAGGCCGGATCCTGATCCAGCACCTTCTGGATGTTGTCGTACAGGTTCTGCAATCCTTCTTCAAACGCCACGGGTTGATGGCGATCCAGGAGCAGGCTGGTCCACTGTGACACGGCATCCGTGTACTCGCGGCCCCGGGAATTCGCCGGGGCGTGGGCCGGAATTCCATTCTCCAGGTTGGGTACGAACCATTGATGGATGGGATTGTCGGCAATGAGCTGGTCAAGGACATCAGGGCGTACCAAGGCCCCGTTGCCCGCCACTACATTAAAGCTGTAACTGCCTTCCGTGCTCGTGATATGCATCAGGAACTTGAAAGCTTCGCTCGGGTGCGGGGTATCCGCCAGGATGTTCCATGTACCCCCACGGATCTGGCTGGGGTAGCGACCGTCTTCCCGGGTGGGCAACAGGATCTGGGATGCCACAGCCACCTCAGGATCTTCGATATCCCGGTCGAAATTGCGTACACACAGGGATCCGCACCAGTTCAGGGTCAGCTTGCCCGCCAGCAGGGCGGCACCGAAACTGCCGCCAATATCATCCGGGGAAGGCAATACCTGATCCTCAACGGCCAGCTTGTACGCCCAGCGCATGGCTGCCTGTGACTCCGCACTGTCCATCAGCATGCATTGGGTTCCCTCTTCGTTAATGAGGTGTCCCCCAAAGGCCCGGCACAGGACCACCACGTTGGCTTCGTTGTGCGAAACGGCCAAACCAAATCGTCCCTGATCCTCGTCGCGGAAGTGGTGGGCCCATTCGGCAATCGTATCCATGGAGGTATCGTGACCCACCGGATCCGGCAGTTCAACTCCCCCCTGGTCAAAGTGCAGGGCGTTGGTCACCAGCGTATCGAAGCCGCCCCAGCCCCAACTCGGCAGACCATACAGCTGGCCGTTGTAGTACTGGAGACGCATGAATGTGTCGAACCATTCCCCCAGATCCAGTCCCTCCGCTGCCACATATTCGTCAATGGGACCAATAATCCCCTTGTCGATGGCCCGCCAGAAATGGTAATGGGAAGGATCAAAGGCACAGAGATCGCCCAGATCATCCGCCGCGAACAGGGCATACATCTTGCCGTAGTTGTCCTGTTGGCTGGAGCCAGTCAAGGGCCGGAACTCAATGCTGACGTTAGGGTGCATTTCGGTGAACGTTTCGATGCGTTCCTCATTCCAGCCCGTGCCTGTACCCCGGAAGGTGTCCCAGATCAGCGCGATGGGTTCCATACCCGGCTCACCCTCGGTCTCGGATACTGCAGGCGCAGCAGGAGGAGCACAGGCTGCCAAAGCGGCTCCGGCAACGGTCATCCCCGACAACACCAGAAACTCTCGACGCGCAAGGTTCTTTTTCATAGTTGGTACCTCACAATAATTAGAGAAGGCTAAAGCGTATCAGAGCCCATCGCACCACGACAGGTGCTACGTAACGAAATCGATTGATGCAAGCCTGATATGGCTATATTGTAGAGGAGTCTTGGCCACTCGGCAAATGCCGGGGTGGCAAAAAATGGCACAACTTGCCCAGGCTTGGTTGTCGGGAAATCCGGAGGTCCTCCTGCCCTGCCATCCGATTCCGTTAAGGATGGTTGTTACGATCCCTGGCTTTCCCCAAGTGCAAGCGGTCCCCCGGACTGCTCTGGCCCGATGCCGACTCGCCTGCCAAGGAGCCTGGCTACGCTGCCTCCCGACAGAGACTGGGAAAACGTTGTGGCTGGCCTTTCTGCCGGAGAGGCCAGCAGATCCGTTGCCGGAACTTCCCACGCATAGGCGGCGCGGACAGCCTCCTCACAGGCGGTTACGACCCCAGGGTCGCGCAGGGCAAACTGGCGTTGCTTGCGCTTGGAGAGCACGCCGTCATTTTGTCGGATAGCATCCACCAGGATTCCCACTTGGCGCGAAGGCAGGTGGGTAAGGTCACTGCACACCTGAAAGGCGCGCAGGAAGCGGGCCCGCCAGGTATATACATCGGGCAAGGTATATTCCAGGATATCATCCACGAACCTGTACACCATTTCCACTTGTGCGGTCAGATCGGGATAGCGAAACCAGGCCGTAGTGTCATTGAGGTGCTGAAACTCTTCACAAGGCCTCCACCGGTACTGCACAGCCTCACCGATATGGGCCTGGAACGGATACATGGACTGGGCATACACATCCCGGTGGTCCAACATACGGGCAGAAAGGGGAAACAGTTCCCCCGGTGCAGTGTACTCTCTTTGGGCCAATATATTGTGCAGCAAGAACCGATGCGTGCGGCTGTTGCCATCTGCATACGGATGGATGAAGAGCAGGCCGTAAGAGAGGGATGCAGCATGAATAATGGGCGGTATCGCGGATTGGGCCATATGCCGATGGGTACGCAAGAGTCCGTCCACCAGGGAAGGAACGGCCTCGGTGGGTGCCGTGGGCCGGGTCACTTGAGGCGGAGCTCCAGGGCGGAGCAAATATCCAATATAGTTCTGCCGGGTACGCAGTCCTGTGCCTTTATACAAAGCCTCTCGGCCATGGATATGTTTCTGAACTTCCGACAGACCCTCCAGGGAGAGGAAGTCTTGCTCATGAGCCTGGTGCAGCAGAGAGACAAATCGCCGCCCCTCGTGGGGAGTTAGCTCAACCTCTTCCAGGGCAAAGGAATCCCTGGTTTCCACCACAAACAGGTGATCGGAAATATCCTGTCGCATTTCAGGTTGTATCACCTCTACGAATTCCCGGAATTCCCCAATATAGTCTGTCTGCAGACAGGTTGTCAGCAGCTCCGTGCGTCGAACCACAGGACAGAACTCCGGGGTACCCAGCAGGTTGTTGTACACCCCATGCCGGGCGCTGCGCACACCGGGAGCAGCTACCACAAAGATGTCAGGATCCTGAGCCCCTACATAGCGGCGGGGCGTGGTCCAGGAAGACAGATCAGGCAGGGGAATCCGGGTGTCGGTCAGGAATTCGTACAGAAACCAAAGGCGGCGGCGGAGAGTGCTGGTTGGGCGTGCCTTTACAAATTCGGCCACCTCGCGCGGGGTGACCAGCGTCGGCAGGGCCTGTGCCAACACCGCCAAATTCAGGGGTTCGTGTCGCAGGGCCAGCTCCGCCTGCACCAGGGGGTTGGCCAGATCCCGGGTGTGGGCCGGAACCCACAGGGTCTCGCGCTGTTCCCGGTAGACGGTGGTGAGACCACGACCGAAGAAAACCCGATGATCGATAGTGTCCACCACGGACGTGTTGCGGCGCAGCGATGTACTCTGACCACGGCGGTATGCCAAGGGATAAGGGGGGAGTCCGGCCATTTCCATGAGGGCTTGGTACCCTAGCCACTGTTGGGGCACTTGCCTTCCCCCTTTCTGTCTTGTACGGAACCCAAAGGGACTCTTCAGATTCAGCAAAATATGTTTTGAAGAGTCATATGGCCATACTATACATCACAATTTGTTTGGGGAGAAGATACAACCGGTGTTTGCTTCTTGAAGTTGCAGCAATTTCTGTTTTTCCTCCTGTATCCTCCACAGCAATGCCGGCATTTATATACACAACCGACCAGTAACGACCGGACACGGCTACCTTGTGAGCGGTTATGGCTGGGTCAGGGGAGCAGCTTGCCAAGCAGCGGCCTTTCAGGTCAAGCCAACGACTGGATCTGAGGATTCTCCTGCCCGCAGACAAGGTCTCTGACCATAAGCTGCGGGCTATCGTCCCGGAGACTTCAGCCTGTGTCCTGCCGGGGATGGCATTATCCCTTGACTCCGGTGAAACTGATGCCTTCGATAAACGTGCGTTGCGCAAAGAAGAACACGAACACCATGGGCAGGGTGAACATGGTGGCAGCAGCCATCAGCAAACCCCATTCGGCCCCGTGCTGGGTAAAGTACAGGCGCAGCCCCACCGAGAGTGTGAATTTGTCCGGATCGCGCAGAAACACCAGGGGATTGATGTAATCGTGCCACCCCCACATGAAGTCGAAAATGGCAATCGTGATGATGGCCGGCTTGGACAGGGGCGCCACAATGCGCCAGAAGATCCGCAGTTCATTGGCCCCGTCTACCCGGGCCGCATCGTCCAGGTCCCTGGGGAAGGTCAGCATGAACTGGCGCACCAGAAATATGAAGAAGGCGTTGCCGAAAAACCCGGGCACAGTCAGAGGGGCGAAAGTTTCCAGCCAGCCCCAGTTGCTGTACAGAATGAAATGAAGAGAGGTATGAACCGTACCTGGGACGGCAGCATCATCGTGGCAATCACAATGATGAAGACGATATCCCGGCCCGGCCATTCAATACGGGGCGAAACCGTACCCGATAAACACGTTGGACACCACAGCGCCAATCGTCAGCCCAATGGCATAGATAAAGGTGTTTCCCGGATACCGCAGGAAGCGGATGGCCGTGATCGCTTCCGGATAATTCGAAAAGACGACCCGTTCCGGTATCAGCCGCACCGGCACGCTGAAGATGTCCGCGTTGGGCTTCAGGGAAGAACTGATCATCCACACGAAGGGCAGCATGAATATGATGCCGAAAACAATCAGCGTGCCATGTGCCGCTACCCGCTGCCATAGCCACTCCCAATCCAGGGGGTTGCGGGACGCCGGGGCGGTAATGGCGGCAAGGGAACGACGGGTCACCGCAGACTCCTGGACCCGGGACTAACGTTCATAGTGCACAGACCGTCGTGACCCATAAAACATGAAAATGGTCAGCACCAGAATGACCAGGAACAGAATCCAGTCTGTGGTGGGCGCCAGATCCCTGCGCTTGGTATACTGATCCCGATTCGTCGCCGCAATCCGGGCGATACTGCTGGTCAATCGCATTTCAGGCAAGGAGCAATCCATGGCGTATGCAGTCACGGCGGCCCAAAGGGCCCAGTATGAAACTGACGGCTACTACATTGCCCGGAATCTGCTGGGACCGGAGAAGATCCAGATCCTCAAACACGAGATCACATCGGTTCTGCACCATGGCAAGGAAGGCCTCAACTTCGACAACCGGCGCATGGATGGCAAATCCATCCAGGGCGCGGGCATGTACCGCAAACTGGCACTTTTGGGACGGCGCAATCCTCTGGTATGGCAAATATACTACGCCCATCCCCATGTGCTTGACATCAACCGGGCCTTTCTGGGGGATGAGGTTTTCCTCTGGTTCGACTCGATCTTCACCAAACCGGCCCGCATCGGCGAGGCTACGCCCTGGCACCAGGATATCGGCCTGTGGACCAACAATCCGGCCCAGCGAACCCGCATACCCCATTACACACGGGCGCTTACGATCTGGATGGCCATTGACAAGGCCGACCGCACCAACGGCTGCCTGCAGGTAGTACCTGGTTCGCATAAGGGTCCGGTCGTACCTCACATTACCTACGATGACAGCATCCATCCGGAATTGCCCCGGGATCAGGTGCAGAATCTGTCAGTTCATCACATTGAACTGGAAGCCGGCGATGCCATCGTGTGGCATGCCCACCTCTGGCACTACAGCCCTATCAATCCGAGCGACCGCAACCGACTGGGCATTGCCCAGGTCACCTTGAGCCAGGAGGATGCCCTGACGGCCGGGATCCACCACCTGCCGCCCTTGCTCAAGCAGGGGAAAGGACAGGGTGTGCCTGTGCAAGAAGCCGAGATGGCCCCCTGACCGAGTGCGCTATCAAAACGCACCCTGGTTGCGCATCAGCACCACAGCGATTACGGCGACAATTACGACCAGCCAGACGATGTACCTGCTGCCACGCTGATGTCGGCGCGCGCGGCGACGCGCGCGATATTCCCAGGGAGGCGTCTGGTCCCGCTTCTGCCACATGCCCCGTCTGCGGGCCCGGGCTCGGTTCTCTGCGCGTTTGAGTCCGGGCAGTGAACCGTATTGCGCAAAACAATAGGCATATCCGGATCGGACCATGTCGAGGTTGATCGAATGGCCATAGCGGTGCCGGTAGACAACCGCGACCACTCTTTGATAGCGGTCCATATCCATCACACGCATGCGGCAGTCGGCGCCTTCAATCCGGTCGGCAAGATAATCGCGCGCTTCCTGGCCCCAGGGCTGGGCCATTTCCGGGGCATCAATGGCAAACAGGCGTACCCGGCAACGTGTCGGCCGGGACAAGGCTCTCCGAGTCTCTACCTCCAGCGTATCGCCATCAATGACACGCAGCACGCGGACCGCCATGTCTTGCCCTTTCCGAAAGGAAGGTCGGTCCCGGCGCCGGACATGCCCCCGCTTGTCATGGCGCTGTCGGCTCCGATTGCGCCCACGCCCGGCGATCCGCAGAGCCAGAGTCACATGGCGGTCTGTCGACCATGTATGTCGGCGTATCCTGCACGCAGGGTCAACCACATCCATACCTGAGGACAGCAAGGACAGGAGAGTGCCCGGCAGGCCGTGGCCGGAGCGAAGCGGGGGTTGTAAGCCACAGGGCAGAAACGTGGCCGGGACCATGTCGGGAGTGGCCGGTTTGGCTTCAGAGCACCCCGCCGAAACCCATTCTCAGCATCCAGCCGGGTTTGGCACGGGCATAACCCGGCTATCTCCGGCATATACGTTGAACCGATCATCCCGCAGGAAGCCAATCACCGTCATGCCGAAGTCCTGGGCCACGGCTACCGCCAGATGACTGGGAGCGGAAATCGCACACACCGTGGGTATGCGGGACATGAGGGCTTTCTGCATAATCTCAAAACTGGCGCGGCCACTGACCAGCAGAATTCGTTCTTCCGGCGCGGGCAGCTGGGTCTTGAGCATGGAACCCGCAATCTTGTCCACCGCATTGTGCCGTCCCACATCCTCCCGGAGCACCAGCAGATTGCCTTGCAAATCGAAGAGGCCGGCGGCGTGAAGACCTCCTGTCTGCTGAAAGAGCCCCTGGGCCTCCGACATGCGCTGTGGCAGTTGGGCCAGAATGGCCGGATCCAGGGTGGGGGCAGGATGCGGGGCAAAGCGCACGCCTCCCTGCAGCGCCAGAGCTTCCAGGCTGGCTTTGCCACAGACCCCGCAGGCGCTGGTGGTAAAGAAGCTGCGCTCCAGGCGATCCAGATCCGGCAGGCTGTTCCGGTTGAGGGTTACGCTGACCACATTGTAAAGCTGATCAGGGTCCAGGTCCGGATCGGTGCAATACGAAACCTGTTCCAGGCCATCCAGGCCGGAAATGATATTTTCGCTGTGCAGAAACCCCAGTGCCAGCTCGAAGTCATGTCCCGGCGTGCGCATGGTGACCGCCACGCTGCGTTGCTGCTTCCCGGCCAGCAGGCGGATTTCCATGGGTTCCTCGGCGACCAGCACATCGGTTTTGCGCTGCATCCGCGAAGCGCGGACCGCCAGGATCCGGGTCTTGACTCTGGCTCCCACCCGGTTCATGGTTCCCTGATCCCTAGGCGGCATGCGGCACGGGATCCCGAGGCTGGATCCGGACGGGACAGACCTTGAGTTCTGCGGTATGGGTGACGGGATCGTAGCCGGAACCCGTCAGGACATTGATGGGAATGGCACTGAAGCTGAAGCTGGAGAACACGGTGCCGCGCGGGGAGCGTTCCGTACCGGTCACCCGAATGGCAATGCGGCCCCGGCGGCTGGACAGCCATACCCACGCCCCTTCGGACAGCCCCCAGCGGGCGAGATCGGCCGGATTGACTTCCAGCAGTTCCTCGGACAGCAGATAGTCCATGCCAGCGGCCCGCCCCGTCTGGGTGTGGGTGTGATACGACGCGAGTCGGCGGCCCGTAGTGAGCCAGATGGGGTACTCGTCGTCGACCGTCTCGGCCGGATCGCGGTATTCGATCAGGCTGATCTTGCCGCGGCCGTTCTCGAATCCGTTTTCATGCAGCCGTGGTGTACCCGGATGGCCCTTGTAGGGAATGGGCCACTGGTATTGTCCGGTGGCGGCCAAGTCCCAGTCAATCCCGGCATAGATGGGCGACAGCGCACACAGTTCATTGAAAACTGCGGAGGCATCATGGAACGCAAAATTGTCCAGCCCCATGTGCTGTGCCAGGCGCGCTATGATCCACCAATCCGGCTGGGCTACCCCTGGCGGCGACACAGCGCGCCGGACCCGCTGGATGCGGCGTTCCGTGTTGGCGAAGTGGCCGTCCGTCTCGGCCCAGGCGGAAGCGGGCAACACCACATCCGCCAGCTCTGCGGTTTCGGTCAGGAAAATGTCAATGACGACCAGATGCTCCAGCGCTTCCAGGGCATGTTGGGTATGGGCGCGATCCGGATCGGACACCAGGGTGTTTTCCCCGTCAATCAGCATGGCAAAAATACTGCGACCAGCTTCCTCGAGGGCCGTTACCTTGGTAATGCCACACCCCAGATCCAGAGGACGTCCGTACGCTGCACTGAACTTGGCCTGATACACAGGGTCCTCGACCGACTGAAATCCGCAGTAGCTGTTGGGCAAGGCACCGCTGTCGCCGGCACCCTGAATGTTGTTTTGGCCACGCATGGGATTGATCCCGGTGCCTTCGCGCCCCAACTGCCCCGTGATCAGGGCGAGGTTGCAGAGGGACTGCACATTGTCCACACCGCAAATGTGTTCCGTAATGCCCAGCGTGTAATAGATTGCAGCCTTGTCCGCCCCGGCATACAGCCGGGCCGCCTGCCGGATATCCTCTGCCGGCACCCCACATATGGCTTCGGCCCACTCGGGCGGAAAACGGTGGACGTGCTGCACAAACTCTTCAATGCCTTCGGTACGGGCAAACACAAAGTCCGAGTCCATCAATTCTTCCTGCACAATGACATGCGCCATGCCCAGCAGCAAGGGCACGTCGCTGCCTACACGCAAAGGCAGATACAGATCCGCCATCTCGGCGAGGCGGATGCGGCGGGGATCGGCCACGATCAGTTTGGCTCCCCGGTTCACGGCCTTCTTCAGACGTGTGGCGGCCACGGGATGGCATTCCGTCATGTTGGTGCCAATGCAGAAAATAACATCAGGCTTTTCCATGTCCACCAGGGGATTGGACATGGCTCCTCTGCCGATGGAAGCCGCCAGACCGGCGACGGTGGGGGCGTGTCAGGCGCGGCTGCAGTTGTCAATGAAATGGGTGCCAAACCCGGCGCGAATGAAGCGCTGCATCATGTAGGCGGCTTCGGTGGGCGTCCGTCCGGAGGCAATACCGTACACGGCATGGCGCCCATGCCGTGCCACGACATCCTGAAAACCCATGGCGGCCTTGTGTAACGCTTCGTCCCATGAGGTCTCCACGAAGCGGCCGGCGGCGTTCCGGATTAGGGGATGGGCCAGCCGGTCCGGATGATGCACATAGTCGTAGGCAAACTGCCCCTTGACACACAGGGCGCCCTCATTGGCCGGACCGTCCATGGCGGGTTGAATGCCGACAATCCGATCATCCCGGGTCATGACGTCAACCGCACATCCTACCCCACAATAACCACAAATGGTCCGCGTTTTCTGAACCGTCCCCTGCATAGTCATTTCCCCTTGGTCTTCGCCGGTGCGCATGTCCGGGGTTCTTCCACGAAACGCATGGCCTTCCTGTCCGCCAACGCTCCCGTGGGACAGGTTTGTACACACTGACCACAGAAGGTGCATTGCGACTCCGCCAACAGACCCTCGAATTCTACCGTAATCTGCGTCGCGAAGCCCCGGTTCATCACGGAAATGGCGTAATCCCCTTCCTGCTCCGCGCATACCCGCACACACCGGTAGCAGGAGATGCAGCGATCGTAATCCCGCAGAATGAACGGATTGGGATCATCCGGGCGGGACTGCCCGGAGCGCTGGCCCCGGAAGCGGGTCAGATCCCCTCCGGCTTCCGCTGCCAGCTGCCGGAGTTCCTGCGAGGCATATCCGCGCAGCGGATCCACAACCAGCTTCTCCGCACCGTTTTCCGACACCACCATGGCCAGCAGGGCCTGCCGCATGGCATCCAATTCCTTGTTGTGGACGACGACTTCCATGCCAGACGCGGCCGGCAGGGTGCAGGCGGCCGGAAACCCCCGGCTGCCCTTCACCTGGACTACACACAGGCGGCAGCCGCCGAATGCAATCAGGCGGTCATCATAGCAGAGCGACGGAATGCCAATGCCATGGCGCCGTGCGGCCGCCATCACCGACTCGCCCGGCTGAAAGGCAATGCTCTGACCGTCAATCTCCAGACTCGCCGGCGTCAGTTCCATGGTAAACCTGCGTGCAGCATAGGTTCTGCCTGAACGCAGGAGTGCCTCGCACAACGCGGCCTGGCGACAGAATGGAACGGTGCGGAACCAGCAGTCGGCTGTGTCCTGATGAACGCAATGTACCGCATAGGGTCAAGGCCCCCGCTTCGGCATGGTGATTTGATCCCGCTTGCATCCTATCACGAGTCACTATCGGGACAATGAGGTTGGATTGGGCCGCCTTCGGGGTGATCGCAGTGCTTGGAGGCCCATCCCGGAATGCGCACCCGAAGTTCTGAGGCAACCTCAAAAGAGGGGGCACCTATCCGGCCCCGGAGGCCCTTCCCGACACGTTATGCACACAGGATGGCATACACGGCCCCTGTGAAGCAAATACGTGCAGGCGGATGCATGATTCTGTCACACGGCACCAGGGTCAGGACATTGGAGCCGGCCGGTTAATGGATGCGGCCGTCAGGGAAAGCGCGGATCCCAGTGGCCCGGGATTGGTCACAGGCGGACCGTGAACTTCCCTTTCCGCATGCGAATATGTGCGTACGCGAATGCCCGCCGGGACGGATGTATCCTGTTACAGCCCCTGTCGGATACCATCACCCTGGCCCCCATACGGTTACCTTGACCGCATCGGGTCCCTATCAGGATCAAAGTGTTAGGCTCAGGACTAAATTAATGCAACAGAATTTGGGACGTAATGTCACAGGATTGGTCCTGGCTATAGTGACCAGTCTCCCGCCGACATGGCACAGACCACTCCTGCTGGACCTGCCTTCCCGGATCCGGTACCGATCGGAGGGAAAAGGCGGACGCCAGGCAGAGCCACCGGCAACACCTGTTACTTCATCTCCCGTCAAAGACACAATGGGACCAGGACACACGGCAGAAGCCGACCGGGCCCTTGGGATCGCACAGGCGGACAGCCCGGGATTCTGGCAATCGCCATCCGTGAGGACAGCTGCCATCTGCCCACCGGTCTATGCTTCCTGGCACACGGTCATCCTGCTGTACTTGGCTCTCAATCTGCTCTACCGCACAAGGATTATGACGGAATACGGGGTGGCCAATGGCCCACAGTCAGTGCCGAAGCCGACTTGAATCCTGCGCATACTGACCCGCAAAACGTCTGTCCTGCCCTATTCCACTGTGCTATAATTGATATGGCTCTATGTTATAGTGCTTGAGATAAATTGTTGGAGCTTTGCATATTCGCATCCACCCGGGAAAGCAACACCGGTTCCGTACCGATTTTCCCTTCCTGGCCCGATGTGGATTCAGCATGGCACCAGCAGGGTCAACCACGCAAGTTGCCAGGTTTCGCTGGCGACGGGCGTCAGCTTGTTGGTACTCTCTGTTTTCGGTAACTGGCAATGCAAACCCAAAGAGCTGCAGCCGCGAAAGCATGCATGGGTATCAATACTGACGTAGATGATTTTCCAGATACTGGCAGTCCTCTACAATTGCGCAAATATGCTACTGGAGACAGGTAAATGAAGGTCGACACAGAACAGGCATCCGGAGCCACGATTGCCAAGGCCGTGGGGCGCGTTGACAGCACCAATGCGCGTGCTTTTGATGACGCGCTGGAAACGATAATTGATGAGAGCTCTCAAGCTGTGATCGTTGATTTGGAGGCGCTGTCCTATATCAGCAGCGCGGGCCTCCGGGTCATATTGCTGGCTGCCAAGTCACTTCAGAAACTCGACAGGGAATTCATGATTTGTTCGCTCTCTGATTCGATCAAAGAGCTGTTTGAGGTAAGCGGATTCGACAAAATCATCACGATCCATACCTCACGCGCCGAGGCCCTCGCTTCCCTCAATAGCTGACAGATACCCCTGCCATGGCGCACCTGACAGGGCATGATGGAAGCAACCACGTTGGCCAACCCCACCAGATGGAGCCTCCCGTCCTGAAAAGGGTGTGCCTCGTGGCGGGACAGTCTGACCCCAGGGCTCAAACCGGACAGTCCGGGGCGGTGTCTGTTGTTCCCGCAAGGCAGTTTGCATCCGGGCTGCCGTCATGTGACCTGATGCCTCCCCTGGATCAACAGCCCGGAATCTGCTGATCGTATTCGGGGGCTCCGGGTAGGGAGGAACAGGGGCTATCACCGGTTTTGTTCTGCGGTTGCGCTGTGTTTGTCATGGGCCACGGTTTGCGGGGCCGGAAGAACGGTTTGGCCTGCTTTGGGGTGTTCTGTGAAAGTGTCCATCCGTTGTCGTCACGCCACTCTATGATTGCACATCAGGACCGATTCGGTCTGGTACGCCTTGGGAACACAATGCCTCCCCCCGGAGATGCAGATGAGGGTAGCTCTCTTGGTGGCGGTTGGGCGTGGCCCACTTGCCAGGGCCGGGGCCCTGGCTGATCCGGATACCGGTGAGAGCCCCTTGTTGTAACCTTGCGGAAGCCACCTGGACAGAAGTCTGCAGGAAGCCGTGAGGGAGTTCCAAGGCATAAACCGCACATGAAGACTTGACGCAGGAGTACTGGCAATATGGTAGTAGGAAAACAGCCATACAGAATTTTGGTGGTTGACGATGAACCGGATGTAGAACCGCTCGTGCTGCAAAGAATGCGGCGTTCGATTCGTGCAGGTCGCTACGAGTTTGTCTTTGCGGGCAATGGCTTGGAGGCCCTGGACCAGTTGCGGCAGGATGAGGATATCGACATGGTGATCTCTGATATCAATATGCCGCAAATGGATGGGCTTACGCTGCTGGAGCAAATTCCCAGTGTGGATCCGGACATTCGGGCGGTAATCGTGTCGGCCTATGGGGATATGGATAATATCCGCACTGCGATGAACCGGGGTGCCTTCGACTTTGTGACCAAGCCCATTGACTTCAAGGACCTGCAAGTCACCATTGACAGAACCCTGCGGCACCTGGAAGAGTGGCGTGAAGTTCTCCACTCCCGCGACCAGTTGGTCGCCATCCAAAATGAACTCTCCATCGCCAGCAAAATACAGCAATCGATTTTGCCCACTGTGTTCCCCCGGAATGCCACCTGTCAGGTGTTTTCCCACATGGAACCGGCCCGCAATGTAGGGGGTGATTTCTATGACATTGTGGCTTTGGAAAGGGGACGCATTGGCCTCGCGATCGCAGACGTTTCGGACAAAGGGGTACCTGCCGCCCTCTTTATGATGTCCAGTCGCACCCTGTTGAAAGGCGCCGCTATCAGCTTTGCCAGTCCCGGCGAGGTGCTGGACGAAGTCAACGATCTGCTGAATGATGACAACGATGCGGCCATGTTTGTCACTGTCCTGTACGCGATATTCGATCCGGAGAGTGGGAATTTCTCCTATGCCAACGGAGGCCACAATCCCCCCCTGCGTGTGCATGCCGACGGCAGTTCGTCCCTGTTGCCCCTGACGGGCGGCATTGCCTTGGGCGTGGCCCCAAGCATCTCCTACGAGTCCCACACCATAACCCTCGCCCCCGGCGAATCCGTGGTCATGTATACGGATGGCATAACGGAAGCCATCAATGACACAGGAGAGGAGTTTGGCATGGACCGCTTGCAGCAGGTCAGTGCCGAGGTTGCCACGGTCGACGCGCAGACCGCCACGCTGGCTATCATACAGGCCGTAAAGGAGTTTGCGGGCGATGTGGCCCAGTTTGACGACATCACGTGTTGCGTTTTGCGCTACGATGGGAAGGGGACATGAGTGCCAAGATTTCTGTGCAAATTACCCCTGAACCCGATGAATTGCGCCGGGTGGTGGGCCTTGTGGAAGAACTCGGGGAGCAGGAACAGTGGTCTCCCAAGCTCGCTTTCCAGATTCAGCTTGTCCTTGACGAAATAGGGGATAATTTCCTGGAACATGGATCCAACTCCAATATCCATGCCATAGAAGTGATTCTCATTTCCCACCCGGATACGGTTACCCTCGAGATCGTCGACGATGGCTTGCCCTTCGATCCCCTGAAAGAGGCTCCACCGCCTGATCTTGACTCGGATCTGGAAGACCGTCCGGTGGGAGGACTTGGCTTGCACCTGGTGCGCACTTTCATGGACGATATACACTACCGGCGGGACAAAGGCAAGAATCATCTGATAATGACCAAACGCAGGGATGTATGAAGCCGGAGTTGCGTCGACCACAGATCACCCTTCCCGGGATCGCCTTGGGTCTTCTCCTGTTGGGGGCAGTCCTGACGGGTTGCTCTGCTGCGGATCCCGAGGAAGCCGTTGATGCCGCAGCAGTCGAGAACGTCCCCAACCCCATCCCCGCACCGGCAACGGAACCCGTGTCCGCATCCGGGGTCTTTGTGGATCGGATTCTCTTCGGCCAGTCCGCCGCATTCAGTGGTCCCGCCCAGGAATTGGGACGCAACATGAAGCTGGGCATTGAGGCCGCCTTTCATGAAATGAATCAGAAGGGCGGCGTCAATGGCCGGCAGCTGGAGTTGGTGTCACTCGATGATACGTACGAACCGGAAGCTGCCATTGCCAACACCCTCCAGCTGATTGAGAAGGAGGGCGTCTTTGCCCTGATTGGGGCCGTGGGTACACCGACGTCCCGATCGGCCGTGCCGGTCGCCGCCGCGGCGGGGATTCCCTATGTGGCCCCCTTCACCGGCGCCGCTTTCCTGCGGGATCCCCAATGGGACATCGTGATCAATCTGCGGGCCTCGTATAACCAGGAAACCGAGGAAATGGTGGCACGGTTGACCGGCGATCTGGGCCTGGAGCGCATTGCAGTCCTGTACCAGGATGATTCGTTCGGCCAGGCGGGTTACCAGGGCGCCCTCAGTGCCCTGCGGCGGCGCGACATGGAACCCGTAGCCGTCGGCCTGTATCCCCGCAACACGACGTCGGTCAAGACCGCCGTGATCGATTTGCGCCGCGGCAACCCGGAAGCCGTCATCATGGTAGGCGCCTACGAACCCATTGCGGCCGTGATCGCCTGGTCGCGTCACATAGGCCTCAATCCTGTTTTCATCACCATTTCCTTCGTTGGCAGCAATGCGCTGGCACAGAAGCTCGGCAGCACCGGGGAGGGGGTTTTCGTCACGCAAGTGGTGCCGTTACCCTCGGACGACTCCTTCCCGGTCACCATTGCCTATCGGCAGGCCCTGGCGGCCTATGCAGGTAACGACATCGCTCCTGGTTTCGTGTCCCTGGAAGGCTATTTGGCCGGCCGGCTGGCTATCGAGGCCCTGGAAAGATGTGGCCAGGAGGTTACCCGCGCCTGTTTTCTGCAAGGACTGCACCACGATGACTCTCTGGCCATTGACGGCTTTCCCCTGCGCTTTGGGGAAAACGACAACCAGGGTTCGGACACAGTGTTTCTGACCATGATTGGTCCCGATGGCGCGTATCGCGCCGTTGACACGCTCCAGGCATCGGCACCATGATCGAGTTCCTGCAACGTCTGCTCCAAAACCGTTTTCGCATCGGTGTACAACTCAATGCCGGGATTGGCGGGGCCGTAGCCATCACCATGATCGCGAGTTTGGTGGGCTGGTTCGCCTTCAATCGCGTAGGCGATGTGCAGAGTACGGTCAATGAGGAAAGCATTCCGGAAATGGCAGCCGCCTTTGGGGTGGCCCAGCAGAGTGGGGCCCTGGTCGCGGCAGCGCCGCGTCTCACGGCAACCACGGCCGAAAACCTGGACTGGGTCACCGCCGAGATTGCGGAAGAGCGGCAAGCGTTTGAGGTGCAGCTGGACCTCCTGATGCAACAGACCGCCGAGGATGAGGAAGACTATGTGCAGATCCGCGATCAGGCCAATGCCCTGATTTCGAACGTTGAGGCCATCGAGCATGACATGAAGGTGCTCTTCGAACTGCAGGAGAGCACGGGCCGCATCCAGGAGGAACTGGTCGCCTTGCAGCTTGAGCTGGAAAGCATTCTGGTTTCGGTCATTGATGATCAGTTTTTCTATACCCTCACGGGCTATCAGGCCCTCGATCAGTCTGCCGTGCCCCTTGCCCAGCATTTCTCCGAGGATGAGATGGTCCGCTACCGTCATCTGACAGAGTTGCAGTCGAACACGATTCTCGCCACCCAGTTGCTGGCGAATGCCTTTACGGTATCGCAGGAACCGCTGCTTGAGCCCTTGCGCGAACGTTTCGAAGCGGCCGCCAGGCGCATTGAAAGGAGTTTGGCGGCCCTGGGCAAGGATGATCCCTGGCGCGAGGAAGTCAACCCGATCTTTGATCGCCTGTTTGCGTTAGGCACCGGGGAACAGAATGGCTTTGATCTGCTGGCCCAGGCCCTCCGGATTGCCGAGCGCCAACAGGCCTTGCTCGCGCACAATCAGGAGCTGGGCATTGCCCTGGTGGGGGACGTGGAAGTGCTTGTCAGCGGGGCCCGGGCCAATGCCCAGCAAGCCACGCGCACGTCGAGTCTGGCCATTCGCACCGGGCGCACCCTGCTGCTGGTACTGAATCTCGTCAGCATCATTGGTGCGCTGCTGATCGCGTGGCTTTTCGTGGGCCGTGTGCTGTTGCGCCGCCTGCGCCAATTGTCCGGACGCATGCGGCGCATGGCGGACGGCGATCTGGAAGCCACCGTGGATATCGCGGGGCGTGACGAGATCGCCGACATGGCGGCCGCCCTGGAAATATTCCGGCGCCATGCCCTGGAGGTCCAGCGCCTGAATCTGGTGGAGAAGCTGGCGGAGGAATTGCGGGGCAAGAATGAACAGCTCGAGGCCGTACTGGAGGATTTGCAGCGCGCCCAGGACCAGATTGTCATGCGGGAAAAGTTGGCGGCCCTGGGCCAGCTTACGGCCGGCGTGGCCCACGAAATCCGGAACCCGCTGAATTTCGTCAAGAACTTCTCGGAAGCTTCCGAGGAACTGCTGGAGGAATTGCAGGAAGAACTGCAACAGGCCCTTACCGACAGCGGCGTGGAGCTTGACGCCGAACAGACCGATTTCATCCAGGAGATCAACGACGATCTGACCGGCAACCTCAAACGCATTCGGGAGCACAGTGAACGGGCGAACCGGATCGTGCACGACATGCTCATGATGGGCCGCGGCACCGGTGACTGGCAGCCAACGGACCTCAATATCCTGCTGAATGAGCATGCACGCCTGGCCTACCACAGTGCCCGGGCGACGGATACCGATTTTCAGCTTACGACCGAGATGGACCTGGACCCGAATGCCGGGACCCTTGAGGTAATCCCGCAGGATCTGGGGCGTGTCTTCCTGAATATGGTCACCAATTCCTGTCATGCCACAGACGAGAAGCGGCGCATGATCGCCGAAAACAGGGCCGATGGGGATGAGCCATACTGGCCCACCTTATGGCTGGCGACGCGCCGCATGGAGGAAGAGGATCGCTTTGTCATTCGTATCCGGGACAATGGGAAGGGCATTCCCCCTGAAATCGCCGACGAAATCTTCAACCCTTTCTTTACGACCAAACCCACCGATCAGGGCACGGGCCTGGGTCTGGCTCTGTCCAGTGACATCATACGCGAGCACGGGGGCACGATCCGGGTGGAATCGGAACCCGGTGAGTTTACCGAAATGGTCATAGAACTGCCGCTAACTCCCGTTCGAGCGGCAGCGCCTGCGGCGTAGAAGAACTCCCGGTGTCCCCCAACGGTAGTCGTCACGCTCAGGCGGTAGGTGGATGGGGATGCCCTGGGGATATGGACACCAGGCACCTTCATGCCTGAACCGGATCCTGGCTGGCCTGGCCGCAGGAATGCCAGGCCCCGTAACCTGCCTGGTGCGTCTGGCCGACGATCGGCTTTCTTCGTTTGCGGCGATGCCGTACTCCGCCGCATCGGCCAGCAGCGGGTCATGCCGGTCGTGTCTTTCCCATTTGGTGAAGCCGTAGCCCGGTCGCGAACCGCAATGTCGGATACAGGCATGTCCTGGCCCCGTAAATTATCAGCCCCCCCAGGTGCTGAGCTTCCTGCCTGCATCGCGGCCGTCCCGTGCAGGACTGTCACGTTGCTGGCTACAGTCTCGCCTTGGTGTCCGCCGCCAAGGGAAACAGGCTGATGGGCCACGGGATTATCTGGTCATGTGTCAGAGGCCATAATACACGAACTGTAAAGCTATTTTCAGTGCAGGCATGCATATTTGTCGGGACAGTGCTAGAATTTCTTCATATAGCCTTGGCAAAATGCCAGTTCCGCCGACCTGCACCGGCTGTTCCTTTCTGGCACACGCCAGGGAAGAAGTGTTGGTCTTGGCCGACCTTGGGATGTGCCGATACTCTCGGTCCTGATGGCCAAATGGGGAAAAGTATCTTTCTCTGCATACCTGAAATTCAGTTGCATATGGCAGGAGATCAATTATGAAGACTTGGATGGGAATCCTGAGGCGGAAGCATCTCGGGGCCCTTGGGGCCACACTGTTCCTGGCCATGGGCCTGTTGCTGCTCCGCACTACCGCAGTGCATGCCGCCCCTGACGATGAAACCGCTTTCGTGCTCAACACCTTTGCCTTTCTGATCTGGGGCGCCCTGATCATGTGGATGTCGGCCGGCTTTACCATGCTGGAGGCTGGCTCGGTGCGCACCAAGAATGCCTCCATGATCTGTTTGAAGAATATCGGTCTTTACTCGATTGCCGGACTGGCCTACTACCTGATTGGCTACAACCTCATGTACATAGACGTGCAGGCGGTGATTGGCAAATTCGCGTTCCTGTATGGACCTACGAGCGAGGATCTGGCCCTGATGGCGGGCCAGGCCGAGTCGGCCCCCGCCGTGATCGCCGGTAGCTATTCCACCATGTCGGACTGGTTCTTCCAGATGGTCTTTGTCGCCACCGCCGCTTCCATCGTGTCCGGCACCCTGGCCGAACGGGTCAACATGTGGGCGTTCTTTCTGTTCACCCTGATATTGACCGCCTTCATCTACCCCATCGTGGGCGCATGGACCTGGGGGGGCGGTTGGCTGGCGGCCATGGGCTTCCAGGACTTCGCAGGTTCCACCATTGTGCACAGTACCGGCGGCTGGGCTGCCCTGGCCGGCGCCATGGTGGTCGGACCCCGGATAGGCAAATTCCGCCGTGACGGCACCATCAGGCCTACGCCTCCTTCCAATATCCTGCTGGTGACCCTGGGCGTATTTATCCTGTGGTTCGGGTGGCTGGGCTTCAATGGCGGATCCCAGCTGGCCGTGGGCAGTGCCGCCGATGCCGTCGCCATGAGCCAGGTCATCGTCAACACCAACCTGGCGGCCGCCGCGGGGGTCATTGCCGCCATTCTGGTTTCGCGTCCCATTCTGGGCCGGATGGATCTGTTTGCGGGGTTGAACGGTGCCATTGCCGGCCTGGTGGCGATTACCGCGGGTCCGGATATTGCCGAACCCTATTGGGCGATTATCATTGGCATCATTGGCGCTGTCCTGTGTACGGCAGCCATCAGATTGCTGGAAAAACTCCGGATCGACGATGTCGTGGGGGCTGTGCCCGCCCATCTGGGGGCCGGGATCTGGGGCACCCTGGCTACCAGCATCGCGGCGGGGGCCAACCTGGGGGTGCAACTGATCGGAATCGTGGCCGTCGGTGCCTTCGTGTTCGTGATTTCGTGGCTGCTGTGGCAGTTGCTGGACCGGCTGATGGGTGTAAGGGTATCCCGGAAGGTCGAGCAATTGGGACAGGACGCCGGGGAACTGGGCATTGAGGCGTACCCTGAATTTGTCCTCATGCCAGAACCCGACGACGACGAATAGCGTGCTGGCCAGCTACCTATCACTTGGGCGGTTGCGGCAGGGGGCCGTCCAATGGGGGCCAAGACAGCGGCACACCCCGTCCTCACCGAGGCGGAAGTAGCTCTTGTCCCGCCGGCCGCGGCGGTGCGGACACCCCAGGCCCCCAGGTGCGCGGAACCCCGGCCCTTCCGGCAACCATAGATGCCGCCGCGGTTACGGCGTTGGCGGCATCCGTGGCCGTATGCATTTACATCTTTCTGGCGACCTGATCCGGGAAGTGCCGGACCAGCGAATCGCTGACATAGGCGGCAGCCACCCCCAGGCCACAAGCACTCAGATTGCGCATGACCGTGCCCAAATCCTGGACCTCCGCATGCCAGCGGTCTCCCGACACCAGATCCAGCGCACCGGGAAATGCCAGGCGCTCCATCAGGCGT
>CAXXOQ010000148.1:0-9085 GCA_963664185.2 Caldilineaceae bacterium | reverse complement strand
GTCAGGGTGAGGGCACCCGCCGGCATGTCTTCCCCCTGCACGTGCCATTTCCCCTCAGCGGCCTGCAGGTGGCAATCGAGAAAGTTCATGGTGGGACTGCCGAGAAAGCCGGCGACAAACAGGTTCCGCGGCTGGTTGTACACCTCCAGCGGTCCCCCTACCTGCTGTACCTGCCCCTGATTCATGACCACCACCCGGTCACTGAGCGTCATGGCCTCGGCCTGATCGTGCGTGACATAGAGCACCGTGCCTTCCACCCGCGCAAAGAGCAGTTTCAGTTCGGCCCGCATCTGGATGCGCAGCTTGGCGTCCAGGTTGCTGAGGGGCTCGTCCAGCAGGAAGGCCTTGGGGTTGCGGGTGATCGCCCGGCCGAGCGCAACCCGCTGCCGCTGGCCCCCGCTCAGCTGGCGGGGCTTGCGGTCCAGCAGATGGTCGATCTCCAGGGACTGGGCCGCCTGCTGGACACGCGCCTCGATCTCGGCCCGGGGCATCTTGCGCACCTTGAGCCCAAAGCCGATATTCTCCCGCACCGTCTTGTGGGGATACAGCGCGTAGCTCTGGAACACCATGGCGATGTCCCGTTTGCCCGGCGGCACCGCATTCACCAGCTGGTCGTCAATGTAAATTTCGCCCTGGCTGGGATCCTCCAGGCCGGCGGTCAGGTTCAGGGTGGTGGACTTGCCGCAGCCGCTGGGGCCCACCAGCGTCACGAACTCCCGATCCGCGACGATCAGATTCAGGTCCTCCAGGGCCTGTACGGCGCCAAAGCGCTTGCCGACATGCTGGTAACGGATTTGGGCCATGACCGAGTTCCCGGGGGTGCTATTCCTTGACGGCGCCGAACGTAAGGCCCCGCACCAGATAACGCTGGGTGAGCCCGGCAAAAATCATCACCGGAATCACCATCATGGAAGCCAGGGCCGACATCTCGCCCCAGCGCAGGAACTTGTCGGACATGTAGCCGGCGATGACCACCGGCAGGGTCTTGGCCGTGCGCGAGGTCAGCATGGAGGCATACAGGAATTCGTTCCAGGAATAGATGAACGTGAAAATCGCGGTCACGGCGATGCCGGGCAGGGCCAGGGGCAGCGTGATCTGGCGAAACCGCTGCCACAGCGAGCAGCCATCGATGATCGCCGCCTTGTCGATGGCATCCGGCAGATCCTGGAAGAAGCCCAGCATCAGCCAGATGACGAAGGGCAGCGTGAACGCGGTATGCGTCAGGATCAGAGCCACATGGGTATCGGACAGGTTCAGGTTGCGGATGATCACGAAATACGGAATGGCGGTGGTGATGGGGGGAAAGATGCGCACGATCAGAATCCAGATCATGATCGCCTGCCGGATGCGGTAGGCCAGGTAGATCTTGGACAGGGTATAGGCCGCCATGGACCCGAGCAACACGCCCAGGCCCGTACTGACCAGGGCAATCACGGTGCTGTTGAGGAAGAACTGTCCGATGTGTTCCACATGGAGCACATCGGTGAAATTGCGCAGGGTACCGCGCAGGGGCAGGATGATCGGCGGCGAGACGATGGTGTCCACTTCATATTTGAAGGACGTGGTCACCAGCCAATAGGCCGGAAATGTCACGGCCGCCAGGACGACGGCCGTGACCAGATACAGCAGGACCCGCCCCAGGCGTCGTTGCGAGACATAGGTGCGTACGGCGACCATCAGGCGGTACCTCCCTGTTCGCGGCTCTGCAGTTCCCGGATGAAGAAGATCGCGATCACGAATATGAAGAGCAGGAAGAGCCAGGACATGGCACTGGCCTTGCCGATCTGGAAGAACTGCAGGCCATTCTTGTAGATCAGGATGGACAGCACTTCCGTCACCCGTCCCGGGCCCCCGAACGTCAGCGTGTAGATGACATCAAAGATGCGAAAGGCGTCCATGATGCGCAGGAGCAGTACCACCAGAATGACGGGCTTGAGCAGGGGCAGCGTGATCTCGCGGAAGATCTGCCAGGCCGAGGCACCGTCCACCCGGGCCGCCTTGTAGAAATCCAGGGGCAGGGACTGGATGCCCGCGGCCAGAATGAAGATGACCACCGGCAGTTGCTGCCAGATCTCGACCGTAATCACCGCGGCCAGGGCCTGTTCAGGATTGCCGGTCCAGGTCTGGGGCGGAATGCCCACCAGGCCGATGAAATAGTTGAGGGCGCCATAGGTAGAATGGTACAGGGTGCGCCACAGGACACCGGCCACGACGGGCGTCATCATCAGGGGTACGAGCAGGAGGGTCCGGATGAGACCCACAATGCGGATCCGGGTGGTCACCAGCAGGGCCAGTGCCATGCCCAGCAGGAATTCGAGCGTGACGGCCGACACGACAAAGATCAGGGTGGTTTTCAGGCTCGACTGGAAGACCGGATCGGAGAAGAGGCGGGCATAGTTGCGGAGGCCAATGAAAACGGGCTGGCTGTTGGGTACGCTCATGTTCCAGGAAAAGAAACTGAGACGCAGGCTGTAGAGCAGGGGATATACCGAGGTCAACAGCAGAAACAGCAGGGCAGGCGCAATGAACAGCCAGGACATGAGGCGTTCGCGCCCGTGGTCCTGTACCACGACGCCGGGCTCAACGGCGGTTTGCCCTGCCGGAAAGCGCAGGGCGGGTTTGACGCGCGTTCCGCGGGATGACGGTTCCGATCCCCCGGGGGGCGACGGCACGGCACGGTTGGACATGCGTTGCTTTCCCTGGTCCCTATCCGTTGGGAGTGTACAGAATTGCCTGTTCCACCGTGCACCCAGCCCCGCGCGCGCAGACAGATGGCCAGTGAAGGACTGCCATCCTGCGCTTGTGTTCCACTGTGTCGATCATGTGCGGTCCTGTCGGGAATGGCGTGGGTCAGGCGATCCGGATCGGGCACGGTTTCCCTGTTCGGTACAGCATCAAGGTCCCTGCCTATCTTCAATGGTATCAGCAAGCGCCGCAAGCGCCAATCGCCATCAGGGGCAGGAGACGGGCGTACCTCTTGCCCGGAGGAGTCACAAGGGAGAACCTGGCGGGTCGGCACGGCGCCATCACGCTCGCCAGGTTCTCCTGGACCCAAGCTGGCAGCGGCCCGCCATTGACATAATTCAGGGAGTACTCCCAGCAAGATCCCAGCGTCCCGATGCTGCAGGGTGCAGCTCCGGCAATCAGGGCCATTGCATTCCCATTTCCCTGTCGCAATGAGCGCCAGTACTTTGCACCGACAGTCTGGGTCCCAGGTATCCTGCAGACACTTGTGGGTCATGCTGCGTTTCGCGGCGGGCAGCTTCTATGGGCGTTTGTGCAGGGCGATGCTATGACGTATCGTCCGGCGGATTTATCCTTAGATTCAAAAATCCTTGTGTAACAGTTCACAAAGCGGTGCCCGCAGGAGGATGCAGACATGCGTATCAGAGAAGCCAAGGTAACAGATGCCCGTTCCATAGCCAGGGTCCACATTGATACATGGCGCTCCGCCTATGCCGGTATAGTCCCGGCTGCCTACCTGGAACGCCTGTCGTACCAGACCCGGGAAACGTCATGGGTTGACATCCTCACAGCCCACCAGCCCTCAACAGGCAATTGGGTGGCCGCAACTGACGCGGGCCAGGTGGTAGGCTTCGCCGGCAGCGGCCCGGAACGCGATGGCAACCCCACCTATCGGGGCGAACTTTATGCCATCTACCTGTTCCCTGCGTATCAGCGCCGGGGCGTGGGGCGTCGCCTGGTGGCAGCCGTGGCACAGCACCTGATACAGGAGGGATTCCCCTCGATGCTGGTGTGGGTGCTGCAGGACAACCATCCTGGTTGCCGGTTCTATGCATCGTTGGGCGGAGAGAAAGTGGGCCAGAAGTCTATTGCCATCGGGGGGGTTGACCTGGTGGAAGTGTCTTACGGCTGGAAGGACATTTCGGGACTGGCCGCGGCACATGCACCTTGACCTGTAGAGGCCATGCGGTGGGCAAGGCTGTATGATCTGGAAGGTGGCAAGGCATCAAAATCCGCTGCCGCGCCGCTTCCATAATCCCATCAGATCATGAATGACGGCCCATACCAGGGGACACGGTGAGACCCCACAGGCAACGTTGCCATGGGCGCCACAATTCGCCGCGGGGTGCGGTGTGTGGGACATAGGCCCGGTTTACGGTGCAAGGACAATGAAGGTCGGCAGTCTGTCACTTGGGTGATGCCGGTGGAGGCCCGTCAAAATAAGGGATGAGGCGGAAGGACACGGGCGTGGTCAGAGAGACACCGGCACACCCCATCCCCGCTCCACCGGAAGCAGCGCTTGTCGCGGCGGCGGTCCACCCCGAAGCACAGCCAGTCCCCGCTGTGGCCCGCAGGGACCGTGCGCTCGGTGCGTACCCAATGGCGACCGCTATCCGGTGGACCCGGCTCTCTTCCGGCGCGCTCTCACCCGGCCCATGCCGCACCCGATGACGGAGAGGCAGGTTGGGTCCGTCCTTCCAGGCACAAGGCCCGTGTCCGCCAGCGGGTCAGGCGTGCCTGGGGGATCAAGGGTGCACAGAAAGCGGCGTAAGGTATGATAGAGGCACAGGTAGGGAGACATGGGACCTCCGGGGCAGGAAAGACAACACTGCCCTTGTATCCGCCGCGCCCCGCTCTCTGCTTCCTGCGGTCCCGTCTCGCGTAAATGACAGGTAGCTGGGACAATCAATACACTTTGGATCCTCGCACCACCCCAAAAATCCCATGTGGAACTCTGGTACCGATGCGGTTGAGACAGCCGGTATGCCTGCCCACCGCTCCTATTATCCGTCGCTGCCCACCCAGTATCGGGATGTACGCTTTCAGACGGTGTTCTTCCGGGTTGAGCCGGAACGCATGCAGCCGTTCCTGCCTGCACCGCTGACGCCCCACCCGGAAGGTCTGTGCGTGGCTTTCGGTATTGATGTGCCTTTCTCCTCGTCCTACGGCCCCTTTCACGAGTCAGGAATCCAGATCCAGGCCCTGTACCGGGATGAACCGGTATTCTTCAATTCCCACCTGTACCTGGACAACGTGCCCGCCATTTGTGCAGGCAGGGAGCGCTGGGGCGCCCCCAAGGAATATGCCCAGGTGCAGATGGAACAGCACCACAATCTGCTGACCTGCCGTACCCGCAAGGACGGAGTCGAGATCATGACCCTGACCTCATCGCTGGGGGTGCCCGCCCAGGAGGCGGATCTGATTCCCATGTTTCCCAGCTACCGGCTGAAATCCATTCCCCGGGCGGATGGACCCGGTGCGGCCGTCCGGCAGCTGGTGGAGGCCACCCCGGTGGACGTGACCACCCATCTGCTGTACCGCGGTGAGGGCACCGCCGCATTCGCCGGGACGGCCAACAGTGATCTGCGTGCCTTCACGCCTGTGGCCGAGGTCGCGGCGTTCTACCAGATCGCCAGCTATATGGAAACCTATGGCCGTATCGTGCATGACTACCGCACAGATTCCGTTTGACAAAACACGGATTTATCCGGATGATCCAGTTGGATGAAAATCCGTGTATCCTGTCTCCTGATATAGTGGGGGACAGTTGAATCCTGCGTTTTTTCCTGTCAGTGGCCGGGAGGCATCACCATGACACATCGCTATCATCGCAGAGACATTCTCAAGACTCTGGGGATTATGGGAGCCAGTTCTCTCCTGGCGGCCTGTGGGCCGACCGGGGCGCCCCCGGCACCCGCAGCGGCACCGGCTGCCGATGAGGGCACGACCGCCGGGAAGAAATACGACGGCGTCACCTTGCGCATGCTGACCCAGGCGGGCGGGGACTATGAACCCGCTTTCCGGGCCTGGGCGGAGATCTTCACGGCCGAGACCGGCGCGCAGGTCGAGTTTGAGTTCGCCCCTTGGGAATCCCTGATGCCCAAGGTCCAGGCGGACCTGGCCTCGGGTTCGCCGCAGTTTGACCTGTTCTGCAACGATATCGAATTCCAGTACACCATCTGGCCGGAACTGGAACCCATCAACGATTTTCTGGATGGAAGCGGCTACGACATGGACGGCTTCTTCGATCCGATCTACCGTTATGGCGAAGGCATTGCCGGGAATACGGGCGTCCGCTACGGCTTGCCTGTGACCTGCGGGGTGTCCGTCCTGTTCTACCGCTCTGATCTGATCGATACGTTCCCCACCACCTGGGACGACTACGAAGCGCTGCTGGCAGCCCATACCAACGATTCCATGTATGGCCTGTCTTTCGCCGGTGTACCGGCCCAGCTGGTCAAGCTGTTCCTCGCCCGCTTCTGGGCGTTGGGTGATCCGTTGCTGACCCCGGACTGGCAGCCCCTGATCAACGGTGAAAATGGGGTGGCGGCGCTGACGAAGCTGAAGGAGCACAAGGACAATTACGCACCCCCAGGCCTGCTGGCGTGGGACAATCCGGACGCGGCCAATGCCTTCCTGGCGGGAGACGTGGCGGTGAATGAAGGCTGGGCCGGCTTCATCCTGCCCTCCCTGGATGACCCGGAGAAGTCCAAGGTCGTGGGCAACTGGGCCATTGCGCCCTACCCGGAGGGTGGCACCGGCAATTTCGTGCAGCACAATGTCGTGATGATGAAGACCTCGGCCAACAAGCAGGCCGCCTTTGACTTCATGACCGCTATCAGCAATCCGCAGCGCGCCAAGGAAGGGGTACTGGACTACGGCATGACGGCCGCCCGCAAGAGCGTTTTCAGTGATCCGGACATCGTCGCGGCCAAACCCTACTTCCCCGCTTATGGCGAAGTCCTGAGCCGGGGCCGCCCCTTTACACCGGGTGTGCCACAATGGCTTGAGATGTTCATCGGTCTGGCGGAAGGGGCCTCGTCGGCCCTGTCGGATCAGGCGACACCCCAGGAAGCCCTGGATCGGGTCGCGGAAGGCTGGCTGGAACTGCTGGCCCAGAATCCGCTTGACTTTGAGTACCGGGAATAGAGGCTGGCTGCCCGGGCGCTGCGTTGCGCCCGAATGGATTGCGGCCAACACGCGCAGGGCATCAGAACCGGAGACCATCTCGGGTCTCCGGTTCTGATGCGGCGTAATCCACACCCCCAATCCGGCGATCCCGCCACTGCAGGGCAGGTATGGCCCTGCGCCGTTGTGGCCTGGGCGGCGGCCGGGGACAGGGATCCGCTCATGGGCTGAAACCAAGCGTCGGATTGTTGTACATGCGCCATCCGGATTACATGGAGGGCAAGCGGGATCTGAGACTGGACTTTCTCCGCGGCTACTCCATCTTTGTCATGACCCTGACGCATCTGGGCATGGCCTCGCCTCTCATCTTCATTACCGGCGGCTCGCGCTTTCTCATCAACGCCGCCGAAGTCTTCTTTTTCATCTCCGGCTTCACCATCGGCTACATCGCCGTCGGCCGCACCCTGGCGAGTCAGGTGCAAAGCCGTCTGGCCCGCAGCTGGCTGATTTATCGCTATATCCTGTTCTTTTCCTTCGCACTGACCCTGTTGCTTGAACCCGACCGGCTGTGGGAAGCCTCCCAGGGCGAATTCGTGGGGTGGCTGGTGAACCTGATTGCCCTGAAGGAAGCCGCATGGGAAATGGACATCCTCATCGCCTATGTCATCTACGTGGCCCTGGCGCCGCTGGTGCTCTGGGGACTGGATCGCAACCGGACCCGGCTGGTGGTGGAGGCCATTGCCGGCATCTATCTGCTCACGCTGCTCGCTCCCTGGGCCATGAGCCTGGAGTTTGCCTCGTTTCGCCATCTGGGGGCCAACAGCCCGCTGTTTTTCGGTGCGATCGTGGTGGGATACCATTATCAGGCGCTGGCGGCGTGGTGGCAGGCATACCGCTGGAGCCGCTGGATCGATGGCGCGGTCGTGGGGATCGGGGTGGCGCTGCTCGCGGCGTTCCTGACCGATTACGGGGGCCGTACCGACATCGCGGAATTCCTGGGTGACTTTGCCATCCGCGAGTTCCTCATGCCACCGCACAATCTCGTCATTGTCATTCTGTATCTGCGCGTGCTGTGGCTGATGACAACCCACCTGTGGAAGTATCTGGTGCGCGTGGGTGGCTGGCTGTGTATGCCTCTCGGCCAGGACAGCCTGTTCGCCTACTGCATGCAGGTCACATTCATCCATTTGCTGGACTGGGTGAAACTGCCCCTCGACAGGGAAAGCGCGCCTCTGCTCCGTCTGCTGGCCGAAGCGCTTGTCGTGGGTTTGATGTTGGGGAGTGTACTGCTGCGCCGCTGGTCCCTGCATGCCCTACGGGAGCGGAACCACCTGGCGTGGACGAACCGGCATCTGGCGAATATACTGGTTGGGGGTACCCTCGCGATCCTCGTCGTTCTCATGCTGTTCCTATCGGAACCCGGCGGCTGGTGGTGGGAAGAAGGGGATCTGTTCGACCACTTTTAGGATGGACGTGTTCGGTCCCGGCCTGTGCGGCGGACCGCCAGGGCCTATCAGAACCGCGGTCATGTGGCTGGGGGCCGGCTGTTCCCGGGATCACAGAAATCCCGGCCGGGGCGGTGCGCGGTGCTGGTGCATCGTCTCCGCAGTCGGCAAGGGGGGATTTTGTGCCCGGCAGTACCCGAGTTGTATAATGCCGGCAACACTTGACGCAGCGGGTTTCAGACTCCCCTGGCGAGTGATCTTTTTCTTGTGTTTCAGCCACAAAATCCACTCTTGTGCTGCCGCTTGGGCGGTTGTGCCTTGCCTCCGGGCCAGAAGCTGGGGATGATTTGCCCGCCCGGCAGTTGCGAGCCGATTTTGCGGTTGGCACGCCGCGGTAAAGAGAATCAAGGAGAACAGGATATGAAATTATGGAAGTTGATGGGCTTGCTGACCATCCTGATGGTGGCACTGGCGGCCTGTGCGCCGGCCCCGGCGGCCGCCCCGGCGGCCGACGAAGCAACGGAAGTGGCCGACTCCATGCTGCCGGATGATGCCGCCGAGGAACAGGTGTTGCGCATCGCCACCGGTTCCACGGGCGCCAACAGTTTCACCTTCTACCCCATGTCGGGCGGTGGCGACCACCAGAGCTGGATGCCGCTGCTCTACGTGCCGCCCCTGTACTTTGACGTCGATGCCAACCTGCAATACGGTGTTTTCGACAGTGCAGTAGCCAGTGAGGGCGATACGGTCTGGACCTTCACCGTGGA
>CAXXOQ010000147.1:0-2088 GCA_963664185.2 Caldilineaceae bacterium | reverse complement strand
GGTCAGTTGGGTACCAATTTCCTGGTGTGAATTGGATCCGAAGACGGTATAGACATCCATGTATAGGGCTCCCGGCAGTACGGAATTTCAGGGTATGTATCTTTATGTACGCCCCAAATGGACCCAGGTTGCATGACGCGGGGGATGATGCCGGTTGTCGCTGCCCGGCACCGTACGGGCGGGAACCGCCATCAGGCAAGGGGGGAAATCCGGCCACCGAGACCGGACCCCTGTCCCGCAGGATTCGGAGCACCGGCAATCCTGCCGCTTTGCGGGATGTCCCGGTCATGAATGATCTGTTGTCGATTCTGAATCTGCTAGGATATAACCCGGACGAAGTTCATGCAACCTCGTCGATTGCGGTTTGGCACACAGGCGGAATGCAAATATGTTTCGATCGGCAAATGCAAGTACGGGAGGAGGGTCGCAGCGCTTTGGCGTTGTCCTGATAGTTGTGGTCCTGGTAGGGCTGTTTCTCTGGTTTGGCGGATCCCGGTTCGTCTACATCCTGAACCGCGTCCAGGAAGAGGAGGTCGGGATCAAGTTTCGCAGTGGACGCATTGTGGATGTCGTAGGCCCTGGTGTGTATTCGGATGTTGGCCTGTTTGTGGAACTGAAACTGGTGTCGTCCTCAGCCGTCCCTTTCAGCGTGGCGGACCCGGAAATCATCACGAGTGACAAGCAGCGCATTGGGGTGGCGGTAGCCGGAGACATCTTCCGCCCCCGTCTGGCACAGGCCGATCAGTTGCGCAACTTATGGGCGCAGTACAACAACATGTACCAGAACGATCAGGCCTTGCAGGCCTATGTCATACAGCGGGCCCAGCAGGCGATGAAGGTGTGTGTGGGTGACCGGACCTTTGACGAAGCGGTCATTGGCACGGCGCGGGATGAACTGCGCAATTGCATTGATCTGGAATTGAACAAGCTGGCGGCCAATGTAGGGCTGGTGATCGAGAATGTGGCGGTGCCGGAAGTGATCATTACGCCGGAGGCACAGGCCCGTCTGGATGAAATTGTGCAGAGTCGCCTGCAAACCGAGAAGGCGGCGCAGGATGAACTGCGCGCGCGGGCCCAGGCGGCCGCGGAGCAGGCCACCCAGGAAGGGCAAATCCGGGTTGAGCAAAGCCGCATTCAGGAAGAGGCCCGCCAAAAAGTCCTGCTGGCCCAACTGGAGGAAGAACGCCTGGCCGCGGAACAGAAGGTGATTCAGGCGGAACGGGCCAACGAACTGGCGCGCGTGGAAGCTGACCGGGCCGTGATTGAGGCCCAGAAGACCAATGAATTGCTGGAAGCCGAGCTGGACCTGGAAGTGCAGCGTATCCGTGCCCAGGCGGCGGCCGAAGCCGCGGAGGCCCAGACCGCGGTAGACCGCGCGTTGGGGCAGTTGTATGTGGCCAGTCCAGGGCTGTTGAATGTGCATATTGCGCAGGAAAATGCCAAAGCCCTGGCCAATACGCAGAAATTGCTGATTACGCCTGAGGGTACCACGCCCACCCTGGTGATTCCGGGCGAGGAAATCCTGCCGGTAGTGGAGGTTAGTGGTCCGCAATAGGCGCGGGCCTGGTATGCCGACCCCAAGCGGTGGGCAGGGGAGGCCCGGATGATGCATCTCGGGCCTCCCCTGATACGCTGTGGTTGGAATTGCGGGCCAGAGCGCCCGTGAAGGCGAGGACGATCCTGTGCTTTGCCTGCCCCTGATGTCGGCCCAAATCCCCCTCCTTGATGGATCCTGTCACTGCCGTATGACTGCCGCCATGTCCGCTGTACGTTCCGTAGCCGACGCTTCTTGAGACAGCGTGTGCAGCGCACCCATTACTTCCTGACACCGTCCCGGGACGGTGTCAGGTGCCTGCACCCCATGCATCACCTTGTCTCTCGGGATCGCCCCAGGTGGTCCGCCGTCTGTCTGGATCCAGGCACAGAAGGCATCGTTTGTATGGCATCTTCAGCAGGGCGCACGTGCTTTGGGGGGATGCAGGGAATTCTGGCTATCGTGTCCTGGTTCTCGTTGCCTCCCTTGCCTCCGATGACGGCAGGAACACGAAAATAGTGTACACTGATGCCGTGTATGCTTAACGCTACAGT
>CAXXOQ010000146.1:0-22375 GCA_963664185.2 Caldilineaceae bacterium | reverse complement strand
TGGCATCTTTGTCGCCACCCATCAATACCGCTTCTCGGATTACTTCTGGTCCGTGGTGGGTTTCGCCGGCCTGTCAATACCCGACTTCATGCTGGCCCTGCTGTTGATGTACCTGCTGTTCCGGTACTTCGGCATCAGCGTGGGGGGACTGTTTTCCCAGGAATTTGCTACGGCCCCCTGGAGCCTGGCCAAAGTCTGGAATCTGCTGCAGCACCTGGTCACCCCGGTAATCGTGATCGGCACCGCCGGCACCGCCGGCATTATGCGCGTCATGCGGGCCACCCTGCTGGATGAACTGGGCCGCCAGTATGTCGTAACCGCCCATGCCAAGGGCGTGCCCAATCGTACCCTCCTGTTCCGGTATCCGGTGCGGGTAGCCATGAACCCCATCATTTCCACCGTCGGCTGGCAATTGCCGGCGATTGTGTCGGGGGAAACCATTGTGGCTATCGTACTCAGTTTACCCACCACAGGCCCCCCTGCTCTTTCGTGCCCTGCTCAGCCAGGACATGTTCATGTCAGGCAGCATTGTGATGATCCTGGCCGTGCTCACCCTGATCGGAACCCTCTTGTCCGACATTTTGCTGGTGTGGATCGACCCACGCATCCGGTTTGAAGGGCGGGGCGGATGAGCGTAGAAACCTTGCCTCCCCCCACCGTGACCGAAGTTTCCCATGAGGAGATTGCGGAAGAGGAACGCTTGTACTTTGCCTCCCAATGGCAGCTGGTATGGCGCAAGTTCCGGCGTCACAGACTCGCGGTCATCTCGGTTTACCTGCTGGGAGTGCTGTATGTGGTGGCGCTGACATTCGAGTTCTGGATCCCTTACCATCCCCTGACGCAGCACTCCGATTACCTGGATGCACCCCCTTCCCGGATCTACATACGGCATGAGGACGGATCCTTTGCCCGTCCCTTTGTCTATGTCCTGGAACAGAAAGTGGATTACGATACCTTCCAGCGCATCTATACCCCAGACAAATCCCAGCCCCGGGTGATCCACTTTTGGCAGCAGGGAGAACCCTACAAGTTCTGGGGCCTGGTGCGGGCCCAGCGCCGCTTCATTGTGGTCGAGGAAGGCGGTGTCCTGCTCCTGTTCGGCACCGACAGCCTGGGCCGGGATCAGTTCTCACGAACCCTGGCGGCCGCCCGCATATCGCTGTCCATCGGCCTGGTAGGCGTGATCATCAGCTTCGTTCTGGGCTGTCTGCTGGGCGGTCTCTCCGGCTTTCTGGGCGGGTGGACTGACATCATCATTCAGCGCTCCATCGAGTTTCTCATCTCCATTCCGCGCACACCCCTGTGGATGGCCCTCTCGGCTGCCGTGCCCGCACGCTGGAGTCCGGTGCGGGTATACCTGGCCATTACCATCATCCTTTCGGTGATCGGCTGGGCTGGGCTGGCCCGTGTCGTACGGGGCAAGCTGCTGGAACTGCGCGAAGCGGACTACGTCATGGCCGCCAGTACGGCAGGGGCGTCGGAAATCCGCATTATCCTGGATCACATGCTGCCCGGCTTCATGAGCTATCTCATCGTGCACTTGACCCTGGCCATTCCCGGCATGATTCTGGGCGAAACCGCCCTCAGTTTCCTGGGTCTGGGCATCCGGGCCCCCGCCGTCAGCTGGGGCACCTTGCTGCAGGAGGCCCAGAACGTACGGACTTTGGTCAGTCACCCGTGGATGATGATTCCCGGCGTATTTGTGATCATCACAGTACTGCTGTTCAATTTCGTGGGGGATGGTCTGCGTGACGCCGCAGACCCCTACAAGTAACCGAGATTTCCCCTCATGTCCCAACCCGTGCTGGAAGTACAAGATCTGACGACCCACTTCAGCCTGGAGGAAGGCACGCTCAAGGCGGTAGACGGGGTGTCCTTTGCCCTGCATCCGAATCAGACCCTGGGCATAGTCGGGGAGTCGGGCTGTGGCAAGAGCGTCACCGTACAATCGATCATGGGCATTGTTACCGGCAAGCCGGACATCCAGGGCTCCGCCCTCTTTCACACGGATGACGGGAGTGTGGATTTGCTGGCGCTCGACCAGGACAGTGAGACTTTCCGGGAAATCCGGGGCCAGGAAATCGCCATGATATTCCAGGAGCCCAAGACCGCGTTTTCGCCTGTGCATACGGATGGTTTCCAGATCATGGAGGCAGTACGCGTGCACCGGAACCGCACCTGGCAGGAATGCCGCGCACAGGCTCTGGACCTGTTGCGCCAGGTGGGAATTCCCAACCCCGAGGCCAATATCGACGCCTACCCCCACCAGTTGTCCGGTGGCATGCTGCAACGGGCCATGATCGCGATGGCCCTGGCCCTGCATCCCCGCATCCTGATCGCGGACGAACCGACCACGGCCCTGGACGTTACTGTCCAGGCCCAGATCCTGCGTCTGATGCAAAACCTGCAGACGGAGCTGGGCATGGCGATCCTGTTCATCACCCACGATCTGGGTGTTATCGCCCACATGGCCGATGAAGTACTGGTGATGTATCTGGGACGTGTTGTGGAACAGGCGGACGTGAAGACCATCTTCAAGGAGCCGAAGCATCCCTATACCCGCGCCCTCATGACCTCGATTCCCCGCGTCCGCAAGGCCCAGGGGGGACGCCTGCAGGCCATTGAAGGTTCCGTGCCCGTGGCCCTCGATCCTCCGGTCCGCTGTGCCTTTGCCCCACGTTGCCCCGATTTCATGCCCGGTCTCTGCGATACCCGGGCGCCGGAACTGCGCGAGCTGGAACCCGGGCACAAGGTGAGCTGCTTTCTGTACACGGAAGAGACAGCATGACGGAAACAAACACGGCACCACTCCTGCAGATCCGCAATCTGAAGAAATATTTTCCGATCGAGAAAGGCATCTTCCGGCGCGTCGCGGGTTGGGTCAAGGCGGTGGACAACGTCAGCCTGACCCTCTATCCCGGCGAAACCATGGGCCTGGTGGGAGAATCCGGTTGTGGCAAGACCACGCTGGGCCGTTGCACCATACGTGCCATTCCACCCAGCGCAGGGGAGATCCTGCTGCGTGTGGATGGTGAGGACATTGCCATCCAGGACCTGGACCGCAAGACCTTGCGCGCTACCCGACGGCACATGCAGATGGTGTTCCAGGATCCCTATGGCAGCCTGGACCCCCGCAAGACCATCCTGGACATCGTCGGCGAACCGCTGCGGATCCAGAATATGGGAGACAACCGCGAAATTGAACTGCGGGTACGGGAACTGATGGAACTGGTCGGCCTGGATGTGAAGTATCTCAAGCGGTATCCGCATGCCTTCTCCGGCGGCCAGCGGCAACGTATCGGTATCGCCCGGGCCCTCAGCCTGAATCCGCGCCTGATTGTCTGCGATGAACCCGTGTCCGCGCTGGATGTGTCGGTACAGGCCCAGATCCTCAATCTGCTGCAGGACCTGCAGCAGGAGTTTGCGCTTACGTACCTGTTCGTCGCCCATGACCTGAGCGTGATTCGGCATATCTGCAGTTCCGTCGCCGTCATGTATCTGGGCAAGATTGTGGAACAGGCTCCCACCGATGCCCTGTTTCAAACACCCCAGCACCCCTATACGGAAGCCCTGCTTTCCGCGATTCCCGAACCGGACCCGGAAGTAGGCTTTCAGGAAATCCTGCTGGAAGGGGATGTGCCTTCCCCGGCTGACCCACCGCCGGGCTGTTCCTTCCACACCCGGTGTGCCTATGCCGAAGCGGTGTGCAGCCAGGAGGAGCCTCCCTGGCTGGAGACGGCACCGGGTCACTTCAGTGCCTGCCACTTTGCCAAGGAACTGGAATTGCGCGGGGTGCCGGACTGATGGATCAGGAATCCCTGGTGATATGGGGCTCCCTGCTCGTCTGGCTGGGTGCCATTACCGTGTTTCTCTTCATGATGCGATCGCTGCTGGCCCGCCTCTCCCGCCTGTTTCATACGCGGATGCGAGATTCCCTGGAAGCGGCCGAATTGATCATCCGCACCGGCCAGGCTCCGCCCGCCTGGCAGCAGAAGACATTGCCCACTGATCCGTGGTCCCACCATCTGCAGGCCGCCTGGGACTGCCTGGGAACTGCCGAAACAGATTGGCAGGCTCTTTGCCTGCGCCGCCTGGAACAACTGATTCGCTTTTATGAGTCATCGCCCGTGGTGCAGGGCGCAGACACCCGTGATCTGCTGCTGGGGGAACTGCGGGCCCGGTACGAACACTGGAAACGGCATGGGGTATCGATCGCCCCCGCCCCGGAGGAAGGTGGCGTATTGCCCATGCCCTTGAGCGAGGATGATGGCACAGCATGAATGTAGGGATCATTGGCGCCGGCAATATCGCACGCCGGCACGCGGCCAATCTGCAGTACCTGAAGGACACGGTAGGCGTTGCCGCCGTGTGTGACATGGATGTGGAACGGGCCCGGCGGTTGGCCCAGCCTTTCCAGGCTGCCGTATTCGTACAGCCCGAGGAGATGTTTGCCCAGACAACGGATCTGGACGCCGTACTCCTTTGCACGCCCCCCACCGTACGCAAGTCCGTGTTTGCACAGGCTGTGCAAAGAGGCATCCACGTGTTTTGCGAGAAGCCACCGGCGGCTTCTGTCGAGGCCGCACAGGAAATCTGTGCCCTGCTGGCCCCAGGCAAGATCATCTGCAGTGTGGATTTCCACAGTCGCTATTCGCCTGTCCTGCCGGCATTCCTCGAACTGACACGGGATGAACCGCTCAGTTCGATCCAGAGCACACACGTGGCGGGCAACGCTTTCAGCCCCACCATGCAACCCTGGTTCTTCCTCCAGGAAGAATCGGGCGGCCATGTCATGGATCAGGCCATTCACACGATCGATCTCCTGCGGTATCTGGTAGGCGAGGTGGCGGAAGTCCATACCCTGGCCAACAATCTGTCGGTACCGGTGTCCGACACCTTCGACATTGCCGATACCACCTGCACCCTGATTCAATTCGCCAACGGCGTGACCGCCTCGCATCTGCATTCCTGGGGCAGCCGCCTCTCCAAGAACGACATGACGTTTGTAGGCCGGAATTTGCAGCTGCAGCTTCGCGCCTTCACGCCACCCCGTCTCACCGGGCGTCGGTGGCATGAGGATGGAGAAATTGAGGACATCCGGATTCAGCATGAGGAGGGTCCTGGCATGGGTCGGGAAGGGGTAGAGACAGCGCTGGATGGGGCCTCGCCTCCGGATCCACCCCACTTTGGTGCCCTCAGTACATTCCTGGAAGCCGTGGCCACCCAACAGCCTGGCCTCATCAAGAGTGACTTCCCGGACGCCACCAGGACCCTGTCCGTCGTGCTGGCCATGAATCAGTCCGCGTTGACCGGACAACCCGTTAAACTGGATTGAGTTTCAGATTCCATCGCCTTCAGAGGATTCCCATGTCTGCGCCTTTCACACTTTCCTATGCCCTGGCCACTTCCATGTACGGCTGTCTGCCTTTGGCGGAAGTGATTCCAGAGGCCCGCGCGGTGGGTGACGGGCGTATTGACCTGTGGCCCCAGCGCCATGCCAACCAGCGGGAACAGGCCGATGAAATGGGACGGGAGAAGTTCCAGGCATTGCTGGAGGAGCATGACGTACAGCTGGCACTGACCACCCGCTACGATTTGGGTCCCTTTGGCCTCCGGGATGAATTCGACTATGTGGCTTCCTTTGGCGGTTCCCTGGTGGTGTCCGGCAGCCAAAAGGAAGGGAGCGATCTGCAGGGCCCGGAACTGAAGCAGGCAGTCCAGACCTTCGTGGAACGGATGAAACCTGAGGTGGCGGTGGCCGAAGCGAAGGGCATCACCATTGGCATTGAGAATCATGCCGACGCCCTCATCCATTCCGTCGACTCGATTCTCTGGCTGGCGGAATTCAGCCCATCCCCCGCCCTGGGTCTGGCCCTGGCCCCCTACCACCTGCCGGACGACGCCGATCTGGTCGCACGGCTGATCCGGGAACTGGATGACAGGCTGTCCCTGTATTATGCCTGGCAGCATGGCATGGGATGCATGGAGAAGCTGCCCAAGGAACAGGAATTGATGCAGTTGCCGGGCCGGGGCACCATGGATTTCCGTCCGATTCTGCAGGCCCTGCAGGCCATACAGTACGATCGGCTTGTGGAAATATTCATGCATCCGGTGCCCCGCGGCATTCCCATCCTGGAGGACGCCCAGGGTTCCTCTGGTCTGATCCGGGAATCCCGTCGCTATCTGGATGAACTGGCTGCCCTGCTCACGGACAACTGAATCTGACATACAGGGGCGGTCCCCTTGGGATGGCGGACCGCCTCTCCGCTGCCCAGGAAGCGCAGTTGAGGCGCCCCACGCGCACGGTTCGACAGCATCCTGCCGGGAGCAGTATGGCAGATCCCGTCGGGAATCGGGTCAGCGTCCGGCTGGCGGCCCTGCCCTCCACGCAGGCAAGAGTTCTCACCGGCCATACCTTGGCCACTTCCCCGGCCGTGGGCAAGCACATGCCTGTTCCCGCAGCTACATTTCCAAACATGTGCAAGATTTTATTGACTCTGTCCGGATCCTCTGTTACAGTTTGCCGTCTTATCCATGGCTTTGGAGGCATGACAGGACAATGAGCAAGGCATTTGCAAGCGGGATGGATCGCATGTACAACCTCTGACCCTGATGGTTTCTGTACATTCGCCACGATGGCACACCTTCGTGGATCAAGTTTTCTCGTTCGCCTGCCACAGATTGTCCTGTGGCATTTTTTTGAGGCAAGAGTGCACGAATGCAAAGCGGTTTCGAACGTAGCCAGACGCTACTGCGACAACCCGACTATGATCTGAGGCATACCCTGCACGCCAGCCGGGCCGTGAGTCTGTGGCGTCTGATTACGGGGTATCAATCCATTTATGTGGTGGCTACGGTATGTCTGGGCCTGGCCGCGCTTACCCGTGCCGGTTCCCTTTTCCTGCTGCGCTACTTTGTGGATACGGTCCTGTTGGCCTCCAATCAGGTGCTGGCCCTGGCCCCCTGGTATGCCCTCGGCTTTGTATTGCTGGCCGTCGTCCAGGGCGGAGGCAGCTTCTGGGCAGGCAAACTGGCGGCCCAGACGGCGGAGGGGGCCTGTTGCCGCATCCGCAATTACCTGTATGACCATCTGCAACATTTGTCGTTCACATTTCACGACAAGATGCAGACAGGCGATTTGCTCCAGCGGGCCACCTCGGATGTGGAGGCCATCCGCAAGCTGTTTGCCACCAACCTGACCGGCATGGGACGTATCGTCATGATGCTGGTGGTGTATCTCACGGGCATGTGCCTGTTGCATTGGCAACTGACCCTGATATCCCTGGCGATCATTCCAATCGTCATTGGCCTGTCCCTGCTGTTCTTCCCCCGTATTCAGGAACGCTACGAGGCGTTCCAGAAACAGGAAGCACAGCTTTCCACCCGCTTGCAGGAGAACCTCAGTGGTATGCGCGTGGTGCGGGCTTTCGTGCGCCAGGAATTCGAGAAGGAAATCACCGAACACAAGAATCGCAGGCTTCTGCAGTTGGGGCGCCGCCTGGTCACGATGTATGCCGCCTATTGGCCCGTCACCGACATTCTGACCCTGGCCCAAACCATTCTGTCGTCGTATCTCGGCGCACGCATGGTGATGTCCGGAGAAATCACCGTAGGGGTCTTTCTGGCCTTTACCGGCATGCTGATCCAATTGATGTTTCCGGTGCGCAATTTGGGCCGCCTCATTACCCAATTCTCGATAGGCTGGGTTTCCTACCAGCGCATCGCGGCGTTGCTGGAAGCAGACCGGGAAACCATGGAAGGGCTTGAGGACAATACACCGGCATCCATTGCCGGAGACGTACGCTTTCACCGGGTGGACTTTGCCTACGCGGCCCGGGAGGAGACCGACAGCGAAATGCCCGCGGCTACCCACCATCCGGCCGCCGTGCTGCATCAGGTCTCGCTTCACGCCCGGCCCGGGCAGATCATAGCCCTCCTGGGTCCCACCGGGTCCGGCAAATCCACGCTGGTATCGCTGCTTCCGCGCTTCTATGAATATACGTCGGGCCAGATTCTGCTGGACGGACTGGAACTCCGGAAATACCCCAAGTCATTCATTCGGCGCAATGTAGGTATTGTGCAGCAGGAGCCCTTTCTGTTCTCCACTACCATCAGGAACAACCTCTTGTTTGGCGTTACGGAGGAGATTGCCGACGAGCAATTGTATGCGGCCACCCGGGCTGCCTATATCCACGATGCCATCTGTGAATTTCCCGATGGCTATGACACGGAAGTGGGCGAAAAGGGCGTGACCCTGTCAGGCGGGCAGAAGCAACGCATCACCATTGCCCGCACGCTGCTCAAGAATCCCCGCATTCTGATTCTGGACGATGCCCTGTCCGCGGTTGACGTGGCCACGGAAGCCAGAATACGCGCCGCCCTGAAGACCCTGATGCAGTCGCGCACCACGTTCATCATTGGTCACCGGATCCAGTCCATCATGCACGCCGACCAGATCCTGGTCCTGGACGAGGGCCGGATTGTGCAGCGCGGCACGCATGCCGAATTGAGTGCCTGTCCCGGTTTGTATCAGGATGTCTACCGGATCCAGTCCCGGATAGAGGATGAACTGCAATCCGATTTGGCACAGAGCGTGCAGCCATCCGTGTCCACGCCTGGACAGGAGGTTTCGCACGTGGTGACACCGGTTTTGGCCTAGAGGAGGTACCCCCATGGACCAGACCTTCCACGAGGAAGAAGAGTTTGCCTCTTCCCTCAGTCGCCATACCCTGCTTCGTCTGCTGAAGCTGAATTTCCCTCACCGGCTGCTACTGGCGATATATATCGGCGGGATCATCGGCGTTGCCGTGATGGACTCCTATTATACGTATCTGTCCAAACGTCTCATTGACGAAGCCATCCTGCCGGGAGACATGGCCATGCTGAACCGGCTGATGATTCACTACGGTCTCTCCGCCGTCGGGATGTCGGTCACGGTGTTTGGCTTCATCTACGGGGCGGGCCTCCTGGGCGAGCTGATCCGGTATGATCTGTGCCGCCGCATGTTTGCCAAATTGCAGAGTCTCTCTCTTACCTACTTTGATCGCACGCCCGTCGGCTGGCTGATGGCGCGCCTGACGTCCGACTCCCGGCGGGTGAGCGAATTGGTTTCATGGGGTTTCCTGGAAATGCTGTGGGGGAGTGCGAACATACTGATCGCCCTCGGGTTCATGGCCGCCATCAGCTGGAAGCTGGCCCTGATTATGTTCGCCATCGTGCCCATACTGCTATATCTGGCGATCCGCTTCCAGCAAAGCATTTTGCGGGAACACCGGATAGTCCGGCGCACCAACTCCCAGATTACCGGCGAGTTCAATGAAAGCATAACCGGCATCCGGGTCGTCAAGTCCCTGGTGCGGGAAAAGCCCAACTTTGTCCGTTTCCGGCGCCTGTCCACCGAGATGTTTGTAGCCGGCTATGGCGCCGCCTGGCTGTCTTCCCTCTTTCTGCCTTCCGTCCAACTCCTGACGTCGTTTGCCGTTGGGGCGATCATCTGGTTTGGCGGCTGGCAATTCACCCTGGGGGACATCACGATTGGCGGTGTCCAGGCTTTCGTGTCCTACATTACGTTCATGCTGTTTCCCATCCAGGAAATGTCCCGCGTCTTTGCCGAGATGCAACAGGCGGTCGCTTCCGGGGAACGGGTTTTCGGCCTGCTGGATGCCGAGCCTGACATTGTGGACGCCCCGGATGCGGAGACGCTGCCCCATATGCGGGGAGACATTGAATTTGAACGGGTCCATTTCGCCTACGAGGAAGGCAAGCCGGTCTTTGCCAACCTGAACCTGTATGTCAGGCAGGGCGAGATGATTGCCCTGGTGGGGCCGACCGGTGCGGGCAAGTCCACCCTGGTCAACCTCGTAGCCCGGTTCTATGAACCTGTGGAGGGTGTCATTCGCATCAATGGCCGGGACCTGAAGGACCTGACCCAAACTTCCATTCAGTCCTGCATCGGCATGGTGCTGCAGGTACCTCACCTGTTTGCCGGTTCCATTCTGGACAACATTCGCTATGGTCGCCTGGAAGCATCCGAGGCCGAAATCCTGCAGGCGTCCCGGCTGTCCGGCGCCCATGAGTTCATCCAGGCTCTGCCGGATGGCTACGACTCCCAGGTGGGGGAAGAGGGGGTCACGCTGTCCGTGGGACAGCGGCAGCTGATCAGCATTGCCCGGGCCATTCTGGCCGATCCCGACATTTTCATTATGGACGAGGCCACCAGTTCCGTGGACACGATGACCGAAGCCCTGATTCAGAAGGGGATGGCCGAAATCCTGCAGGACCGCACCAGTTTTGTGATTGCCCACAGGTTGTCGACCATTCGGCAGGCCGATCGGATTCTGGTCATACGCCAGGGCGGCATCGCGGAGATGGGAACCCACAGCGAACTGATCCAGGCGCAGGGATACTACTACGATCTCTATTCCCGCCAGTTCCGGGAGGAGAAGGCAAGGAACATTGATCCCTTCCATGCCCAGTATCCTGTGCCAGCCACCCACTGAGCAGCCATGGCCCGTTGGGGGTCAAGGGACATGGATGGGAGAGTGCGGCCGTCTGGCGACTGGCATACGCCACCGCAGTCAGCCGCCCATGCCAGATCGTATTCGTATCGCCCCACCGAGTGGTATTCCTCCACACCTCTCCCAGATGCCTGTACAAGTATCCCCATAACAGTCAGCCGTGAGTACTCTGGGTCCGGTACGGGCTCCCTGGCATGGCGAGTCAGGGCAAACGGATGGTGCCCCTTTGTGGCCGCACAACGCATTTCACAGCCAGAATTCCCCTTTCCTGGCGGAATCCAAGTAGGATCAACCCAGCAGTCTGGTGTTTCTGCCATGCTGTCCACGCTGCAAGAGGAAAAACATGTACAGATCGCTCAATGTCGGTGTCCTGGGACACAGATTGTCCTTTCCAGAGGTATGTGCACTGGCATCCCGGAATGGATTCGAAGGGGCTGATGTAGCCGGGCCCGAACTGAATCAGGACAATCTGGATGCATTCCGGGAATTGCTGGATTCGCACCAGCTCCAGCCTGGGCTTGTCAGCCTGCCCCTGAATTTCCGCGCGACGCAGGCCAAATTTGACGCCTGCCTGGATGAGCTACCCAAGATGGCGGAATTGGCAGTCGAATTGGGTTACACCCGCACCACAACTGTCGTGATGCCGGGTGACAACCAGTTGAGTTTCCGGGAGAACTGGGCGTTCCATGTCGAACGCCTGCGTCCCATCGCTGAGATCCTGGACTATCACGGGATTCGGCTGGGACTGGAATTCATCGGCCCCAAGACGCTGCGCGACCAGTTCAGGCACCATTTTCTGCATACCATGGATAGCGTCCGGGGACTTTGTGCCGCCATCGGCACCCCCAATATGGGGTTGCTGGTTGACATTTTCCACATGTACACATCGCACAGTCATCACGAGGATCTCAGGTTCCTGCGCCAGGAGGAAATCGTGCTGGTACACCTGAATGATGGGGTGGCGGGCCGGGGTCCCGATGAACAGATGGATCTGGAAAGGGATTTGCCCGGCGCCACAGGCGTGTTGGACTGTCCCGGTTTCCTGCAGATACTCCGCAACATGGGATACGATGGCCCTTGCACCGTGGAACCCTTCCAGCAACGCCTGCGGTCACTCTCACCGGAAGAGGCTGTCCAGGAGACGGCGTCCAGCCTGCACGCCGTTTGGCAGTAAGCAGGTCGCTAGGCTACTTCCCGTGCCTGCAACAACCGGGTTCGGGCTGCGTCCCAGTCCGCAGGGGTATTGAGGTTGCGGAATGAATCCCGCGGGGCATCCAGATGGTCCAGTGCGGGTTCCGGCACCATATGGAGGCGAATGGCGGGCCAGAAGGCCGTCATTCGCCTTTTTGCCCTGGTTCAGGGCATTGACAACCGCGGGCAGGCAGGAGACGTGATACAGGGCATGCAGTGTCTGTGCCCTTTCCTGGACAACCGGTATTACCGCTTGCGGTCCTGTACGGGGCAACTCGGGTGCAGGCCTATCCCTGCACGCCAGCAGATGGCGCAAAACGGCAGGCTGGACAAAGGGCATGTCACACCCCAGAACTATCGCCCAGGCCGACACATGCGCCAATCCAGTCGCCAGTCCCTGCAGGGGCCCCTGTCCCGGTATGCGATCCGGGACCACGGTGACATCGGGCGTATGCGGCAGGGCCTTCACCACCGCAGGTTCATTGGCGACCAGCACAATTCGGTCCAGCGGAATGCCTTTCCGGACACGCGCCACCATGTAGGCCAGCAGAGGCACATCGTGGATGGGTACGGGCAACAAGGCCTTGTGCTGGCCCATCCGCCTGCTTTCACCCCCTGCCAGCACGATCAGGGAAGGAAGCATGATGCAGGACTGCCGGTACAGCCCAAACGGCTTGGATTCAATCCATGCTGATCCCCACGCAAGGCGGGAACCGAACCAGAGCCCGTCCTATTCCTGGGATTCAAGATACGTTACGACATCCCCCACCGACTGCAAGCCCTGCGCCTCTTCATCACTGATTTCACTTTCGAATTCTTCCTCGAAGGCCATAATCAGTTCCACCAGATCCAGGCTGTCGGCGTTCAGGTCATCACGGAAGCTGGCTTCCATGGTTACAATGTCACCATCAACATCCAGGTTCTCAATGATAATGTCTTTGACTCGGTCAAATGTTGAACTCACGGCATCTCCTCCTGGAGCAAATCGGATCTTTGGCGGCAACGAGGCATTCATTCCAGTGGACACCTCAATAATGGCCGAATCTTAATGGGTGATAGAGTTCAGAGTCAATAATGTACCAACTCCAGCCCCGGCTGTGACTTGCAGCCAGCTCCCACGCACCATGCAGGAGCCACTTGGGAAGAGGCACATCTTTCATTGCAGGGAACGCAAAACCAGATGACGACTGCCAAGCGCAAGAATGATCACATACGCATCAATCTTGAGGAAGATGTCGAGTCGCATCGGGTTGACAGCGGCTTTGAGGAATTCCGCTTCCGCCATGTGCCGCTCCCGGAACTGGACTTGCGGACGATCGATACCTCTACCCGCTTTCTGGGACGCCCGCTTTCCTGTCCGCTGCTGATCAGTTCCATGACCGGCGGCACCGGAGACACCGACCGGATCAATCGCCGTCTGGCGGAGGCGGCCCAGGACCGGCGCATCGCCATGGGCGTAGGCAGCCAGCGCATCATGATTGAGGACCGCGAACAGACATCCCACTGGCAACGACTGCGAAAGATCGCCCCGGACATTCCGTTGCTGGCCAATTTCGGCATTGTGCAGCTTAATCATGGCTTTGGCCTGCCGGAATGCCAGGGGGTAGTGGATGCCATTGAAGCCGATGCCCTGATCTTCCACTGCAATCCGCTGCAGGAGGCAGTCCAGCCCGATGGCAATACCAATTGGGACGGGTTGCTGGCCAAACTGGAAGCCATCTGTGCAACCCTGGAGGTACCTGTCATCGTAAAAGAAGTAGGGTGGGGCATCGATGGTCCCATGGCACAGCGCCTTTTGGAGGCTGGTGTGAAGGGTATTGACGTGGCAGGGGCTGGTGGAACCTCATGGTCCGAGGTGGAAAGTCACAGGGCCACCTCGCACAAACAGTATCGCATCGCAGCCTCATTCCGTGACTGGGGCATGCCCACGGCACAGTGCCTGTCGGAGATGGCCCCCATGCTGGCGGTGAACGACAGTGTGTCGTCCTGGTACCTTATCGCCAGTGGTGGCATTCGCTCCGGTGTGGATGTCGCCAAGGCGCTGGCCCTGGGGGCCCATCTGGCAGGCATGGCCGGTCCATTTCTGAAACGCGCCATGAACTCGACGGCCGAAGTGATGGAGGAAATCGACATTGTGCGCGAAGTGTTGGCCATCACCATGTTCTGTACCGGCTCCGGGTCCGTACCGGCACTCCGCCGTGCCCAGTTGTGCCGGATTTGACATACAAGTTTCTACGGTGGATGTGATATGACGTATTCCGATTCCGTATCACATGGCAGTTTTCAGCCTTTGCTGCGGGCATGGCGCCCCCCGGTGGAGGCATCCCTGCAACAGTATCTGGTCAGCCCTGATCCCGCGCTGCAAGTCCACTACGGCATGATGGGGTACCACATGGGATGGGTCAATGATCAATTCACGCCAGCCCAGCGACCGGCCGGAAAGCGCCTGCGTCCCATGCTGGTCTTGCTGGTATGCCACGCCATGGGCCTGGACGCGATGCGTGCCCTGCCGGCAGCCGCCAGCGTGGAAATCCTGCATAATTACTCCCTGATCCACGATGATATTGAGGACCTTGATGAAGTGCGTCGGCATTATCCCACCGTCTGGAAGGTGTGGGGGAAAGGCCTGGCCATCAATGCCGGGGACGGCATGCATGCCTGCGCCTTCAGGGCCATGCAGGACCTGACCAGAAACGGCTTTGACGCTGCGGTAGTACTGGACGCCGTTTCGCTGCTGACCCGTACCTGCATGGAACTGACCGAAGGGCAGTTTCTGGACCTCAGGTATGAGACCTGTGACTCTGTTACCCTGAGCGAATATTTCCAGATGGTCAAGGGCAAGACAGCTGTCCTGTTCTCTACCTGTCTGGAAGTGGGCGCCCTGTTGGGTGGATGTTCGCCCGAAGTACGGCAACTGTTCCGCCAAACCGGCCAGCAGGTGGGATACGTTTTTCAGATGCGGGACGATTTGGCCGGGATCTGGGATTCCAGGGAACAGACGGGCAAGCATGCCTGCAAGGACATTGCCCATCGCAAAAAGAGCTTTCCGATCGTCGCGGCCATGAGCCATCCTGATTCCGGTGCGCAAATGCGCGCCCTGTACGCGCGGGCGCCCGAGGAAAACATCACCGGGCCCGTGACCGATCTCCTGCACCGGTTTGACATTCAGGCACAATGCGTGCAGATACTGCACCAGCATACGAACATCCTCCATTCCCTGCTGGCGGAGCTGGAAGCACGTATCACCGGGCACCATCGCTCCCTGGAGCCACTGACCCGCTATCTCAGTACATTCCTGATCCCCCCCGACAGCGGATAGCCGCTTCGTCCGCTCGCTCTGGCCTTCGTGGCCAGACGACAGGACTTGCGCCCCGCCAGGCGGGCAACTCCAAAAACAGAATCCTTGAATTCGCAGTTGCTCTGCCGCACCTGCTGAAACACGCCCATCCGCCGCGCAAGTCAAAGGCCCGCCCGGGCCGTAGCGACAGGGGCAGCAGACCTGTCGGGCTTCCCGGACAGAGGAGACAGAAACAGGGCATAATCAGAGGTCCACGTCGGTGGCTGTCAAGCCGTTCCTGGGACCTGTTCACACTATTATGGTATACTGGGGACTGCGGATGGACCCCACGACCCTGACCGGAAAAGCCCGATGGAACTCACGGAAGCCCAATACGAGCGCATCGCCCCCTATCTGCCTGTACAGCGAGGCAATGTCAAGGTTTCCCATCTGCAGGTACTCAGCGCGATCCTCTATGTCACCGAACACAGATGCAAGTGGCGCGAGTTGCCGGAGCGGTTCGGGCCCTGGCACACGGTCTACATGCGTGTGAACCGCTGGGCCAAGAGCGGGGTGCTGGATCGGGTGTTCACGGCGCTGCAGGAGGAACAGATCCTGCAACTGCGAATGGAAGTGGTAGGCCCAGACAGCACTTTCGGGCCGATGCATCCAGACGAGACAGGAGGACAAGACAAGACGGGCCCCAGGCCATCGGCCGCTCCCGCGGCAGGACCACCCAAATTCATCTGGTTGCCGCGGATGAGCGGGCGGCCGTGACGACGGTCAGGCCGTTACCGGGCCAAGCCGGAGATGGCCCAGTGGGACGCCAGTTGCTTCAGCAGTTGGGTCCGTTGGCCGTGCAGAACGCGTTCGCCGATCCTCTGTCCCTGAGGAGAGTTCGGGCCTACCCGGGCGATGAGACCCGGTCACGTGCCACCAATCGGTGGGAGGTGGTATTTCTTACTGCACTACTTTCCCTGCCCCCATCAGACCATGCGCCTTCGTCCTACTCGCTCTCAAAACCGCTGCTGTCATCAAAATTCAGGTGGCGGCTGTTCTCGGTGACTGTCCGCACGACGTGTTCAGGTGCACCGTCTGGCATATGAGCTTCAATTTCGAGAGTCAGTCTCACCTCTGCTCCCAGCAACCCTTCCAGATGAGCAATCACCTCGGTTGCCACTTGACTCGCTTCTTTGCCCACCCGCGTGGGGTCCAGTGCCACTGCCCCATGGTAACGTTTAGCTCCAGTTCGTGAAGAAGACGAAAGAGTATCCGTCGCCGCAGTCTCAGCCGTCTTTCCTCTTTGACCGTCAGCAGTCTCGTCGCCATCAATGGGAGCAGGTGGAGGAACCACCTCTGCATCCATCTGCCTTCTGGCAACTTCGGATCGAACCACTAGGCCAGGGTCGGAGTCAGCAAGAGTGGTTCGGAGGCCAAACTGAAGCCCGAGGTATCTTCCGGCACTGTCGTCATAGCCATCTGCGTAGGCAAAGGAATCTTGTTCCCAGGTCAACAGTGCCAAACCGTTGAGTATGGCTTCCGTCAGAACCGAAGGGTCCTTGAGTCTGGGCAGGTAGGGATAGCGAGCAAAGTCGTCCACCAATTGCCGGATCGGGACATGGTCCCCTCGCCACAACGGGATGCGGTCCAACTCCATTCTGAGTCGAGTACCCGCGAAAGCCGTAATCAGCAACTCATCACCACGCATCCTCCTGCTCGCGCGTTCCGCCAAAGGCTCCTGGCCAGCCAACCTGATGCCCTGCCATTCCAAATTTGCTTGCGGCGTGAGCTGAATGGGAATCAGCAGCCACTGAAAGGTCTCACCGATACGAGCAGCAACTGCACCATCGGCGGCAGTCCGCTGGGACTTGGCCTGCCGCACCTGGTGTGGTGGTAAGTCAAGTGACTCCCGGTCGGCCAGAATGGAATCCCAGGCCAGATAATGCCTCACGCCATCCTCCAAGTCTTGAAGTCGAGTGTCGTCTGCCGCGAGGAAGGCCAGGGTGTTTCTAAACAGACGCGGTGCATTTCCGCGCGCCTCCAGAATGGATTTGGCAGCCGATATGGCCCTGCTCTCGGCCCCCCCTTCTCGAGTATATGTGTAGGTCGGACCCAGCACCACCAGACTTGCATCATAATCATCCTGTACGTCGTGACCCGTTGCCGGCAAAACGTGGACTCTGTTGAAATCGCCCCGATTGCCCAGATCCACTCGGAGTCGCCTTTCTAGCTCCTGGTCCACCGGATCTCGGTTCGTCCGGTACTCTTCGGCCCGACTCTCGGCAAGATTGGCCACAGTCGGCTGAGTGGAGTACCAGTAGCGAGCCCCGTCCTGATACAGGTACGTAGCGGCACTCCCTAGCCGACGCATTGCGTCGCCGAACAATGCAGGAGCTTCTCCAGGAATAGCACAGCCAAGTTTGATTCGGCGGTCTTCAATGCCTTGGTTGGCCGCCACCGGAATGGGGGCAGAACCCAGGTAGATGGAACGGGCCACCCTGCGACAGGCACTGTACTTGCCCAAGTTGGGTACTTCACCATCGAGTTGGAGAGGGAGAGAGTTGATGCCATCTATGTCACGCTCAATGACCGGCACCCAGTTGTCGGGGAGGTATCGCGTGAGCTCGAACTGCACTCGGGAATCATCCAAAGAGATGTTTGCCGGCAGAATCAAGGGGTTGCGATCACCCTTTTCCCAAAGACTGTGGATGACAGCTGCCATGAGCCGCAGGACACCGCGCGTGCGCTGGAAGCTCTGCAGCGTTGACCAGTCGCTGTAGAGCCGTTCAAAAATCTCTGGATGGATGGGATACGCTGCTTTCAGACGTTTCTCATATTCGGTCTCGGCGCATTCCTGAGGAAACTCTTCGTGATTTGTCCTGTAGTGATCGCAGAAGGCGCGGGCCACGTTGTCACGGGTGACAAAGTGAGCAGGGTCAGTGATAGGCTGGAACAGCCGCCGTCTCACAATCTCGAAACTCTCCTCCGCACTGGCCGGCCGCCACGACGACTCGACGCGTCCGATCACGTTGCGTAGCCGGTTGAGCGCGGCACGGCCTCTCAAGCCGCCTACCTCTGCATCATCAGTCTGTACACGAGTCGAGTCGTTGAAGTCCGAAGCTGGCAGACTGACAACCAATAGGCAGTCTGCCAGCTTGGCCGATTCCGAAAGTGCCTGAGCAAAGGTGAACTGAGTTTCAAAGCTGCCGGCAGGGAGATCCCCCTCGTCGTGGAGCTGCCTGGCGTAGGCCACCCATTCATCTATCAGAATGAGGGAAGGGCTGTACTCGTTCAGGAGATCCCGCAAAACGTCTCCAGGATTGGTTGAGTGCTGGTCGTCTTCCCGAACCCGTTCATAGGCTCGGCGAGCTTCTCCTTCACCACCTGCCGAAAAACCAAGTTGCCAAGCGAGCTCACCCCACAACGTTCGCACTCCAGGTCGGCCATCCTTGATGTTGGGACTACCAGGTGAAATCCTGTTGCCGACCAGTACCACCCGGTTTACCGAGGGAGGAGAGGGAAGCCCTGCATCGAGCAAAACCATGTCTATGCCGGATAGTTCGCTGACTTTCGCGTCGGAGAACAGATGGTAGAGAGCAAGCATCGAATGTGTCTTGCCACCACCGAAATTGGTCTGGAGCTGCACCACTGGATCACCCCCCATACCGGACAGCCGCTGGACAGCACCGCTCAGCAACCGCCTCAGGCTGTCCGTCAGATAGGTGCGGCGGAAAAATTCCACGGGGTTGAGGTATTCGGAAGGCCCTTCTTTCAAGTGAACCTGCCAGAGATCTGCCGCAAATTCTGCCTGCTGATACCCGGCCCCGCTGGCCACGTCGTGATGCGGACTCACCACTTCACGCCACGGTACGAGACCACCCGTCGCTTGGCTCTCGATGGGGGTTCCCGCGGACCTCCGTCGTTGCGTCCGGGCCTGCTCATCAAACCGCACCCGCAGGAGTTCCATCTTCATGCGTTCTACATCGGGAGCCTCGGTTGCGGAGACTGCCATCATGAGTCGATGCGTCGAATCAAGAGCGCGGTATGCATCATCGCTGGAAAACTGTTCCTGATGCGCCCAACGATTCCGGACTTCCCGCAATTCGCTTACCAAGCTCCGTTCGGCATGGCCCAGCGTGTTCCTATAGATGTCATTCCAGGAGATCCACATGACCCGCAAAAGCCCGGCGACATCCATACGTGCCAGATCCTCTTTGGCGTCCCGGATGGGTTCCCCCAATATTCGCCTCAACTCCATGGATGAGCGGCCCTTGTAGTGACGGATGAACTCGCGTGAAACGAACGGTGCGAGCCCGTCCTTTAGCGCGTCCAAGGCACTTCCCACTCGGTCCCTGTTTGTTGCTGCCATATGCTTCTTCCTCAAGCCTTACTTGGCGCGTATGCCACGCCTCTTGAATTCGGTAACAATCGAGGACGTGTACCGAACGGGCTTGCGACATCGCCCGTTTCGCATTGTCATCGGTTGGTTCGGGGACAACCACCGGGATACCTCGTTTCCACGGCCCACTGTGTCAACTCTGCCAGGTCGCCATGTGTATCATGTACTGACCACCCGTTGGGGAGAAGATTGCGGAGACGGTCCAGATCGTGGCTGAACGGGAAATCCACTTCCTCCAGGATCAAGGCTGCTTTCAGTGCTTTCTCAGCAGCTTGCTGAGAAAGCCAACAGGCGTGCCGAGGGGGAAGTCGGGTCACCTGTCATGAGACGCGAAGCAACATCAAGGTCTTCAGTGCAGTACTGCAACCAGCGAAGTGCTTCCTTCACAGTGGGATTAGGGCTTCTCATAGATGACCTTCCCTTCACGGAGCGCCGTATGGAGGACAGTTCCCACGACCTGACCCCGGCTCGCTATCTCGTCTGGTGTTGCAACCACAATGTCCTTGCTGACAGGGAGGTCTCCCAGCGATCTTCGGATCTCCACCGCAACACGGCGTCTGTCCGTCCCGTTGCCCATAACCACGAGCAGGTCCACGTCGCTGCCTTCGTGGGCGGTTCCACGCGCTTGGGAGCCGAACAGCACGATACGAGATGGACCGAACCGCCCAACGATGCGATCCACCATGGTCGAAATTGTCGCCTCTGTGGTCATCCTGACACCCAATCCTCACTCATCAACCCCTCCAGTTGCATTGTGGACCGATTGCTGGGCTAACCTCGCAATCTCAGACCAGCTCTGGACAAGACCGTTGTAACTCTGCGCCTCTTGGGAACGGTTCTTAAGGTCACAGATGCGATAGAGGTGGTATGTCAGTTCGCGTGCAGTCTCCGCGTGAGTGCCCAGCTTCGCCATCATGTCAGCTGCGGCAAGTTCCCCCTGATCCAGAACACGGACCAAGTGATGTACCGACTCCCAGACCGTAAACCGCCCATCTCTTGCTGGATCCCAATCATTAGACAACTCGCTGGGACGGAGCAAACGAACCTTACCCAGACCGCGCCTCCAAGATACCTGCCTCAACTAGGCCAGACACGCTGGTGTTCTTGGCCTTGGATAGCGACTCGGCCAGACCATAGTCGCTTTCTGCAAATCCAGACTGTTCAAACCAGGCCAACGCCCATCGGGTGTCGGCATCGAATTCTCCCCTCCTGGTCCGCCAAAGCTTCATCCAATGTCTGATTGATCAGAGCAAGTGCCTCGCGAACAGACACTGCTTTGCCTCTAGCATCCAACACCTTTTCGTAATGGGAAAACACTGCCATACCGGGCCCGATAGCAGCTTGGGCCAAATCAACAGGAGCGATGTTGCCGGCCTGCATCTGAGCCAGAGCGGAAGGCAAGTCCGCTTTCAGATTGTTGACAAACTCCCGCCACGTGAAGTTCTGCGTAACTGATGTTGTCATAGTACGGAGGGTCAGTAACTATGACCGGACCCTGGTAAGCATGGACAGTAGTGGCTGCGTCTGCTTGATGAACCTCCCCAGCATTGACGCTTTTGGGTAGCAAATCCAATACTTTCGCAATCCATTCTATTTGAGCGAGCCAATTTTGCGAAGCACCACAGAACGGGTTGGACTCCGCGAAATCCCACAGCATTGGAATTGCTTGGCGGGCATAAACGCCGGCGACTTTGTCGCCGGCGTTTAACCACCTGGCGTAGCTGGAACAACTATTCGCGGTTCTACCGATTGCCAACGCCAAATAAGTACAAACTACCTTGGCATACTCTTCATCTGCGTCATCTTCCGTCATTAGCGCCTTTGCACTTACCAGAAGGTCGCTGAAAGTGGTCAATGCTACCAACTGGCGTTCTGTGAACAGCTGGTGCCAATGAGTGATGCCGTACCCGCGACCGCTTACCTTGTAAGCGGTCGCGGGCATCCTTTGTTGAGGACGCCATAGTGCTGCCGCGGAAAAAAAATTGTTTTTTCATTTCTGCGGTTGGCGACAGAAACAGTCTTTTGCGGTAGCCTTCAGCAACGACGCAAGTCATTACCTCACCCATATTATCCGGCCTAGCCTGTTGTCGAACGTATTCAAGAGTTACAGCTCCGTGACACGCGATGCAGGTAGCACCGTTGCGGGTTACAGTGCGGTCAACATCAATTAGGGCTTTTGGCGGTCGCTGATTGTGAACCGTGAAAGACACCGTCCTGCCCTGCCGATCTACTTCAGGCCATATCCAGTGTTCGTTCCCTCGCTTTTTGGACGCCTGGAATGTGGTCATCAGTGGCATCGCCACGCCGCAAGCAGGGTTGGGACAAGGCACAGTGCGCGCCCCACAGCCAAGCAATCACTGTAGCCTCACCGCCGTCAGGCAGCTTAGCCTTTGGATACAGGTGCCCAATACGCTCCCAAGCCATTTCGCGCATCTTGCGGCCATAGTAGCGGACATCGTCAGCCAAACCTGCCGCACCGCGCCATGTAGCGTGATTCTTGTTTCCACCCCTACCGGTGGTCAAGCCCATGGGGTCGGCTTCAGGATTCACCGGCGAACGGTTGGCGAACTGGGGCGGTAACTCAATCAGAGCTTTGGTTATCAGCACTGCCACCGGGTTGAGATCAGAACCGACAGCGTTCAGGCCCAGGCGCTGGGCCTCCAGTGGGATGGATCCTCCACCGCAGAAGGGATCGTAGATGGACTTAGCCTGCTGATTCAGGTAATCGAGAACTGCGGCCGGCTTTGTTGGAGCCGTCTCTCCATGGGAACGAGCCACGGATTTGGCGATTTCGTATCGAGCCTCATCCAGCAGGTTGTCGTCGTTGCTGTGTTCCCACTTGACCAACCTCTTGATAAGTCGTGCAACCGCTGGCGCTCGGACCGTTGGGCTTCTTCAGTGGGAAACTCGCTGGAGCAATCCACGGGATCGTCTACCAGACTCGCAAAGATGACTGCGCGGCACGCAGCCAAAGGTCTGCGCGCCCACCAC
>CAXXOQ010000145.1:0-2562 GCA_963664185.2 Caldilineaceae bacterium | reverse complement strand
CCGCTTCACACCGCAGATTGTACCCCTCGATGTGCATGTCCGTACCGGGACGGGCAGGGCGGTCACCGAGCAGAGCTATCAGTTCCAGCAGGACGAGGGCATCCGCCGCGACACCACCTTCGAACGACTGTCCACCCTGAAACCGGTATTTCACGCCCAGGGCACGGTCACCGCGGGCAACAGCAGCCAGACCAGCGATGGCGCCGCGGCCGTCCTGATCATGAATGGCGACCTGGCCCGGGCGGAAGGCCTGACGCCCCTGGCCCGTTTCCGCAGTTTCGCCGTGGGGGGCGTACGGCCCGAGATCATGGGTATTGGTCCCGCGGCCGCGGTGCCCAAAGCCCTGCAATATGCCCGCATGACCCTGGACGACGTGGATCTGATTGAACTGAACGAAGCCTTTGCCGCCCAGGCCCTGGCCGTGATTCAGGAACTGGGCCTGGACGAGGAGATCACCAACGTCAACGGTGGCGCCGTGGCCCTGGGACATCCGCTGGGGGCCACAGGCGCCAAGCTGACAGTACAGATGATCCATGAACTGGCCGCCCGGGACAAGGAAATGGGACTTGTCACCATGTGCGTGGGCGGCGGCATGGGGGCCGCGGGCATCTTCGAGCGGCTGCACTGAAGCGACCTCACAGCACGAGCCAGCCATGCACAATACCTACGCCTATATTCCCCGCCAGAACCAGATCCGGCTGGAAACGGAGGAGATCGACCCGCAATCACTCCAGCCGCAGGAGTTGCTGATCGAAACCGAATGGACTTTCATCAGCGCCGGGACCGAATTGGCCAACTATACGGGCGTGGAGCCCCGCATGTGGGACAGGGAGACCGGGACGTATATTCCCCGGCGGCCCGGCTATGCCAACGTAGGCACCGTCGTGGCCGCCGGTCCGCAGGTGGACCGGGCCCGCGTGGGAGAGCGGGTTTTTACCTATGCCCACCATGCCTCCCTGGCGCGCTACAGCCAGGAACGGCTGGTATACCCGGTCCCCCGGGACATGCCCGGGGATCTGGCGGTCGCTTCCCGCATGGCGGGCGTCGCCGCGACCGGCATTCTGGTCCCGGTCCTGCATGGTGCGCCGACCGTCGTCGTGTTCGGTCTGGGCATCGTGGGGAATTTGGCGTCCCAGATGTTCCAGGCACGTGGCTGCCGGGTGATTGCCGTGGATCCCATTCTGGCCCGGCGGGAACTGGCCGCCGCCGTAGGGGTGGCGACTGTGATAGGGGGCAGGGCCGAGGAGGTCCAGGCCCGAATCCTGGAACTGACGGCAGGGCAGGGCGCGGACATCGTCATTGAGGCGGTAGGCCACAGTGCGGTCTGCATGCAGGCGCTGGCCGCCACCCGCCGCTTCGGTCAGCTCGTGCTGCTGGGGACACCCCGTGCCCCGGTACAAGGCAACCTGACGGACTTTCTGGGTGAGGTGCACTACCGGTCCATCAAGGTGCTGGGCGCGCTGGAGTGGTGCTATCCCATGTATCCCGCCATCAATGCCGACATCTCCCAATGGGAAAAGCAGCGCATGGTATTCGACTGGATAGCGGAAGGTCGCCTTCAGCTGGAACCCCTGATTTCCCATCGCCTGCCACCGGCTTCAATTGCCCGCGCCTATCAGGGTCTCCTCCACGAGAAGGCCGTCTTCACCGGCGTGGCGTTGCAATGGCAGTGAAGACCTGAAGGAGCCGCGATATCAGGCCAGGACCCAGTTCCTTGCCTCGCGGCCCGGAACAGCCGGTGCCAGGGATACACCCTGCCGCCGTCCCCAACAGGCCCGGCAACTTCCGGCTGGCGTGCACCAGGTGTGGAGGGGAAGAAAAATCTGGTCCCTGTGCCCACGCAAAATGCCCCAGGCATCCCAAGGGAAGCAAACTCATGTCCGCCTTCACCAAAAGCCGGCTGGTACCCATCCTGGAACGCCATGTGTGCTGTACCGTGTTCACCAAGAAATACACGGGGCTACGGCGCACCATGATCTGCACCCTGCGCCCCGACCTCATTCCCCGCAACGAAGAACCGCCAGCCTACAAGGCCAAGACGCTTGAGACCTTGCTGGTGGTGTGGGATATGGAAAAACACGATTGGCGCGCCTTTCACGACCATTCGGTCCTGGAATTCACCAGCGACTTGCAACTGCCCATGGGACCCTATGACGCCACGGCACGCATCGCCGGCTACACACTGGCGGCCAGACGATAGCCAGTCGGATCCACAAACGGCGTGGCCGCCACGCCTGGCCTACGTGTCGGGAGCAGACATCCGGACCCACCTGGGCGTCCTGGCGCTGGTTCCAGCCATCCGGTCCGAGGCGGAAGCCCTGGTAACCCGGCAGGTACAGGCCGCGAAAATGGCGCAGGGCAAGGCGGCCCCACCAGACTGGCCACTGCAACTCCACACATTGGGCACGGACCTGTATTGGGCGCCCTGGGATATGCAAACGGGATGCCTGATCCTCTGGTGTTACCGGGGAGACACGCGGGGCGTCCCCACGGTGACGACCTGGACATTCACCGCGGAGGGCACCCCGGTGGCCTTGTCTGACATTCTGGCGGTGGACAAGC
>CAXXOQ010000144.1:0-30218 GCA_963664185.2 Caldilineaceae bacterium | reverse complement strand
GAACATGGACTGGCTCCAGGAGATCTCAAATGATCCTGATACTTGCCGAAGAACGCAACTGGTCGGCTTGGGGCATTCCCCGCACTGGAACCAGGGCCCTGCCCCTGCCCTTGCAAATTCCGGATGTGTGGCGCCCGGAATTCAACACGCCACTGCTGATCGTGGACGGGGGCTACTTCTTCGCCGCCGCGCCCGAAGAGACCATCGGATACCTTGCCACCTGGTGGCAAGGCGAAACCCGGCCGCCCCTGCTGCTGGTATCCGACCCTCAATTCCCACAGGATGTCCTGAACAAACTGCAACCCACTTGGGGGAATGACATCAAAACGTGTTCCGTCAAGGACTGGCCCAGTTTTTTGACGGCATCCCCGGCCCCGGCGGGTGCGGGCGTGCTGCCGCCCCCTCCCACCCCCCAGATGGTCGGCGGGGGCGGGTGCCGGATTCCCGGCACCGGACACCCATCCATTCCAGCAACCGGCCCCCGCACAGCCGCCCCCGCCTTCCGTCGAGCCCGAAGGAATCGCTGTTTTCTGGAGCGAACAGGGTGGGGTGGGCACCACCACATTGGCCCACAGCCTGGCCCACACGTTGGCCCACCACATCCCCGCCAACAACGAAAAGTACGCGGTCCTGCTCGTTTCCCTGCACTGCTGTGATCCGGCTGCCCACAGGTCCGGCAAGCAACCCACCCCCCACATCGGCGAGTGGCTCACCAACCCCAAGCCTGAAAAACTGAGCGGCTTCATCCACCAGGATTTGGGCCGCCGGGTGGGTATCCTGACGGGGTTCCCATCCCCCAACGACTGCAAGCGCTTGTGGGACGGCAGAAACCACAAGGAACTCATAGACGCCATGAAGAAGGTGGCGTCCTGGTTGGTGTTCGATGTTCCGTCCACGCATGTTCTGGACATCATGCCCTTGTCAAGCCAGTCCGTTTTTGTGTCGGACACCATGGACTATGGACGCCTGGGCGTGGTGCTGACCAACGACTGGTTGGTCAGGGCAGGCATGCGTGCCAAAAACATCCATTGGGTTCTGCGCATGCGGGAACGGCAGGGCACGAAGGATGCCAGTCGCTTCGTGGATGGCATCCACGACTTGTGGGCCAACATCCAAATCTCGGATTCCAAGACACTGCCGGCATTCCTCAAGCCCACCCCACCCACACTGTTCTGGCAGGAACCGGACATCGTGAAGGCGCAAAGCCAAAACGAGCTGCCCATCCGGTGCCAAAAACTGGGACAAACCGCAGAACAGCTGGTGCAGTCATGGATGGTTCAGCATCCTGTTGTCGTTGAACAGCAGCAACCGGCTCCCGCCTTTGCTTGAGCTGACAAAATCCAGTCCTGAAGCCACAACCTGCCTGAAACCGCGGGCAAGCATCAGCAGTATCCACCCATACCACCGCAGAACACACTATGACACTGGGCACAAAATCGGGCGCTGGACAAGAAGACATGCTGCTTGCGACAGGCATAGAGCCTTCGCTGCCACCGCTGGAAGAGTCACTACCCAAAACAGTGACCCTGGACCTCGAACGCCTCATGGCGGAAGCCCACAGCACCGGTGAGAACTTTGTTGAATCGTTCCAAAAGGTCCATTCGCAACAAGGCTACATCCTGTTGCTCCTGGAAGGACTGGCAGACGAACGTGAAAAGGAACTCCGTATGCTGCATGAGCAGGCGGAGCAGATTGCCGAATTGCAGGAGCGGGTCCGACAATTGGAAAACGGCGAAGCCGCGGAAACCGACGAAAACGGCGACACGGGCCCGAATACGGAAGCAGACGGGGAAGCATCATGAAAGACTCCCCGTCCAAATGGTTTGTCGGGGGGCCGCCCACGGCACATCCAGACCTCTGGGCCATTCCGGCCACAGTCAATGTCATGTCGGATCCGGACGATCTGGAGAACCTGTTGCCACGCATCCAAGAGAATTGGATTGCAGACGGGGAACTCACCTTTTACTCCAGCCCGTTGGGAGATTTCCATGACGACCGCCGCATCATGGGACGGATCATAGAGCGGCATCCCCTGTGCCGTTGGGTTATGCCCAAGGAGTGGCTCCCCCTTCTGCTGCCCGAACGCCCCTCGTTGCAGGATATGTGGTGGTACTCGTTGTTTTCACGCATGGGCAGAGTCATTGATGCCCTGCCGGGCACCATGATGGAAGCCTGTGTATGGCCCCACTCCCTCCTGGTGGCGGGGGATGTGGCTTGGATTTCCCCGCGTCATGGCAGCTGGTGGTTGATGGTGGCCCTGGGTTTGCCGGAAGGCCCCCATTGGACCGTGGCCGAATTGATGTATGCTTGGGTACCGGGTCCGTGCTGTTTGGACGACTCGGCATGGGAAACAGAGCTGTCACGCCCCAGTGCCTGGCAGTTTGGCAATGCAGCAGAGGCCCATGCCGGAATGAAACTGACCTCCGACATAGCCGTGGCCACCATTGGTACGGCTTGGGTACCACAACTGGATACGGGCATGAATGTACTCTCATTGCAATCCCCGCTGGACTCGCCGCCCAGTGGGTTGCCGGCATGGTCGCTCAGTCGCGACATACATCTGGTGCAATCGGCCACGGGGGCTTGGTCGGTCCTGCCCACCAGTGCCTTGCTAACAGCCCTGCAAGCACCATAAGAACCGAACCACTTCGGGAGTAAGAATTATGACCATACCCCACATTCCCCAATCCGCCAGCCCAGCTGCCCCCCCTGCCGCCACGCAGCCACAGCCAGGGAATGATTCCAGCAAGGGGTGGAACATACTGCAGCAGCGCATTCTGCCCCTGACGGTGATCGTTGGTGGTCTTGCCGGTTTGGTCTTCGGTGTGATTACATTCACATCGAACCAGAAGGCCCTCAAGCAGCCTGCGGCCCCCCCGCAGCAAATCATCATGCCGGCTCCTGTCCCCCTGGACCCCAATTCAGGGGAAACAGGCTTGCTCCCCAGCGACAAAGGGGTCCAGCAAAACCCATTCGTAGAGCCCATCGCCCCTCCCACGCCGGCCGGGTCCCAGGCCCCCGCGGTGTCAAACCCGCCTTCTCCGCCCGGGGTGACGGGAGACACTCCGCCTTCCGTTCCCAACCCGCCCGGACTCACCGGGGACACTACTGCGCCTCCGGGGGTGACTGCGCCCCCGGGCGCATCGGATGGCCCCGATGCCAACACATCTACGATATCACCGCCAGTGCCCGCGCCTCCGGGCGCGCCCACCGTAGATGAACCTCCAAGTGCTGCGCCTCCGGGGGTGGCACCACCATCCACCGCCCCGCCGGTGGCGGCAACCCCGGTTCCGCCGGCTGGCGCAACCAGCGGCTACAACTCGGGCAACGAAGGCACCCAGGCAATCGCATACCAGACGATTTTGAACGCCACCCCGGTGCCCGTGTTCACCAACAAGATCAGTATCCGGTCCATTGTGAACCCGGGGTCCATCCTCAACATCCGCTCTGGTCCGGGCGTGGAGTATGACCGCATCATGCAACAGAATGGTGTCACGCCCTGTCACTTTGTCAGCGGCTCGGTTACGGATGCCACTGGCCGGGCGAACGACACGGGTGGTTCCCGCTGGTACCGCATCGTACTTCAACAGGGTGCAGGCGACGCGACCTGGATTTGCCAGTCGGCCACCTATGGTTGGGTGTCCCACGGCTGGATTGAACCGGTCAACTCCACAGATAGCCTGGACAGTCTGGAACCCGTGGAAGTCTCCGCACAATAGCCTTGCAGGGCATGAGGTGCCGCCATGACTGACATGGGATTTCATCTGATCAACGGAATCTGGGCCCAATGGTGGTGGTTGGTGGACCAATGGCCCACCGTCATCATGGGGGGCATTGGCATCTGGCATTGGCTTTCGTGCCGGCGCATCCATCACCGTGCTTGGTTGCTGACATTCATGGTGGCAATCCTGGCGGGTGCGGCCTATTCCCGCTCACCCACTCCCTACATCATGCTGTTCGTGGCACTGTGTGTGCTGCTGGCCGTCCAGATGGACAAGTCCAACCCCGACACCTTGCGGTTCCGCACGGTCGGAGGCCTGGCTTTGTATGGGTTGGCAGGCCTGGGCGGCGAAGTGGCTTTTTGGGGCCTCACACGCATGGATGTCAACGCCTACACCGAAGCAGTGGCAGCCTATGGCGACGCCCAGGTCATGGTGGGCGGGGCCCGCCGCGGTCTCTATACGATGATCACCTGGGGGTTGTGGCTCATCGTGCCCCTCGGCATCCTGAGCATGGTACTGCAAGGCATGATCACGCATCCGCCCCTGCGCATGCCCCTGGCCCACCTGGTGGACATGGTGCGTTCCTGGGGTTACGGGGGGGATCGCATCCATCCCAACACCGTAAAGGAACAGGCACCGCCACCCCATGCCATCAAGCAGGTCCTAGGCCCCCGCATTCAAGGTCAAGGCCAGGTGCCGGAAACCGGCGGAACCCGCAGGCCGCCGCGCCCGTCGGGATACCAGTAAACTAACGGATATGCCACATGTCCCCCAAAGTACAATCCATCCTGCACAAGTCCCTCACGGCACTGTTCATAGCCTCGCTGGCCGGCATTGCCTACATGGTTTGGTTCCAATACATACGCACACCTGAAACCCCTGTCACCAATCTGATCACGGACCCAAACACCACCCTCATGCGGGTCAATCAGGAAATAGCGCCCGACACCCAATACAACATCCACGTCGACAGCCAGGCCCCCGACACAGTCTGCAACTGGAGCGTCCTGTCAGCCGAAAACCAATTCCGCGTGGCGGGACAGGTGCAGCCAGGCCAATATCAAGCCATCAGCCTGCTGGCTACGGATTCGGCCCTGCTCCTGCAATCCTGTGACATTTTCGATCCGGTGCAGACACAGGAAGCCCCCCGGGGGGACAACTTGGAGACAATTCAAGCATCCATGCCCTCTTCTTGCCATTCATGGTTGGGGTACAAAGTCCACACCGTAAAAGTTGCCACCGCCAACTTCCGTCAAGGCCCTGGAACCCAACATGACATTTTGGGCAAAACGCACAGAGGGGCTGCCGTCACTGCCTTGTGCGCCACGGAAGAACAGGACTGGCTCTATGTCATTCGGAGTCCCGATGCCGATCAGGTTTGGATGTCCGCTTCCCTGCTCACTTCCGATCTGGGCGAGTTCCAATCCGAGTTTCAAGAAAGCGAATCAATCCTGCGCGCCGCATGGTCGGAGTTTGGGACTGGCGAGCAAAACCGCACACTGGCGTTCCTGCCCACCTTGCTGGCTCAAGCCCAGTATGCAGATTCTGCCGCCATGACACAGGCATCCGCCTCGATGTTGGAGGCATGGGAAAACGGTCAACTCCTGTGCGCCTCAAGCGATACGGATGTTTGCCTGGCGGGATTGTTGGCCATGCACTTGATGATCAACTCCATGCTGTAAGGCCAAAACCTGTGGCGTACCCGAAGTCGTTTCCCATGCAGGCAGCCACACCCGCCAGCCTCATAGTTTCGCCTCATCCGGCCATGCGGGACTGGCTTGTGGAACAGGAGGCATGCCCTGCATCCACCCCCATCATTCCCGCAGTCCACCATCCTTCCGTCCTGAACGACAAAACCGTATTCGGAAACCTGTCCGTACACCTGGCCATACGCTGTGCTTCAATACGTCCGATCCTGTTTCAGAACCTCCCCAGCCACTTGTTGGCAACCGAGTTAAGCTTGCAGGCATTGCGCGAACATGCCTGCGTCGGACGCGCAATGCGTGTGATTGGCAACAGTCATGGCTGGTTCATTGAAGAACAAGTTTATTCAGGCGTGGCCTTTGCAGAGCTGCTGACAACCCGCCCACTGGTGGAAGTCGATTCATGGAAACAATTCACGCCCCATCACCGCAAACGATTTGCGAACATCTATGTGTCGGGCCGCCTGCATGGCAGAATCATCAGTGACGGACCGGCACCCCACTACTTCCATGAAGACATCGATGGCCGTACACGCCAGCTGCAAGTACGCGGCAAACCGGTTGAAACACGCCAACAAGCAGTAGTAGCTGTACTCAACGGGCTTCTGGCACCACCGGACATGATGTTTGACGCACGCGACGCCAATGTCACTTTGACTGCAGAACAATGGATTGCAGGAGGGCGCCCGGACGATGCCACGGGGGACAGTCTGCTTGCCGCGGCCCGCTCGGTTGGCATTCACATAGCAGGAGGGCGCGACGCCTTGCAGGCTTGCCTTGACAGGGTGGAAAGCGAGGGTGCCGCCCGGACAAACATGGAAACTTCGCTTTTTGGCATGCCGTGATCAGCCGAAAACCAATCACAGTGCTCCCTTGACAGCCGTTTCCTGAGCCGCACCGTCACCGGATTCACTCGCCCGGAATCGATTCCGGGTGGTCTCTGCGATGCCCCGCACAGTCTTGGAATCCAATTCAACATCACCCAAGTCGACAACTTCCAACCCTGCAGACAAGGCATCCCTGGCAATCTCAGCGGGTGTCCACATGTGATCCTCGTGGACACCAAACTCGCTCAGGTGTCCATTGTCCGCCCAGTATTCACCGGTCGACAAGGTGTAGTTGTCCTTGAAGACACCGGACAAGTGGCCCGCAATCGGCGTGCCGTAGAAGTCCAGGAGATCCGCCATCAAGTCCAGCATGGCCCCGGCAGCCGCAGCCATGGAAGCCATGACCGGCACATACCTGTCCTCATCCCCGGAGGAGGGATCCGAAAGACCTCCGTCAATCTGATCAAGAGAAGAATCCATAGGACTGACCCCGACTGAAAAACTCCATCTGCAGCGAGTATACCAAACTCGCATTTGGTCACATGCTGTACATCCGCGGGGGTGCTTCCGTCTCCGCCACAGCTGCCTGGAAATCGTCCTGCTCGCCCCAATTCCTGCCCACGGTGGCATGGCAAAACGAAGGGATGTCGGGACCGCCGGGCACGGTCAGGGGCAACACGGCCTCCATAATGCGGATCAGGCGGGGGATGGCTTCCTGCAAAGCCCTGTCCGGCAAGTCGAACACCAGCTCGTCGTGCAGTGCCATGACCACGCCGCCATCGTACTCGGGCAGCACATTGTCCGTTGCCATCAATGCACTCTTGATTTGGATGGCCCCGATTCTTTGGATCGGGTAGGTGATGGACTGCCGTTGCCGTTCCTGCGGGGACAGTTCCTGGGACAGGGGATACAGCTTGCCGCTCATGAAGTCCCACACCGGCTGGTCCGTACTGGAGCGCCGCCGCCTCAGATATTCGGACACCCTGGGGAATTGCTCATGGTAGGGCGTTGATGTACGCCTTGGCGTTGGCCGGGGGCAGGTGCGTCAGCTTGGCAATGCGCTGCACTCCGGCGCCGTAGGGCAGCGCATAGGTCAAAATCTTGGCCACATCCCGGCTGGGAAGACCCAGTTTGCGTTGGGTTTCGGCATGGGGGTCCATGTCCGGTTCCTGCAACATGCCGGCCAACGTCGCATCGCTGCTCAGGCATGCCATGACCCGAAGATCCTGTGCGCTGTAATCAATGGCCACCAGGGAGCGCCCCTCCCCCGCATGGAACAGATTGCGCAAGCCGGACTTCTTGTCCACCTGCTGCAAGGCCGGATTGCGGCAGGTCATGCGGCCGGTGGCGGCTCCGTGCTGGTACCAGTCGGAGTAAACCCGTTGGTCGGATGCCACATGCCCAAGATAGCTTTCCAACTTGGCGATCACGCCGGATGCCTTGCGGTACACCAGGCAGGCGGATGCCAGGCGTGCACCGGGCCCACGGTTGTCAACCAGGTCTTCCAGTATGGACGCTCCCGTGCTGCGCAGATGGATGCCCTGTGCGCTCATGGCTTTCTGGATTTCACGCGGCGAGGCGAGATTGATGTGGGGAAAGGCACTCACGCAGTCGGTCTGTTTCCGGAGCCATGCCTGCAGGGTGTCGTGCGCCAGTGGCACATCCAGCAGGAGGCCCCGGCTCCCCATGTCCGCAACATAGGGGGAAAACCGCATTTCACTTTGAAGATGCGTCACTTGCCCGTGGTGCAGGAACCACTCCCGCACCACCTCGTAGCGATGCAGCACATCCTCGGCTTGCGGAGTACCGATGTACTCCTGTTCGGCCAGGAAAGGCTTGTCCACGTTGGCCCAACACTCCATTGTGTTCAGGCAGTATGTGGAGGTCGCCACCTGCCAACCCAACCGCCGTGCCATGTCATGGTGCCTGGCCGCCATGGGCACCACACTGACGAGGTTGGGCCGCGTCTGCATCAAGTGGGCCAGAAAGGGCTGGCCGGCATCCGTGTGGGCGGAATGCACGCGTCCTCCCTCGCGCCAGGCCACGGCCACATCACGGGGGGCGTCCCGTTGGCTTGTGGGCAACCAGGGAAACACCCAAGCCGCCCGTTCCGCCCGTTCCAGGCTTTGCATCTGCCCACTGTCCAGATGCGGCCTTTCCTGTTGCGGATGTCCGAGTGTTCTTCGCCCCGCAGGCTGCCTTTCTTGCCGCCCCGCAGGCGCGTTCCCCTGCGTAGCGGAACCATAGACCGGGGCAGGCTGGGAAAAGTCCTCAAACAACTCGTTGCCCATGGGGTCGCCTCACTGATTGATCACCGTGGAAGCTTCCGAGGTGGGGGCCAGCAAGCTGTCACGTGGAATGTAGCCTTCCACGGCACTTCCATCCAGCAACACAATGCGGCTCCACGTTTCGTCGTAGTTGTGGGTGGCGCACACCCAACCGGGAGACAACCGCAAGCCTGTGTCCACCGTAGGGATGCTGTACAGGTTGTAGTCCGACACGTCATCCCCCACCAGGTGCAGGTTGCACAAATGCCGCGGATTCACCGTCAGCTCACGAATGCGTTCGGGATCAAGTTCCTCACCATCCAGCCCCAGCACCCATAGCGACAGCATGAAGGTGGCTACCACCATGCATAGCACCACGAGGAGCATCACCCCCGTGGGGATGGGACTCTTGAGGAAGATGCCCAATGAGTTGGTGCGCTGTTCTTCGTTGACCTGTTCCTTGCCCATGCGTCCCACCGTCGGTCCATTGACATGCCCATGTGTGGTAGCATTCTACCAATTCATCCGACTGCAACATAGGGGCAACAGTATGCGTGGATTGATGACAGGTCTCAAGGTGCCACAAACATCAACGTCTGACACTGCCACGGAAACCAGCAAACGCTCCATACTGCGAAGCGGAGGCCGCTCCAACCTTCAAGCACCCCGGACTTCCACGCTTGCCGCACTTGCCGCTGCGCCTGCCGAGCAGGCCAAGCCAACCGCAGGCGAAACCGAAATCGATCCCGAAGACGAAAATGCGTTCGAACAGCATTTGGTGGCCGTGTGGCAAAACCTGATGATGACCGGACGGGATCCTCTGGCGAGCATGGAGGCAGTGCCTTGCTCATGGCCGCGCACAAGCAAGGGCTTCGCGCTCACGCGCCTGAACACCGGTGTGGCCATGCTGCACAGCCCGGATCATGGCGCAGGTTCCGGCCACAACAGATGGCTGCAGGAAGAAGAGGTGGAAGCCTTGACGGGACGACAGCCCGCAACACAGGCGGGGGCCATCTTCCAAGAGTACGGCAGCTACATCTTCCACCCCATCCGCGAAACCGATGGGACATTGGCCTTGGACACCAACGGCTATCCACGCATGTCCAGGGAAGATTCCGACACGCCTTCTTCGCGCATCGTGCCCCACTGGTCGGCTTCCCAATTGCAGATGAACACATTGCCGTCCATCGCACAGAATGTCTTGAGCACGCCGGCTCTACCCTGTCCCGCAGAAGACATCCCGGAACTGTCCAGCGAAGAGGCAGAATACATAAGCCTGTGCATGTCGCTGGAAGAGGTGTTCATCCCATTCTTGGCGCGACGTGTGCGATTGTCGGTGCCCCGCCTGCAGGAACACCTGCAAAAAGAGTACCAACAGGATGGAGTGGTCATTTCCCCTGTCCTGGAAGGGTACACACCGCCGCCCGACGATGCGGTGGCACGCAGCTTGTTCGTTACCCTGCCGGAGAGCATCGAGATCGGCGCTTGCCTCATGGCCGCGGCGGAGTGGGTGATTCACATAACCCACCCCATCCTGCACGAAGCCGCCAGGAAAAAGGCCAGCCAGGACGGCCGGGAATTTTCCGAACGCGGGTATTTTGGCCGCATGAGTCCAAATCCATCCGTCAAGGTGCCCCTGCAACGCATGGTGGCAATCCTGTTGGGGGTGCTTTTCACCGGACGCATTCCCGCCCTGCCCCTGGACATGGACAACTACGCCAACTTCCAGGAACGAGTCTTGACCTCGGAAAATCCGGGGTTTGTCGTCAAGCAGGTACTTAGCATGGGGCCTGCGTACATCCAGCATTTCGGCGCCAGCTTGATGTCCCGCGATCTGGCAGACCCACGGGATTTGTTTAGCGGCGAATCGCCATTCGGCACACCCGGCCCCACCACATCCGAGATTCGATCACTGCTCGGCATTGATTGACCAGCAGGAAGCAGTGCCGGTTCCGAACGGGATCGGCACTGTTCGGAACATTGATTGACCAGGAGACTTTGTCATGGAACAGTTGAGACCGAATCATCAGGAACCATCCCCCGCCACCGTTAGCGAACAACCTCTCAACGAAGCCCAGATCCACCTGCTGCGCAAGTGGTCGGCCATCAAGAATGCTGTTCGCCCGACCCTGGAGGCCCTTGGCGAATCCAGGATTCAAAAGGGGAAAAGATGACACCTTCGTCTTCATCGAGCTGCCGCACATACAGGACCGCCTTCACAAGGCAGCATCCGAAGAGGAAGTCCTGGTAGTCCAGAAAAGCACGATTGACGGAGCCAGTTTGATCGTGTACACCACACTGTACGATGTGTCCGAGGACTCATCTGGCCATTCCTTGACATTCCAGTCCTCAGTCCTGTTGCCGGAATGGGGCAAAAACAGGGAGATCACCCAGCACATCACCAATTGCCCGGGCGCATGGCAATGTACATGATGTTCGATGTGTCGACTTCTCCTGGCTCCGAATCGTGGGATGGCACTGACTATTCGGAAGAAGCCAATGCTCCTCTGCGCAAGATGCGGTTCAAGCAGCCTTCGTCTCAGGCAGAACAATCGCCGCCGGAGGAGACCCCCGGGGCGAGCCAACAGACATTGCTCAGTCCAACCAAGCCGGAAGTCCAGCCCACACCGGAACCAGAACCGGAGCCGGAACAGCCCCCGGACTACGAGAGCATGGAACTGGTGGAGCTGACGGCACTCTGCTACGACCGCCTGGACCTCTTGACCCTGGCCCATTTCGGAAAGGTGGGTGAGGACAAGGCCTACGACCAAATCCTGGAAGGGGCGCCCATCAACGAAAAGCAGAACAGGGATGACATCTTCCGCGACATCCTCAAGTGGATAGACCAACAACCGGTCTCGGAGGTGGAAGTGGAACTGGACGGCTTGCGCACCGCCACCAACAGTGAGAACTGGAAAATCCTCTTGGAGTTCATCACAGAATCACTGCCATCCACTGGCTTCGACCCATCCGTGGTGACCGGACGGGATCGCGACACGTTCCTCAACCTGTTGCTTTCCTTGAAGGACACCATCCAACCCGAGGACAACGCAGCCCCACGCCGCCGCATGACCTTGCAACGTGCCTGACACCAGCAAAATGTTGACGCAACCCCGTCCCCGGGATACGGATTCGGAAATGGAGGGCATGCAGTCCCTCCTGACTGAACTGCACCAAACCATCGACGAGGTTCCAGGGCACCTTCTCTCCCCGGTTGAGCATCCGCCCATATGGATGTCGTTGCGGGGCATCCACCATCCCCACACATTCCGCTTCCTGCAACAACGGGGGCTGGACACCGGGGATTGTGTGGAACCGCTGATGCGGGAGGCCACACTCCCGAACTGGTCCGATTCCCCGCAACTGCAATACATGGTCGACTGCCTGGCCAGCATTCTGTTCAACGACATTCCCGTCCGCTTGTTCATTCACGCGGACGCCGATACGGACGGCATTGCATCCGCGCGCGTGGTCAACCTGGGCATCCTGGGGTTGTCCCAAAACCCCAACCTGATGATCACCACACACGCGCCTTCACGCATTCGGCGGTGGTTTGATGCGGACAGGGTGCCGCACGGTACGGATGTCCTGATCATTTTGGATCAGGCGTTGTCGAAGGACCAGGTAGCAAGGATACCGGGCAGCGTTCATACAATCCTGCACCTGGACCACCACCACCCCGGGAACCCCAAAAAGTTCCCGGACCACATGTGCAGCCTGAACTCGCAGGACTTGAAAAGCAACCTGCCCACGGCTGGTGTGGCATTCATGTTGGTCCAGTCCATCATCGACCTTGTCCACAGTTCCCCGGACCTGGCACCGAAAACCAAAAAAGCGGAACACAAGTTGCAAGAGCTCCACAACCACTGCCTGCAATGGGCGATGGTGGGCATCATCACGGACGTGGCCAGCCTGTGGCGTGGAGACGCCCGCAACATAGCCAAGATGGGCCTGTCCAACTTCCGCGGAGACATAGACTCCCGGGCCTACTCCCACCGTGACACGGGCCTGCGCCTTCTCTGCGGTGCCATCGGCGGGGCTGTGTCACAAGGGTTTTTGACCGCCGGACACGTAGCCTTTCAAATTGGACCTTGCATCAACGCCCTGGCCCGCATCGACACGCCGGAAAGTCAAACCCTGCGAGTCCGCATGGCTTCAGGGGAAACCCCCACCAAAGAAGACGCCCAACGCATTTCCGCGCTGAACACACAGCGCAAAAACGAACAAAACGAAGCCGAGCTCAAAGCTTTGGAACTGTTCGGGGACGACGAATCCGTGCCGGTGCGGGCCGTTGAAATCGTTCACATGGACAGCGAACACGCCGCCATCGGAGGGCCTGTCGCCAGCCGCCTGGCCGAGCTGACCTATGCCATTACCGGCGTGGCATCCCATCCATCCGACGGCGAAACCTACATATCCTTTCGCACTCCCGACACCCTACAGGGTGTGGACTTGGGCGAAATCCTGCACGCCACCGCCGACCGCCTGGGGTTCGGGGCCCGCGGCGGGGGGCACAGACAGGCGGCGGGTCTGTCTCCCACCGGCGGCCGCCAACAGTGGAACATGGAGGCTTTGGGCCAACTGCGTTCCGACATCGAATCCCATCTGCCCTCCGGCATCTACATGGATCCCATCGAGCCCGACATCGTAATCAGCCCTAGCGGTCTTGCCCATTTGTCGGACATGGCCGCGGACCTGTGGCGCCTGCAACCTTTTGGACACGGATTCGCACCGCCGCTGGTGCGTGTGCTCAAGGCCTACATTGTCAAAGACTTCCAAACACCGACCGGCAAGCACATTATCACCCTGGCCGATGCCGACGGTGGAGAGCACCCGGCTTTGCTGATGGACATCAACACGCCCGACGACTACTTTGTGGGCCTGCGCGCCAACATTGACATCAAGGTGGAGCCCAACAAGCCCAACGCCGTTTCGCTGTTTGCCGTGCATTTGCAACCGGCTTGACGGGCAAACCTCCCAGCAGGTGTCCGCGGACCGCAGATCCAAACAGATTCCAGTTCCCTTGCCCAAGCGACTGCAACCCCTCTGAACCCCGCGCCGAACCGGAACCAGCGCAGCACGGGCAGTTGCAGACAGATTGACGATGCAAAGTCGAACCGTGACTTTGCACAAAACTGTTCACACCTTTGTTTTTTGTACTATACTCAAAAACGTTGTAGCAGGTCAGGTGCGCGATGTTTCCATGCACCAGCCACATCACAAAACCATCGACAGGGGTGCCTCCCGATTGCGCCCTGAAGATGAACTTCAAAAAAAGGTTGTGGAGCACCTGCTGACACAGCGCTGGATCGTCTGTTTCAATCCGGCGGGCGGGCCGAACCGGGAAGTCCGCCGTTGGCAATTGAACATGGGGTATCTGCCAGGCTGGCCGGACCTCACCTGCATATCCCCATCGGGCGGCGTTCTGTTCCTTGAGATCAAACCACCGCGGAAATACCTTTCGGACCACCAGGAGTTGGTACACGACACCCTGCGCCAGCGCGGAGTGGACGTGTGCGTGGTGCGGTCCTTGGCAGACTTGAAAACGCTGTTGGCGAAACGCCGCCGCCCACATCCCGATCTGATCATCCAACAAAGCCTGTTCGCCGCCTGAACAGGCATCCGCACAAGGCGGGTTGCAGAATTCAATCCGCCCCCTCTCCGGCGGGGGTGCGGGGATGGGCCCCTTGAAAAGCATACGGGCCGTTCCGCACAATCAAAACCTCCCGCGGTGGGGCGGGCACGGGCGCATCCATGTCAATGCCAAGATAGCGTCTTGACCTGTGCAGGACGCAGTAGGGACTGACGAAATGCCCGGTTTTCCGGTCCACTTCCCTGTCCTCGCCGCATGGCTGCCCATTCGCAAACACGTGGCGGCACTTGGGATTGCCGCTCCGGTCCTGGGCCTGATGCGGTGCATCCATGTTCAGGTGCTGGTAGTGGCGCCACGCGTGCATCTTGCAATAATGGTGGTTGTAGGGGCCGTTGGGGCTCCGCCGCCGACGCTCGAACTGACAACGTTTGCCTGTTTGACTGTGGCAGTAATCACACTGCCAGTCCGTATTGCGCTTGACGGTGGGGAACTGGTCCAGGGTGCCGTCCCGCGAGTGCCGCCAGTAGCACGTGGAACGCAACCCGCGCCCGCCATGGGTTCCTTCCACGCCACAGCACACACATACAACACGTTTCTTTTTCGCCATTGGCCATACCGCCCGAAGCACACGCATCCTCCCTCCATGCTATCAACCGGTTGCCTGAAACCGGCCGGCACTGTCAATTTGATAAAATGCGACACCTCAAGCAAGACAGGGCTTCAGTCCATTGCGCACAGATCATGCTGCAACCTCCAACCCTACCCACAAAACCTCCAGCACCCACCGAACAAACACGGGAACGCATACTGCAAAAGCTACTGCTGCCAGTGCTTCGGCACAACTTGTCGGTGCCCTGTTGCGAACACCTGCTGTTGTCCGGCACCCCAAGGGAGATAAGGGTCCAAACCTCACGCCTGTTGCATGAACTGAGAGGATCGGACCTGTTCCCTGTGCGCCTGCAACACGTCAAAGCCTCCCCAGGTCTTACGGTGGGCAAATTCTGGCACTTCATTTTGAACGACACTGCCATTGCCTGTCGCCCGGACCATCCCGACGTGGCCTCGCAGATCATGGACGTGTACGCACCCCAAGCAGTCAGGCTGTCCGATCCCACAATGGACGCGAACGAATTCAAGCACCGTTCCCTGGATGCTCTTATGGCCGCCCGATGCGCGCTGGAATGCAAACTGGTATTCGTGGGCTTCAACTTGCGCAGTGCCGCGCCTTGGGGGCAGGACAACGATCACGAACTGCGCCACACCTTGCAGAACAACAACAACTTCATGTTCGTGTTCACGGACATGCCGGACACAGAGCACGACGAACACCTTACGGGGCCCGTGTTCAGGTCCAGTCTGCGCCCCGTGCAACTTTGAAGCGACCCCGGCCTTCCGGGCAGTTCAACGAGCGATCTTCGAATCCAGCAAAAGAGGCTGCCCCACCCACCCCAAGTCCTGGAATGCCTCCCCAAAAGCGGCTTCCGGCACGCCCAAGCCCACCAATGCCTGACCTTGGAGGGGTGATCCTGTGGAATCGTCCGGCCTTATGAATTGAATGCGCTTGTGCGGAAAGCACAGCAGGACGGGTTCGGAATTCAAGACGTGTTGGAACCACTTGGTCTCCGTACAGTTGTTGCACAGCAACACGGCTTGCGTGGCCCGTCCGGACCTGCGCTCTTCAACCAACTTGGCGGTGAATGCCTGCACGCCCTGGGCTCCTGTACGGTAGGGCGGGTTCAGGAATACGCGCCCCCGCCACTCATGAATCAAACCGTTGTCGCGGGCCGTGTGGAAGGTCCGTGCCCGCACCGTGTCGTTGTAGCGGGCCGTGGAAGCTGGATCCACGTCGATGCCGCCCATGGCCCTGTGCACACGCTCAATGATGTACGCAGGCGTTCCCCACTCCACCTGCCGAGTGTTTCTAAGATGCCTGCTCATAGCCCGGCTCCTCCCCACATCAAAGGTGAATCCTCTTGTTGTTCGACCTTGACGTAGTTCTTCCTGAAAACAGGATCAGTCATGCATTGAAACTTGCCACGGCTGTTTTCCACCAGCCAGTCCCCCACCCGGATGTAGTTGCCCGGATCCTCCGGGCCGGCACTGAACCAGAACGTTTCAGGCACCATGGAAACCAGCTTTCGCACCACATCTTGCAGATCGGGGTGGGCTGTCAAGGTTTCCATTCCCTGAAAACGTAGGGCCCGCACGGGCTGGGTCTTCAACTGGTACTGCTCGAACATGGCCTGATGCAAAGGGCGGGACGCACATGCAGGATACCATACGCATCTGCGCCCAGACACGTCACTTCCTGGATGCGTGCTACCATGGGACATCCTCAAACAAGACAGGGCCACCCCAAACGGATCACCATGCTTTTGCAAAGCCAGGCACGCCTGCACCTATCGTCGTACCCTCCATTCCACACCAAACCAGGCCAGTCGCTGCTCATCAGACCTCTCACCGTGTTGACCGGCCCCAACCACACAGGCAAGAGCAGACTCATCCGAGCCCTGCTGTCCACCCTGCGGGCCGGCCAATCATTCCAGGATTCCGATGACACCGGCCAGACCGAAGGTGTGAACCTGGAACAGGAAACAACAGGCATTCCCGACGCTTACCGAGCTGCACCCCTCTTTCTGCCCAGTGTCAGGCCGCCCCAGGAAGGATATGCCGCAGACCTCCCTCCGTTCCCCACAGATGCCGACACTCCCTACCACCTCTGTTTGGCGAGTGCCATTCGCAACCTGTCAGCGGAGCAGCACAAACGCCTGGACCGCATGTTGGCCGATTTGCAGATAGGAGGCTTGCGCCATGTGTGGACGCAACTCCGGCAAGAAACCTTGGACATTCTCCTGGGACACACACACCGGTCGGAATCCAGCCTGCCCTTGCTCCATAGCGGGATGGGGGTGTCCCATGCGCTCCCCATCCTGACCGGCCTGGTGTCAGCGGAACCCCATCATCTTTTGATCATGGAACACCCGGAGATCGGCTTGCATCCCCGCTCGGTCGTGGCTCTTTCGCACATGCTCATGGATGCCGTCAACTCCGGCCAGTGGCTTGTGATCAAAACCTGCAACCCATTGTTCCTGCAGGTACTCCAAACACGCGTGGCCATCGAAATCGAACCTGACAGTGTTTCCCTGAACTGGATATCCAGTTCACCCGACTCGCCCGACACGTCGCACATCCATGAAGCGGCCATGCTGAAAAACGGAAGCTGGCAAGACGGTTGGCCGTGTGATTTCCAAACAGTGGCACAGCACACGCAAAGGTCGTACCTGGAAGCATACGACACCCATTACCGCACAACCTACCGGTTGACAGGCTACTAGGGACTTGCAGGCAAACAGCACTCACGGGCAATGTGCGGGTTTGGGGTTTGCTTTGGCGTTGGAAAAGCAAACCCGACACGGAGTGCCGGGTTTTTCTTTGTAGCGGGAGCAGGATTTGAACCTGCGCCTATCGACATTTCACTGTCAACCGAGCTACCGCTGCTCCATCCCGCTTGGCGGACGTGGGCTGAGTCAATCCTCTGGTGGAACCGCACAACCGCTCCGCCATCGGTACATCAGGTCTAGAAATCCCTACCTCCCGATGACTTTCCACCCTCTTTGACATTCGAGTACCATCAAAGCAGAGAGGGATACGTCCAAAGGGATTGTAGGGCATCCGGGCCAATCCAGTGTTAGCATTCCATTAACAACCTGTCAGGATGGGATGCCCTGTCAGGTTGGGACGTAGAATGAAACCCTGCAAGCCCACCCCACTGTGTTCTGCAACCCAACATGCAACCACCAAGACCACCACTACCGGGCAGGGAAACCGCACCGGCGGCTGTCGAGAAAGCAGCCACCCCACTCTCCTGCATCGACAACGACGATTTCATGGACATCCCGGACCGCACCACCACCTACTGCGCCGACTGTTACGACGCACCCAAGCACAGGCATTGCCCGGACTGCCACGCACGCTGCTACTGTGATTGCTGTGGACAGTGCCTGGCGTGCAACTCTTTCACACCAGGCCTGCAGACTACATCGTAGCCATGGGCCGGGGTTCACCGTTCGCTTTGGACTGGCCATCCCCTCCCTCCAGATTCATCACGCCGTCCTTTCCTGCAACATAGTTGATCACGGTTGCGGTCAAACCGTGGGTGTTGAGCACCTGTGATGTGCACGCATAGGCATCGTTGGGGGTGGCATCCTCCATCAAGACCACCGGGCTCCCGGACACGGTCAAAGTCCGAGCTTCCTCCTCTGTGCACCCTGTTCTTGTACGAATGACGTCTATGGCGTGGTGGATGTTCCTTCCTTTGCCCAACACTTCCGGAATCGACCAGAACGGCTTGCCGTCACGCAGTGCTGCCTGCACGCCCTGGCTTTCCGTGTCCGTGAGCAGCGGTTCCAAAATCACCGCCAACGCCGCATAGTCAATCAGTCGGTCCTGTCCTTTCTGCATCCCCGCATAATCAGGTGCCTGCAAGTCCAGTACCGAATCCAGGTTGGCATTGCCGTAGATGGCCTCCAAGTTCAAAGCATGCATCATCAGCCCGCTCAGGGCCCGATGATGTTCGGACAAGCGGCCCAGGGCATCCCACCGGTCGGGGGCATCTGCGTCCTCATCCAACACTACGGTTGCCAACTCCGCCATGTCACCGACATGGTACCCGCCTTTCTCGCTCAAATCCTGCAAGATGTTGCTCAGTGTGTTTTTCATACCATCTCCGTACCGATCTGCTTCAACCGTGTCTGGCAACGAGGCGTCCCACTGCAAACGCTCCACCCGGCCACGCCTTTGAAACCGCAATGTCTGCGTGTCAGGGAAGCCAGTAACGATGATGCCGTCAACCTTCCACATGCACACGCCCGTCATCAACCACCGCACCGGAGTCATTCCGTCAAGAACGTTGACGGCCTGCATGAATGTATGGGTGTCGCAGGTGATCCCTAGTGTCAAAGACGGCAAGGCTCTCTTTGCCGTACCTGCCTCCAATATGGGGGCAGAGGGGTGCTGTTCATCCATTGCAACGCTCATGCGGCCATCCCCTGGAGATCAAATGACTTGATACAGGCTACCATAGTCTTGTCACGGCAGAATTCGGCTGGTTGAGATCGCCACTATGGTACCATGCGTGCATGAACCACTCTGTTATGACCAGCCATGACCAACCAGCACCTCGCAGACCTCCGCACCATCAGGGCAACCTTGGCAGAAAACCTGCAAAGCTTCCAAGACAAATGGGCCATCACCCAGCCCGCCGGGGCTGACGCAGCCCGCTGCAACCGGTCAGTCCAGGCATTGACGGAGGCCATACAAGACATAGATGCTTCAATCCTGCAAGGCACACGGGATGCAAACGATGTCCAGGAAGTGAAACGGGAAGCACTGTCATTGCATCCCAAGTTCAGTTTCAAAGACAGGGGAAAGGGCGGTTTTGACATCCACATGCGCGACAGGGGGGAAAGACGCTTCAACCCCCGCCCAATTGCCAGCCTGTTCTTGAGCAATGAAGAACCGAACACTTGGGTTCTGGAACCCGGGCGTTACTCGGATACGCCCTTGCTGAAGACTGTCGAGTACCTGGATGAGGTCTTTTCCCCGGCCGCCGCCCAACTCGAAGCATTGGAACGTCTTCGAACCTTGGCGGCGTGGGTCCATGACGGTGATGAGAACGTCACCGCAGAATCCGACACCTCACTTCCGGAACACGAAGCCTACTACGCCCTGTAACCGGCACACCCTCGGACGGCCCCAAACATGGGAATTACAGATTTCGCCGCCAACCTGGTGAGGCACCTGCTGTTCTCAGCGGTCTACCTGTTCGATTCCAGCACAACCTGGTGCTGGTTCCATTACAAGGGGCACCTGTTCCTGCTGTTCGCGGAGAGGAGGCAAACACACATTCTCCCCACTTACACCCACCTGCACGTGCAGTCCACCCGGGGGTTTTTCAACTGCGAATCCGCACTCATGACCGGTCGGCACAACCCCACCAGGGGGGAGACCACATTCTTCCGGCCATTCGACCTCAAGGAACAGAAGATATCCATGGCGCAAGCCGTTGCCTGCATGGCCGAGGAATTGCTGCCCCTGCAAGCGCGCTCCCACCCGCAGGCACCGGAAACTCTGTCTTCACATCCCTTTATCGCCAACCTGACCACCATCCACCATCACAGTCAAGGACACACCATGTCAAACCCTAACAACACCTGGGCACCCCTGTGCCTCTCATTCGGGCTCCTGTTCCTGTCGCTGTTGCTATACATGATGGCAAGCAAGATAACGGCCCTCGTGCTCGCAATGGCCGTCATCTTCATCTGGTTCTTCATCCTGAACCACACCCTTTCCAAGTCTGCCCAAGGCAAACGCATGCCTTGGGGCAAACGCATGATCCTCAAGTTGGCCGCCTGGGTGACCAACTGCATTGAGGATGCCCAGCTGACCGTCAAGGGCGTTCCCAATCTCATCGAGTTTGAAAGGGACGGCTGCCACTTTCAACTGGAGCGGCGTGGCAAAAACATCCTCCTAACCCACACCCGCAACGACCACATCTGCACCGACATCCTGAAATCCAAGATCGTCGACGGCACAATCGTTTGGAATTGCGCCCGCTTGAACCTGAAACATGAGGGTTCCGACATCGTGGACAAGGCTGTCATGGCAATCCTGGCCGATATCGCCAAGGTCGACGCCGAAGCCAAAACCGCCTCAAACCGCAGCCAACATGCAGACGATGTGTTTGCGGCTGCGGCCAACAAATTCGCGTAAGGTCAGCCACGCCCACGCCATCACGCCCACACAATGCACCAGGATGGCGTGGGTTTTTCAGCAATCCCCACCTTGGAACTTGTCAAGACCGTACCGGACAGATTCCTCTTCCAGCTTGCGCAAGGCAAACGGGTACCAGCCGACCTTCCCCGCAGCCACCACCGCAAGCATGCCCAGAAAGGCCCTCAAAATTTGGTTGTCGCTGTACGGTGACAACATGGGGAGAAGCATCAGGGTTACCAAACAACCCACCCCCATGCCCCAGGAAACAATCATTTGCGGCCTGTGCGTCGTCAACCAGATCACATACCGCACGGCCCAAAACACCAATTGGTGTTCATGCCTCTGCATCCTGGGCAGCTGACGCAACACACGCCGGCCCAGTTGCCAAGGCGCCAACACGGTGGCGGCACTCCCCAACACCAGCAACACTCCCGCCGCCAGGCTGGAAAACAGCATCACTTGGGATAGTTCCGGCTGGAGAACCAACACGGCTCCGGCCACCAACACCGCACAGGCCGCCAGGCACCATCCCCAGTAGGCGCACCGCTCCCACATGTACGCGGCATCGCGCATGATGTACCCGCCCACCCAGAGATCCCCGACCTGTACGCCGCGTCCAATCTGTTGGCTCAATGAGAGGGTTGTGCCAACCATCCGCAGTTCCAGCGGATCCGCCTGCAGCACGTCAAAGACTGCTTCGCACCCTGAACAGGAGACCTGGGCCTCATTTCCTGCGGACAATGGGCTGCTGCACCTTGGACACAACAGCCCCCGAGGCCGGTAGATGGTCTGCCAGACAGCGGCCTCGACAGCCCCCCGGACAGGTTCATGGTCTCTCATTGTCAACATTCCACATGAAGCATTCCACACGATTGCATGGTACCATAGGCGAAACCGCAACAATCCAGCCCCCGACACCTCAATGACCAGCCACACCGCCCTTGGGATGAATCACATGGTGGAATCACTCTCATTCGACACCCTATTGCTGGATGCGCACAACCCGCGCTTCGCCAACAGCATGCAAGAGGCCAGTCAAACAGAGATCCTGCGGGAACTGGCCAGGGCTTGCAACATCCAGCACCTGACGGAATCCATGTGCCTGCACGGGTACATGGGCGATCCGTTGCTGGGCATCCGCCAGGAAGCCAAAGACGGGACATCCCCGGTGTTGATCGTGGATGGCAACCGCCGCTTGGCTGCCATCCAACTACTACTGTCGCCGGAGATTCAGGATTCTGTGGGTTGGCAAGTGGCAATCCAACCCGGCCCTGCCCAGGCTGACAAAATGAAGAAAATCCCCGTTCAGGTGTTCGAGGACAGATCGGACATTGACCTGTTGTTGGGCGTTCGCCATGTGCGAGGCGTCGAAGTCTGGACTCAGACAGCCAAGGCCCGTTACGTGCAGGCGCGTCTGCATGAAGGGCACAAGGAAGGCCACCTGGCCAAAACCTTGGGGGTCCACATCTACACGCTTCGCAGATGGTTGCAGACCCTGTACGTGTTGGAACAGGCATTTGCATCCGTGAACACCGCCCATACACGGAATCAGCTTGACAGTGAGCACACCATCAAGTTCGCCTGGGCCTACACGGCCTTGAGCTACGAGAGCATCAGGAAATACCTGTCCCTGTCCCACCCCGCACAACACGCGCCCCAAGAGTGCCCTGTACCGGCGGGGAGCATGAAGAACCTCCACCTGTTCATGGAAGATCTGGGCATGTACGGTTACGGTACACGTCCCAGGAATCAGGCTGTCACGGATTCTCGCCAGATACGAATTCTGGCGGCCGTCTACGACAACCCGGAAGCCCTGGACGTATTGCGCGGCGGCGGCTCCTTGGAGCGAGCCCATGCCCGCAGTGTGGGCGAAGTGGCCGAATTGGAGTTGGCCATGCGCACTGCATCCGAAGCCCTGGACCACGCCGAGCGCATCGCCCACCGCCACAAGCACAATGGAAAACTCCGGAACATGGCCCTGGATATCCGGGTGGACGCCGAAAACCTGGTGGACAGTTTGCGACCTTAGTGTGGTGAATTGCCGCGGTTGGTTGGGCCAGAGGTTTGCTGATAGACTGCCCGCGGGTTCCCAGTTTCCGCTCAAGGCGCGGCGAAAGCGGAACCGCGCCCCAGACCTGAAGGCAGGCTTACGTTATGGGTTTGAAAATGCCGTTCAAGGAAGCCACACAGGCGGGCCTCGAACCAGCCATGCGGAAAGCTCTCCCCAAAGTGAAGATGTGGGGGCGGCATCTGATTCCGCAAAACTCGCTGGAACAGATGGCAGAGGTGTGCCGCCTGCCAATTTACGAAAAGGGAGCCCTTTTTCCGGATTCACACTTGGGGTACGGTCTGCCCATCGGCGCCGCGGTGGCCACTCGGCACATCATCCCCTTCGGGGTGGGCCTTGACATAGGCTGCCAACTGCGCCTCACCGTCTACGACGTGGATGCCGATGAAGCACTCTGGGCGGACCCCATACTGGAGAACGCCCTGCGCGAATGCACGTACTTCGGGCAGGGATCCCACAATGATCGCGCCCTGGAACATCCGGTTATGGACCGGCCGGAGTGGAAGCATGCGCCGCCCTATGCGTTTTCCCCATCGTACCGCGACAAGGCCTCGGTCCAGCTGGCATCGTCAGGCGGTGGCAACCACTTCGTGGAACTCGGCACCCTGAACGGGAAGTTGGCGTTGGCCTCCCATTCGGGCAGTCGCTGGTGCGGTAGCGAGACATGCGACTATTTCACACGCATGGCCGAGACACTTCAGCCGCGATACAAGCATCTCGCCTGGTTGAGCGGCGAGCTTGAGACTGCGTACTTGATCGCCCACGACCTGATGGTGGCATACGCTTCCGCCAACCATGAGTTGATTCACCAACTGATTGCGGAGCACCTCGGCATCGAGGACAACCTGCTGGACACCCTCACAACCGTGCACAATGAGGTTGTGCCTTGGGCAGACGGTCTCTTCCTGCACCGCAAAGGAGCCACTGGTTTTGACCCGGACACGGGCCGGGCCCTCATCCCCGGCACCATGTGCGATCCGGGTTACGTCGTCAAGGCGCGCCAGTCCGATGACAACCTGGCTTCCTGTTCGCACGGAGCGGGCCGAAACTTGTCGCGCCGCCAAGCCCGGGCACAGTTCAAGGGCCAAATGCCATCCCAAATCGCCAAAGTCAAACTGCTTGGCGGCGATGTGGATGAGCTCCCCCATGCCTACAAACCGATCAATCAGGTGCTGGCAGCCCAGAAGGACATCATCGATCTGGAATCGGCTTTCCTGCCACGACTGGTGAGAATGTCTGCCCGCAAACCCGGCAAGACAAAGCTCAAATCCGGCAAAGGGCCACAAGCATCATTCGCCACTGGCGGGTAGCACTGGAGGTGCGTTTTGGAAACTCACGTGTTCATGGTGCACTTCAATGAGCCTGTGGCCAATCGTTGGGAACAGGTCTGCAAGAACGAGTTGGCCAAGAAGGATGTGTTTGTGTTGGCGGAGAACACGCTGCTCATCCGTACCAAAACCTATGATCCGTCCTACCTAACCAACATCTTCAACCTGGATGCCAACGCCTCTCAGCCTGTGGTGGGTGCCGCTTTCAAGCTGTCCGGCACCTATGCCGGATACCACCAGGATGAACTCTGGCAATGGTTGCGGACCTGCCCATAACGGAATCCACCGGCCCAAAACCTCAGAACAGGAGATGCACCACCATGTTGATGCCGCCGACCGATGCGCAGGAACGTGAGGTCTCCCTGCTTGAAACCTGCATCCTGGACTTGCAGACCACTGGCACCGTGGGCTTTGCCTGCCGTGCCAATCCCCGTGAACGTGTGGTGGTCAGGCGTGTCCCTGACCTTGAAACGCCCAGGAAAGAGGGGGTTATTTCCACATTCCTGGCCGCTCCCTACTACCCGCCCGACCCTCCGGGCTTCTACAGGGATCACTACCGAGACTGTGATTCCCCCATCGCCTCTCAAATCCTGCGGGGCGAATCACCTTTGACCATGCGCTTCGGGGACAGACAGGAAGACTGGCCATCCATCAGCACCCGTGCCATCTCCAACAAACTGGATGGCGGTGTTGCCTTTGGCGTGTGGGTATTGGAAACCGAGTTCGAATTCAAGTTCTACCTGGAAGGCATTGAGCGGGCGGAAGTGCCGGCAGACATGCCCCTTTCCGACGATGCCAATGCCGTGCGCATTGGCCTCATGCTGGTCGAACCGAACGCGGTTGTCGTTCACGAGGGCAAACCGGACATCCCCTTCATGCAGGACATCCTCAAGACCGAGCTGGACGCATACCAGGAATACCTGGCGGGCCAGTCGTTCAGCATTACGGTGGAGTGCAACCGCGGCCGCGCAACCGATGAATGGGTTGTTGAGCAAAAACGCCACAGCCGCGGCGTGGATGCGGCTCTTAGAACAGCGGCCGCATTGAGTGGGGAGGTTGACCTTGCCAACCTGGTGCAGGCTCAAACGATGCGTACCCGCCCCGAACAGTAGTCGTGGGCGGAGTAGGAAGTGGCTTTCCACCCCGCCCACAGTGCAAAACGCGCAACCCCTAGCTGGGCCGGAAGGGAATCCGGACACCCGCAGAGTACAGGGAACGGTCGGGCCGATGCAGGGGCGTCCGTGACTGCCCGCTTCGGCATGTCTTGGCCAAGGCCGCATCCCGTGACCTGTTCAGCAAGTTGCGAAAACGCCGGTAATTCATGGCTTCTACCTCCAATGTGTTAGAGAGCCCCAAAAACGAAAGGGCCTGAACGGGTGTTCCCACGTCCAGCCCTGATAGCCGAAAGCATGCCACAGGCAGGAGCCGAATGCCTGGTTTCAAATCAGATATCGGTGGATTCCCCTGCGAGGAGCCGCTTGCCAAACCTCACCTGCGCCTGCGGCGGAATCTGCGACGCGGTCCCCGCAGACCTGACGTGTGCCGTGCCACCCGACGTTGTTGCCGGCGCGCAATGGACTTGCGCTCTTCATGCCGAATGGCTGCATGGCTGTGGGAACACCGCACGACATCGTCGTAGGAAGGCCCGCCATCCATCTCCAAGGCACGAAACATGGCCGCGTCCTGTATCCAAACCCCATTCATACGAGTCCATCACCTCCAACAGTCCAGCAAAAACAAGACCCGCCCATGCAGACGGGTACCAAGCCCGACAGTGTAGTACAAAAACTGCTCAAAACCAGGAAACCCAGGCTGGGAGATTCCACCACCCGGAATCGTTCGCAAGCCATCCCCTTTCGTGCTGTGGTACCATGCCTGAGTGACCAGAACCCCAGACATTGCTACGAGGTGCCAACCGTGAGCAAAACCGAAGAACTGCACGATCAAGCATTGGATCTGGCTGTAGAGGCCATCGCCTGGGGATCGCGCAGGCGCGCCAGCAGAGCGCACATCCCCCCGTCTTCAAGGGGATCTCACTTGGGTGCGGGTTTGCGCAGGGCCACAGCTCCCCGCCTGGAACCAGACCCTGGGGAACTCAAGTTGTGGAACAGGGCCTTCAAGCTTGAAGAGAAGGCTGTCAGATGCATGGTCGACAAATCGGAACCCAGCTTGTCGATCCTACTGCGCAGTGCTGCCACCATGGCCTTGCGCGGACGTGCATTCCAGGACGCATCCCGGTTGGCCCATGAAGGGTTGGCTGGAAGTCCGCCTCCGGAAATTGCAGATGAACTGCAGGACATACTCCTGCAAGTACAGGAAGCAACCGGAACCGAGCAGACGGTTGGTGGGTGAAGACTTCACCCACCGCGCATCACCGCACTTCAACTTTTGCCTTTGCCAGACAGAATCAACGGAGGCCAACCATGATGGGTTTGCGCCCCCCTGCCAACAGGGAACAAAACCACGGTGAACAGAAACCCCGAAACCCGGACCTCCAATGGAACACTCCCGACGACTTCTACCGGGAGCGGGGCGGGGCCAAATCCACCGAGTACGACTTCGGTGTCTTACATTACTGCGACACCGAAGCACACGAGCCTGTTCACGTACGGGATCGCTGGCGCGTGTCCGTGGTGGAAGCTACGGGCGATGTTTACGCCATTAGCGAACAGACCCAGAACGTGAGGATTCTGGGCACATTCCCCACAGAGGGAATCTCACGCCAGGCCTTCACCACCCACATGGATCGGATTTTCGTCAAGTGGTCCGACTCCATTCGCCCCCTGTCCTGGTTCCGCAACCGCCTTGAACAGGCTGGCTACAAAGCGACCGCCGCTGCAGGCTAGACAACAAGAACATGACCAACAGCAACAAGACAGAGTTCGAGGGCACTTTGACCTTGGGCGGTGTGCAGTACACCGTCATCGAAACCAGGCCGGATGGTTTCCAGCGCGGTCGCCCGGCAAGCTCTGCAGGGGCCCCCAGCGTTTTACTGCGCGACAAACCGCTGGAGCACATGGATGTCTGGCTGCAAAGGGCTCGGCAAAACAGGAACCGCAAGCACTCCCTGTTGCCGGAGATCATTCATGCCGACGAGGACGGAGTGGTCTTGGAGTGCGTTCGCGGCAACCTCCCGCAACCTCCCCTGCCATTGCCCCGGGCCATCGAAGTGCTGGATGCAATCCGAATGGAAATGCACATCCTGACCGCGGCGTTGCAGGTGGAGGTGGTGGACATTCCCTCTGCGGATGTGCTGTTGGCGAAAGACGGCTCCACCAGGTTGAAGGGCTTTCCATCCATCAACATCGTGGATCCGGAACCCGTGGATCGCTTCCCCCTCTCCTACCACCGGGAACTGCGGGACTTGGAAAAATCCAGTGTGGTGGTGTGGGGCAGGCTGTTCTACTTCCTGACCACAGGCCATCAGGCTCCCCATGAATTCGATTGGGGAACGGACTACAACGACCAGGACTGGTTGCCACAGATGGGCCAGCCCCAATTGATCAGGGCCACTTTGGGCCAAGGCGACTCGCTTACGCGCTGGTTCAGACTGGGCGAGGTGTCGAAGCTGCGGGCCCTCGGCAAGGCATGCAAGCCCTTTGTGCGCTCGGCCGTGCCTCAATACCGCACGGGTTTCGCCACCACCTTGGGACGCAATTCCGAGCGTCTGCACAACGAGGATGCCTATGGCGTGGTGCAAGGCGTACTTGAATGCCATGAAGCGCGTCATGTGGTCATTCGCGCTTGCGTGGCGGATGGTTGCGGCGGTGAATCACACAGTGAAAAAGCCAGCCATGCCGCGACCCATGCCTTTTGCCACGAAGCCATGCCCCGCAATGTGAACGATCCGGCAGAACAGGTGCGGTGGACACGTTCCTTGGGATGGGCCGCCCACGAGGCCGTCATGCACAACAAGGTGGTTAGGAGCAAAGGCATTTGCGTCCATGTGCACAGGGAGCCCCCGATCCCCCATGACTGTTGTGCCAGCATCTCGCCGGACGGAATCTGCCGGATCACCGAGCCCCATGACTGTTGCATTCAGTTTGAAAAACCGGGTGCCACCACCTTGACCGGCGTGGTCGTGGTGGACACCTGCCTGACCTTGGCCCATGTGGGAGACACACGAGCCTACCTGCAATCGCACAATGCGGACCTGCAACTGTTGACAGCGGACCATACAGCCAACGGGGGCCTGGAACGTGTTCTGGGCGACACCCGCACCGAATTGCTGGCCGCCGATTACGTTGACACCTTGGCGCAAGCACCGAGGGACAGGGACCCACCTTCGTTTGCCACCTGGCTAACGATGCAGGTGGGCGACGTGGTGGTTTTGGTGTCCGACGGCGTGTGGGGAGCTTGGAATCCGCCGCCTTGGTACTTTGCCCGCAACGAACCAACAAAGCCGGTTTACTTCCCGGACCTGCTGGCCCGGGTCATTGCCGAATCCGAAGGCGACCCGCAAGCCATCGCCGATCAACTTGTCACGCGGGTGCTGGACACCAGCCGGGCCGATGACAACGCCACCGTCGTAGCCGTGCAAAGGACGGCCTGAATCCCACCGGCTGCAACCAGCTGGACTACAAGCAACCGGGCATGCTTCGGGGTTGTTCCGCGTGCTGCTCCCGACCTTCCACTTCCGCTTCGGGCGGCAAGGCGGGCAGATCCAGGCGTTTCATGTCTGGCAAGGCATACATGCCTTGCTCGTAGTGGAAGCTGTCCAAGGTGACGTTCTCGCCCAGGGATTTATAGACATTCCCCATGCTTTCGGCCCATTGCCGACTGCGGAACGTGTGCGTGGTGCTGGGCATGGCAGAGGATGGGTGGGGCCACAAACTCACCATGTAGGAAACATCATTTTCCATGTCGGCGAACAAGTCTACCGGGACCACGTCCGTCCATCCGGCGGCCCGCAACCCGGCAAGGACATCGTTCTCGGTCCCGGTATCAGGCAATGACAACTTGACGTACTCCAGGGGGGTGTAGTCGTGGTCCTGGGCCCCATCCATGACCACGCCTTCAGTCATGTCCCAGATCACATCGTGAAGGCCGGCATCCCAGCTGACAGCGTCCCTCTCCACCGAGAACACGGGTTTGCTGCCCATCATCTTGGTAAGCATGCGAAGTGTGTCCAGGGGCAGCAGTTCTTTCAAGTCCATCTTCAAGCTCCCATCCGTCGAACCCTGAAATCAAATCTTACCATCAACGCCATTTCACACCATGCCCCTAGCGGACTCCGGACGGCCAACCTACAGGACACCCACGGGCGCCCTGTCTGCGACCGGAAGGGATTCCGCCTGTTCCTCGGTTTCGACTTCGGAACCCAAGCGGTTTTCGGACATCCAGTGATATTCGTTCTCCACGACCGAAACCGGATCGGGCGCACCATAGGAGAGACGATGGCGTGTCTCCCCATCCACACCGGCCCACACCACATTCTCGCGGTAGCAACCACAGTGCGAGCAGCATTCCACCTTCCGATACGGTTCCGTCGATGACTGTTCAGGGGTCTCGGCATCCAGGATGCGCCACAAGTGCCCATCCTGCGATTCGCACAGTGGCGCATCCGGTTCAAAGGCATATTCGACCAACTCGGATTCGCCCGTGTGCAAATCGATCCACAGAAAGGGAATGTACTGTGTGCTGGTGCGCAAGTCTGCGGGCATGTGGTAAACGTCAGTACCTTCCAGTTCATGCTCCGCAAAGCGAGGCAGACAGCCGGTGAACCAAGCTTGCCCGGGACCAATCACCAGAAACGACTTGTTCAGCAAGTGGCGAACATGGCCAGGCGAGTCGGCGGTGCCGTCAAACCCTTCCACAACCCTTCCTTCCGGCGACATCCGCACACGGAAAATTTCATGTGCGTAATCGCCGGCCAGCAGGCGTCCAACAAGGCTGCGGTCGCCTTCGCCCATCACCTTTGTGTCAAACACGCAGGC
>CAXXOQ010000143.1:0-74612 GCA_963664185.2 Caldilineaceae bacterium | reverse complement strand
AATTGTCAATCATGAAAGGCCATCGGGATACAGGATGGGAGAGAGACGCCTACCACTTGAGCAGGTTGATTTTGTCAATGCGGATTGTCTGGTTGTGGTGTGTGTTGGCGATCAGGATGGCCAGCCCAATCGCCACTTCCGCCGCCGCGACGGCCATAATGACGAAAACGAATATCTGGCCGTCCAGATTGCCCCACTGCCGACTGAGCGCGACCAGGGTCAAATTGACACTGTTCAGCATCATTTCCACGCACATGAATATGATCAGCGCACTCCGGCGCGTGAGCACGCCGGCGGCACCTATGACGAAGATGAGAGCGCCCAGCAACAGGTACCAGCTTGTGTCAACCATCGGGATTGTCCTCTGCCACCTGCCTTTCAGGCTTGAGTTTGCGCCCCATGACCAGGGCTCCGATCAGGGCCACCAGCAACAGGATGGCCACGAACTCGAAAGGCAGCAGGTAGCGGGTGAAAAGTTCCGTGCCAATGGCGGGCCGGGGCGCCTCCCGATGGTACGCCGGCCACGGACTGGGTCCAGGGTCCAGTCAACTGGGTACCCAGCGCAACGGCCATGACAACTGCCAGGGCGAGACTGATGAAACCCGCCTGTCCCAGGCGGCGGCGATCCGCGGGACCGTCTGTTTCATGGCCGATCAGCATGATCACGAACAGAATGAGGATGACGATGCCACCGGCATAAATAATGACCTGGGCTGCGGCCAGGAACTGGGCATCCAGCAACACATAGAGAATGGCCAGGGACGCAAAGTTGGTCATAAGAAACAGGGCACTGTGCACAGGCTTGCGGCTGAGGACCACACCAAGAGCGGCCGCCAGGCTGATGCAGGCAATCAGGGCGAAGAACAGGACATTCATGACAGACAGAAGGCGGCGGCTCCAGACTTAGGCTTCAGGCCGAATGATCACGTTGGGTTCATCCGGATTCAGCAATTGCTCCTTGGTCAGGACAAAATCCTGACGGTCATAGTTGGCCATGGCGAACTCATGCCCCAGGACAATGGCTTCCGTAGGACAGGCTTCTTCGCAGTCGCCGCAGAAGACGCACCGCAACAGGTTGACTTCGTAGACCTTGGCATAGCGCTCACCCGGCGACACCGGATTTTCCGGATCATTTTCGTCCGCGTCCACATAAATGGCGTTGGTGGGGCAGGCCGCTTCGCACAGCATGCAGCCGATGCACCGTTCCATGCCGTTTTCGTACCGGCGCAGTTCATGTTTGCCCCGAAAGCGGGGATAGACCGGAATCGCCTCCTTGGGGTATTCGACGGTGATGGGACCCCGGGTGAGATTCTTGAGGGTGATGCCCATGGCCTTGGCCAGTTCCATGGCCCCCTTGATATAGCCGTTGATGCCCATGCTGCTCCCTCACTTCAAGAATACGGTCAGCACCGCAGTGATACTCAGGTAGACCAGTCCCAGCGGAATCATGACCTTCCAGTTGAAGCGCATGACCTGATCGAAGCGCGGCCGGCTGATACTGCCCCGGATCCAGATGAACACAAACAGGAGCAGCAGCACTTTGGCGGCCAGATACACAGGACCCAGCCAAAGGTATTGCTCCGCCAGGGGACCGCGCCAGCCCCCGAAGAAGAGCGTGGCCATCACGGAACTGGTGGTGATCATGTTGATATATTCGGCCATCATGAACATGGAGAACTTCATGCCGCCATATTCCGTAAAGAAGCCGGCCACCAGTTCGTTCTCGGTTTCCGGCAAATCGAAAGGGGCCCGATTGGTTTCCGCCAGGATAGAAATGAAGAAGAAAGGGAAGGCCAGCCAAACCCAAATCCACTCCCAGACGGCACGGGGGCTCTCCACCAGCTGGACCAGGCTGAAGGTGCCGCCCAGCAGGGCAATGCTTACCAGAAACAGCCCCAGGGGAATTTCATAGCTGATGATCTGGGCCGCCGAGCGCAACGCGCCCAGCAGCGAGTAGTTGTTGTTGCTGCTCCAGCCCGCCAGTATCACGCCGAAACTCTCGACGCCGGCAATGGCCAATATCCACAGGAAGCCGATGTTCACATCGGCAATGGCGGGGGTGTCCTTGGCGATGGGGATGACGGCCCAGATGATCAGGGCCGGAGCCAGGGCCAGGGCTGGCGCCAGCACATACACTACCCTGTCCACATGGCGGGGAATGTACTCTTCCTTGAAAATGGCCTTGACGGCATCGGCGGCTGGCTGCAACAGACCAAAGGGACCAGCGCGATTGGGGCCGATGCGTACCTGCAGGCGGGCCAGCAACTTGCGTTCCACCCAGGTCAGGTAGGCGAAGCCCGTAATGACCACGAACGACAGCAGGACGGCGCGGCCCACAGCCAGGAGCACTTCATTCATGGCCAGATCTCACACCCGTCAAGCCTTTTGCAACGTGGCCCATTCCCAGTAGTTGCCCTGCAACAGGGTGCCCACCGGCCTGGAGCCGAGACTGTCCGGCATCCAGGCACTGCCTGGGACCACATTGGCATCGGGACGGAGCGCTATGGACAGGACACCGTAGGCACTGGTGACTGTAACTTCCTCGCCTGCCTGCAGGCCCCGACTCTGCAAATCGGAGGGATGCACTGCCAGGAAGGGCGAGGGAATGCTCGGGACTATCTCGGGCGTGAGACCTGTCAGGCGTCCGGCATCGTAAAAGAGACGACCACGGAAAAGACGCAGGGCATCCGGTGTCGGCGGGGCCGGGGCCGTGGCGGCCACCGGATCCGGGACCGCAGATGTATGGGGCGCCGCGGACTGCCGTTGCTGGCCCTGATCCCCCAGACTGTCCCAGTCGATGCCGATATAGGCCGGTATGGCCTGCCCCAGTTCCGCCGTCACGTCCCGGGCCGACCTGTAAGACCAGTCATGCCCCAGCTTGGCCGCGACATGATCCAGAATGAGCCAGTCAGGGGCGGCGTCGGAAGCCGGATTCTCAATGGCCTTGGGGCTCCGCTGCACACGGCATTCCATATTGGTGAAGGTGCCATCGGTTTCGAGCCAACTCACAGCCGGCAGGACCACATCGGCCAGTTCCGCGGTCGCTGTCCGGAACAGCTCCTGGACGACAACCAGCGGGGCTTGCTCCAGCTTGGCCGCCCAGCGGGGATTTTCGGCGGCGGGATCCGCCCCCATAATGTACAGACCCTGTACCGTGTCCCCGGCCTGTTCCAGCATCTCCGTGTAGGTGAGACCCGGTTGGCTGGCCACTGTACTGCCCCAGAGTGCCTCCAGGCGCTGGCGGGCTTTCGCATTCTCCACCGCATAGCCGCCGGGCAACTGGCAGGGGACCAGGCCCACATCCCGGCAGCCTTGGCTGTTGGCGTCCAGCCCGATGAAGGACAGGCGTGCCGCGTGCCCAGTCAGGACCGCAAGCGCTTCCAGTGCGGTATGCAGCGCCTGGCCGTCCTGCTGATGGCTGATATCCGGGCCGCAGATCAGGACGGCATTGTCGCTTTCGATCAGGGCCGTGGCCAGTTGCGCCAGATCCTGTGCCTCCACGCCGGAATCGACAGCAGGCGTTTCCGTCCAGGCCTGCCATGCGGACGGCACGGTGTCCTGCTGGGCCAGTACGCAACGAATGAGCGCCAATACCAGCGCAGTTTCCGCACCGGGTGCATACTGCAAATGGGATATGGCTCTGGCGGCACTCTCCGTGCGCCGGGGATGTGCTACAAACAAACGGGTACCACCACGGCTGGCCGCACGCTTGAGATGGACATCCAGCATGGGGATTTCTTCACTGGGATCCACCCCAAACAGCCACACCGTATCCGCCTGGGGTTGGGGGCCGTACTGGACTTGCATGAGATGGGCCAGCGCGGGTACGCCGTTGGCCCCGGCCTTGACGTCCCCTCCCTGTCGGTGATCGATGTTGTTGGTGCCCAGGGCCTGGCGGGCCAGACGTTGCAACAGGTAGTTGCTCTCATTGCTGAGCTTGTTGCCGCCAATGACACCGAGCGCCTGGCTGCCTGCGGTGTTCCGGATGGTCGTCAGCTTGTCCGCGACAAACGCGAGGGCTTCCGGCCAGGAGGCTTCCTCCAGGGTCCCGTTGCGCCGGAGCAGGGGACGGGTCAGGCGATCCGGGTGGTGGGCCCAATGGTGGCAGAACCGATCCTTGTCCGTGATGAACTGGTCGTTGACCGCCATGTTCTCCCGGCCCAGGACACGCCGCACTTCCGTGCCGTTGCGGGTGTCCACACTGATATTGTTGCCCATCGGATCATGCAGGCTGATGGTGCCGGTCCGCTCGATCTGCCAGGGACGGTACTGGAAGCGGGCGGACTGGTTGGTCAGGGCCCCGACGGGACAGATATCTATGATATTGCCGCTGGTCTTGGCATCCACGCACATGCCGGGCTGTACATCGATGACGGTGTCACCACCGCGCTCAAAGAGTCCCAGCTGGGGTTTTTCCTCCCATTCTTCCAGGTAGCGGACACACCGCCAGCAGATGACACACCGTTCCTGGTCCAGCACGATGGTGTCGGAAATGGCATAGTTCTTGCGCGCATGCCGCTTGGGTTCCACCAGCTGGCTGACCCCGGGACCAAAGCGCAGGGTCATGTCCTGCAGGGGACATTCGCCGCCTTTGTCGCAAATGGGACAGTCCAGGGGATGGTGCAACAGGATAAACGCCAGGTTGGCTTCCTGGGCGGCCTGGGCCGCGGGGGTGTTGGTACGCACCACCATGCCTTCCATGACCGGCGTATTGCAGGCCGTGTTCAGCATGGTGCCGCGCGGCCCTTCCATTTCCACCAGGCACTGGCGGCAACAGGCCACCGGATCCAGTTTGGGATGGCTGCAAAACACGGGAATTTCAATGCCGTGATGCGTGGCCACATCGATCAGGAGGGTCCCTTTGGGGGCCGTCACGGCCTGCTCGTTGATGGTTAGGGTGACTTGCTCAATCTCGGACATGCCATGGGACCTGCAGGAAGAGGATTATGCAATGGACTGGCGGCTAGCCATCCAGGGTGACAACGGAATCGTGCACGAGCGGCGATTCACCGCTGGGCTCCAGCGCAATGTTGAACAACCCGCTGGCGCCTTCGGTATCCGGACGATAAATGGGACGGATGGGCAATTCGGGCGCCTGTGCCTGCGGATTGGACTGGCGAATGAAAGCGAGCCATTCATCCTTGAACTTGGCCATGTTGCTCTGCAGGCCCCAGACCGCGGCAAAGCCGAAGGGACAAAACGACTTGCCGGCGATATTGTCGGCAATGTAGTCGAGCAGGTTCAGATCCTGTTCCCGTCCCTGACCGCGCCGGATCCGCTTGAGAATCTCTTCCATCCACCCGGTACCTTCACGGCAGGGCGTGCATTTGCCACAGCTTTCTTCCCGGAAAAAGGCCACAGTGCGCAAGCCCACATCCAGCATGGAGGCGTTTTCGTCCATGGCGATGATGCCCGCCGATCCCAGGTTGGAACCCGCGGCCGAAATGCTCTCGGGATCCAGGCCGGTATCAAACTGGTCCGGCGCGAACAGCTGCATGGACAGACCGCCCGGGATGATGGCGCGCAACGGGGTATCGTCGTGCTGGGGGCCACCACCATACTCGTTGATCAGGGTGCTGAGCGGCGTGCCATGGGGCAGTTCGTACAGCCCGGGACGCTTGACATTGCCGCTCAGGCAGAAAATGCGGAAACCGGGGCTGGCTTCGGTACCGAACTCCCGGTACCGATCCGCGCCCAGGCGGCTGATATGCAGGACGTTGCACACCGATTCCACATTGTTGATGATGGTGGGTTTGGCGTACAGGCCCGCCACCGCCGGGAAGGGCGGCCGGGAGCGGGGAAAGCCGCGGTAGCCTTCCAGGCTGCTCAGCAGGGCGGATTCCTCGCCGCATATGTACGCCCCGGCCCCGCGATGGACCACAAGGGTCAGATTGCGGCCGGTCCCGAACACATTGGTGCCCAGGTAGCCTTGGGCCGTGGCTTCGCCAATGGCCTGTTCCAGACGCTGGGCCGCGAAATAGTACTCCCCGCGAATGTAGATATAGGCTTCTTCCGACTGGATCGCGTACGCCGTGATAATGATGGATTCGATCAGCTGGTGCGGATCGTATTCCATGATGCACCGATCCTTGAAGGTGCCGGGCTCGGATTCATCCGCATTGATGACCAGGTAGCGCGGGAACAGGCCTGGGGGCAGGAATCCCCATTTCACGCCCGTAGGGAAGCCCGCGCCGCCCCGGCCCTTGAGACCACTGGCCTTGACCAGATCCACCATCTCCTCGGGCGTGGGCGTTTCCTCTGTCAGCAATCTGCGCGCCGTCTCATACCCGCCATCCGCTACATAATCGGCGAGGGTGTGGGAATCCGGACGGTGAATGCGCCGGGTCAGGAAGGGCTGTTCCAGGCCGCCCACGGTGTAGGGGCCGGCCCCCAGGCCGCTGCGTTCCGGATCCTGGCCGGGAGTCCAGCGCTCCAGGGTGTCAAAGGCCTGGCCCGAATCGATCAGGGCCAGGAACGTGTCGATATCCTCTTCACTTTCCAGTTCCTCAAAATAGCGGATCTGGCCCGAGGCCTTTTCCGTGGCGGCCACCATCGGGGCGGTAGCGCAGGCGCCCAGGCACTCCATGTGTTCCAGCGTAAACTTCCCGTCGTCGGTAGTCTCGCCGTGGGTGATCCCGAGTTTCGCCTCCAGTGCATGCATGCACTGGTTGGCCCCCCGCATCATGCAGGGCACATTGGTGCAAACCTGCAGCAGGTGGTCGCCCTTCGGTGTGTCATGGATCATGTGATAGAAGGAGACCACGGCGCCCACCTCCGCCGGTTCCAGCCCGAGCATCCCGGCCAGCTCGTTCTGGGCGGCCAGGGAGGCGTGACCCTGCACCCGCTGAATGGCATACAGGGCCGGCAATATGGCGGAGCGGGCCCGGCCAGGCGGATAGCGCTCCATGAGTTCCTGGATTTCGGCGCGCAACGCGGGAGAAAGAACGGGTTGGTCCATGTAGATGATGATCCTGCGGTTAGCGGTCGACTTCGCCCAGCACAATGTCAATGGAGCCGATATTGGTAATGATGTCGGACAGCATCAACCCCTTGCTCATGTCACTGATGGCAAAGAGATTGTTGAAACTGGGTCCCCTGACATGCAGGCGATAGGGTTTGCCCGAGCCATCACTGTAGATGAAGAAGCCCAGTTCCCCCTTGCTGGCCTCTATGCCATGGTAGTACATGCCGGGGGGCACCTTGAAACCTTCGGTAAAGAGCTTGAAATGGTGAATCAGGGACTCCATGCTGACATCGAGTTCCGCCCGTTGCGGGGGATTCACCTTGCGATCTTCCGCCCGATAGGGACCGTCGGGCAGGCGGTCCAGCGCCTGGCGGATAATGCGCACGCTCTGGCGCATCTCCTCCATGCGTACTTCGTACCGGCCGTAACCATCGCCCCGCTGGCTGACCGGCACATCAAAGTCGTAGTTTTCGTAGCCCGTATAGGGGCGATCCCGGCGCAAGTCCCAGTCTATCCCGCTCCCCCGCAGCATGGGACCCGTCAAGCCCTTGGCCAGGGCTTCCTCGCGGGTGACGAGACCAATGCCATCCAGACGGGTATGCCAGATGGGGCTGTCGTCCATCATGGTGGCATATTCCTCAATGCGACCGGGCATCAGATCACAGAATTCCCGCACTGCACCGAGGAAAGCCTCTGGCAGGTCCTTCCAGACACCGCCCATGCGGATATAGCTGGTAGTCAGGCGGGCGCCACAGGCCATTTCGAACATGTCCAGGATCCGTTCCCGTTCCCGGGTCGCGTACATCAGCAGACTCATGCCTGTGCCTGAAACATCCAGCACATGGGTCGAAAGCCAGAACAGGTGCGAGGCAAGACGCTGCAATTCCCCCATGATGACCCGGATGGCTTGGCCCCGCGCAGGCACTTCCAGGCCGAGCATCCCTTCCACGGCCAGCACATACCCCAGGTTGTTGTTCATGGCGGACAGATAGTCCATGCGGTCCGTGTAGTACACGAAATCCTTGTAACGCTTGTTCTCGCCCGTCTTTTCAAAACCGCTGTGCAGGTACCCGAGATCCGGGTCCACATGCACCACCCGCTCCCCATCCAGCTCGACCACCAGGCGCAACACGCCGTGGGTGCTGGGATGGTGCGGCCCCATGTTGAGAATCATGTTCTGGCGACTCATGCCCGGCGGCAGTTCCGGCGGCAGGCTGGTGGCTTCCAGCACCTGTTCGCCCAGCGACTCGAATTCGGGATGATCCCAAGTCAGAGTGAAGGGCACGTCCTCGCCCCCCAGCGGCACTTCCTTGCGCAGGGGGTGATTCGGCCAGTTGGCCGGCATCAGGATGCGCCGCGGATCCGGATGGCCCGTGAAGGTGATACCCATCAGATCAATGACTTCCCGCTCAGGCCAGATGGCGCCGGGAAAAACGGAGGCCAGACTGGGGCATACGGGACTGCGTCCGCCCTCCAGGGGACACACCACGGCCAGATGCAGGTGACGGTCATAGGCACGGAACTGATAAACGGTCTGAAACTGGTGGTCCCCGGTCGTGCCCGGCAACTGGGAAAGATCGACCGCCGTGACATCCACCAGCGTGTGGTAACCCAGTTCCCCGTCCCGTAGCCAGGTAGCCAGATCCGTCAACGCATCCGGCTGCACCACGACAAAGGGCAAGTCGAACTGCAGGCCCGAATCCTGGATGGCTTCCCCAAAACGCTCCTGGATAGCCCGGGTATCCTCGGTGTCGGTGCCCAGGGCGGGTGCCCGTGCCGGAATGGCGATGTCATTCAGATTGGGCAGCGTCTCATAGGGACGTTGCACAGGGGAAACATTGAGCAGAGGCATAGAGTGGAAGTTGTCCGGGAGCAGGAGGCAAGATCAGCCGCGCACGGCCAGACCGGAATCGCTCTTGGTTGCGGCAGGCATGGCCGCCGTGAAATCGTACTTGCGGAAGTGCTCGCCTGCCTGTTTCTGGCGGAGCAGATCCAGGCCATAGAGCAATGCCTCGGGACGTGGCGGACAGCCAGGTACGTACACATCTACCGGGATGATCTTGTCTACGCCCTGTACGATGGCGTAGTTGTTGAAGGGCCCCCCGGCACTGGCACAAATGCCCATGGCGATGACCCACTTGGGTTCCAGCATCTGGTCGTACAGCCGCCGGATGACCGGCGCCATCTTGTTGCTGACGCGCCCGGACACGATGATCAGATCGGCCTGGCGCGGTGTCGCCCGAAACAGTTCCGATCCATAACGGGCAATATCGTGGCGGGCGGTGCCCGCGGCGATCATTTCCATGGCACAGCAGGCCAGGCCAAACAACAGGGGCCATGTGCTGTGCTTGCGGCCCCAGTTGACCAGGTCTTCCAGGCGGGCCGTGACCAGACTGTCTTCCGGCAGCAGTTGTTCCAAACCCATCGATCTGTGCCCCTGCTATTCCCAATCCAGGGCGCCCTTGCGCCATTCGTAGACAAAGCCAATCACAATGATGGCCAGAAACAGGGCCATGGCTGCCAGCGCGACATATTTCACGGCGGCGTTGTGCAGCACGGCCGCCCATGGATAGAGGAATACGACCTCTATGTCAAAGATGATGAACAGGACCGCGATCAGGTAATACTGCACCGGAAACCGCCGATGGGTATTGTGAAAGGGAATGATGCCCGACTCGTAGGCTTCACCCTTGGTCTGGGTCAGATTCTTCGGGCCAAAGAGAATTGGGACCAGAATCACAACGCCTGCCACGGCCAGGGAAACCAGCACCATGATCAGCAGGGGCAGAAAATCCTTGGGGGTGTTCGCTACTTCTTCCATGATCCAGGTCGGGGGTACACCAAGGCTGCAGGGACCATCCAAAACCGTCTTGTGGGAGGATGAATGAGCAACCCTGTTGGATTATAGTATCCGAGATATAGTGTCCTACAGGAATCCCTACGGCAAATTGTACTCTATCCGAATTCCACTTTCCACTTCTATGCGATCAGGATCACACCGCGCAAGCCTTGCCGTCCCTGTGTATCCCGGTCTTGGCGTATGGTGCCCGCGCCCGCGGGCAAGCGTTGCCGTCCATGCCATACCCGGAGCCGGAAATCCGGAATTTGGCCTGTCTGCCGGGTGCCCCTGCTGATACCCCCGGCCATCAGCCGGCGGGGGTAAAGTGTTGGGCCCATACTCTTTCGGCAGGTGCCAGGACCGCAGGCGGAGGAAATCCGGCCGGAAATGACGGATTCCGGCCTTTGGGTCTGCCGGCTCCGACATGGCACTTGTCCTGCCCGTATTTCTTGGGACAGGCTATGCTGTGTGCTACACTGCACATTGTTGTGTCCGCCGATCCTGATCCTCCCACCAGGGGGATTTTGTTGGGACTCCGGAAACAGCAGTGTTTGGCTTTGGCACGACAGGTCGCAGGTTTCCGGAAAGGGTTGGGAGCCCATGCTGGTCAACTACGCATTCATCCTGATTCTGAGTGGTTTGGGGATCGTTCTGCCTTTGGTTTCCATCGTCGCTGGCTGGATTCTGGGGCCGCGCAAACCCGATCCCGTCAAGAACGACATCTACGAAAGTGGTCTCAACACCATTGGCGATACATGGATCCAGTTCAGGGCGCAGTTCTACCTGATTGGCCTCGTCTTCCTGGTGTTCGATCTGGAAGTCATATTCCTCTTTCCCATTGCCCTGGCATACGGCCGTCCCGAGTTTGGCCTGGCGGCTGCATTGGTTACGCTGTTCTTTATGCTCCTGCTGATCGTGGGCCTGATCTACGATTGGCGCAAGGGCGGACTGGAATGGCAGTAGACTGATACAGATATTTCTGGGGACTTGCATCTTGGCTGAATGGTACTTTGTGCTCACTGAATCCCTGACGAACGCAGGCTTGCCGGAAGGGATTGCATCGGCTGTGGCCCTGGTCGTGGGGGCGACGGCCATTGGGCTGGTGGCCCCTCTGATCGCCCTGGTCCTGATCTGGCTGCTGCGCAAGGTGATCAGCCGCATACAGGATCGCATTGGCCCCAATCGGGTGGGGCCTTTCGGTTTGCTGCAGACCCTGGCGGATGCCCTCAAGCTGGTGTCCAAGGAAACCATTACGCCCAGCAACGCCGACTTTATCGCCTACAATCTGGCACCGGTCCTGTCGGTCTTCGGCATCATTCTGCTGTTTGCGGTCATCCCGATCACACCGGGCCTGGTGGGCGCCGACCTGAATGTGGGCGTACTGTATATCGTGGCCCTGGGTTCCATAGGCATCATGGCGGCCCTCATGGCCGGCTGGGGCAGCAACAACAAGTACGCCCTGCTGTCCGGTTTCCGGGTCGTGGCCCAACTGCTCAGTTATGAGATTCCCCTGGTCCTGAGCATGCTGGCCGTGGTGCTGGTCGCGGGTTCCATGAAACTCAGCACGCTCGCCGCGGCGCAAGGCCACTTTCTGGGCCTGGGCTGGTACATCTTTATCATGCCCGGCGCTGCCCTCATCTTCTTTATGTGCTCCCTGGCGGAGTCGGAGCAGACCCCCTTTGATTTGCTGGAAGCCGAATCGGAACTGATTGCCGGTTTTCACATTGAATACTCGGGTATGCGCTTTGCCATGTTCTTCCTGGCCCAGTTCCTGAACGGCTTTGTCCTGGCGGCCGTGACCGCGGTGCTTTTCCTGGGAGGTTGGAACGGCCCCGGCGTGGAATTGCCTGGCATCGGTCCCTGGCTGGGGGCCGCCTACTTTGTGGGCAAGACGTTCCTGGTGTACCTGTTGCAGATCTGGGTGCGGGGTACATTTCCCCGCCTCCGGGTGGACCAGATGATGTCCTTCTGCTGGAAAATGCTGGTACCCCTCACTGTGGGCCTGCTTTCCTGGCAAATGATCATTCAGGTGCTGCCCTGGGATACCGCTTTCATCCACATCGCCATTCTGGTGGGCAATATCGTCGTGATTGGCATCGCGCTCAGCGCGATCGGCAAACACCTGAAGCAGGACATGGTGCGCCCCAAGCGCGCCTTTACCCCTGATTCCCTGATTGGCACCATGAAGCCTGCGGTCGAGAACTGACCTTTCCCTCTCTGCCACCATTCTGCCGTTATGCCCCCCTTGCCCGTTGAGATCCCCATTCCTACTGTCCAGCAGGCGGTTTTCGGGGCCGTAGCCCTGATGACAGCCGTGGCCGGTATCCTGGTTGTGACCTGTCGCAACCTGTTCTACGCCGCCCTGGCCCTGGTGGCCACCCTCTTTGGCGTGGCCGGCATCTACGTATTGCTGGAAGCCGAGTTCCTGGCTGTGACCCAGGTCCTGGTGTATGTGGGCGCGATCGCTACCCTGATCACCTTTGCCATCATGCTGACGAAGGGCATTATGTTTGGGGCTACGGCCACCAACAACCGGCACCTGTTTGCCGTCATGTCCGTTTCCCTGCTCCTGTTCCTCATGCTGGCCGGTGTCGTGGACCGGGTTCCCTGGAGCATGGGCGATACCGCCCTGGAAGCGGACGAATCCCTGATTGCCGATCTGGGCTGGAACTTTGTCTCGACCTATGGCGTGGCACTGGAATTGATTGGCCTGCTCTTGCTGATCGCCCTGGTGGGCGCAGTTATGCTGGCCCGGGACGACGAATAGGGCAAGGGAGGACGATTCCGTTCATGGTTCCGCTGCAGGCTTACCTGGTGCTGGCCGCATTTCTGTTCTGTTGCGGCTTTTACGGGGCGCTGGTGAGGCGCAATGCCATCGCGATGCTGATGGCCATTGAGTTGATGCTGAATGCCGTCAACATCAATCTGGTGGCTTTCTGGCGCTATGGGCCGAACCGGGCCGATTTGGCCGGCCAGACCTTCGCCATCTTCGTCATTGCGGTAGCGGCGGCCGAGGTCGCTGTGGGCCTGGCCCTGATCATCGCCATCTACCGGTCACGCCAAACCGTGAACCTGGACGAAATCGACATGTTGCAGGGCTGAGTCGGATCATGGCCAAGAAAATGCTGGAAGGGTCTCTGGATGAACAGTGTGCCTTTCTCTATGATCTGGCACGGGACAAGATGGCGCAAGGCAATTATGCAGGCGCCCTGTACGCCCTCCGGGAAGTGGCCAAACACCGCCCTGATTACCGGGATGTGCCCGCCCTACTGGTCCAGCTGCAGGGCCAAAAGCGGGAGCAGCGCCGCATGATCCTCGTGGGCCTGGTCTCTGGAGTCCTGTTTGCGACCTTGGCACGCACGGCAGGCGTAACCCATGACCTGCTGATCATAGGGGTTGGCATCCTGGGACTGGTAGGGGGCTACCTGGGCTACACCGGCCTGCGCAGGGCGCACTTTCCCTTCTCGTTCAAGTCTTCTGCGGAGCTGTCTCGCCCCCGCAATATTTCTTCTGATGGCGCAACATGACTGCACTCTATGACCTGACCTGGTTCATCGCCGTGCCGCCGGCCCTGGCGTTTGTCCTGATCATTCTGTTCACCAATTCCAACAAGGTCCTCAGTGCGTCCATCGCCATTGGCGGGGTTCTGGTCAGCCTGGTGCTGGGCTGGGGCGTGGCCTTCACGGCCTTCCTGGATCATCATCTGGCGGAACATCCCCTGTACGAAACGCTGTTCCGGATCCCGACGGGCGCGTCCGCCATCCACATTGGCTGGGCCCTGGATCCGGCCAATGCCCTCATGCTGTTCATGGTGACGTTTCTCCTGGTCATGATTTTCATCTACTCCAGGGGCTACATGACCTTTCCCCCCCACCTGAAGCCGGAAGCCTATCCGGAAGCCCACGCGGAACACAAGGATCCGCGCTACAGCCGGTTCTTTGCCTACATTTCCCTGTTCGCCACCGGCATGCTGGGCCTGGTTACGTCCAACAACCTGATCACGTTCTTCGTGTTCTGGGAAATCATGGGGCTGTGCAGCTATCTGCTGATCGGTTTCTGGTTCGAGAAGGAAAGTGCCAAACGGGCCGCCTTCAAGGCGTTCGTCACCACCCGTATCGGGGATGCCCTGATGTTCGCCGGCCTGATTTTGCTGTACATCCAGAGCCATCCCAGTTCGCTGGACTTCGGTGTCCTGTTCAGCGACACCAACCTGCTGGAACTCAGCAATACCTACGCCAATCTGGGATTCCGGGAATTCACCTGGCTGTCGATTGTCACCTTCCTGATTTTCTGCGGCACCATTGGCAAGAGTGCCCAGTTCCCGCTCCACATCTGGTTGCCCGACGCCATGGAGGGGCCCACCCCCGTGTCGGCCATGATCCATGCGGCCACCATGGTGTCGGCAGGCGTTTTCCTGCTGGTGCGGCTGTATCCCCTCTATGATCGGGCGCTGACGATTACCTCCGCGACCATGACCGTGATGGCGGCGGTGGGGGCCTTCACGGCCCTCTTTGCCGCCACGATTGCCCTGACCCAATGGGACATCAAGCGTGTGCTCGCCTACTCCACCATCAGCCAGCTGGGCTATATGGTGGCGGCCCTGGGCATCGGCGCGTACGTGGCCGCCCTGTTCCACTTGCTCACGCATGCCTTTTTCAAGGCCCTGCTGTTCCTCGGCTCCGGCAGTGTGATCCACGGCATGGAACACGGCCATGAGCATGCCCATGGCCACGGGGAAGACGGTCATCACAACGGCCATGAAGCGGGACCGGTACATCGCAAGGACGGTGTGCTGGATCCGAACGATCCCCAGGATATGCGCAACATGGGCGGCTTGCTGCGGCACATGCCCGTGACCGGCTATACCTTCATCATAGGGGGACTGGCCCTGAGCGGGTTCCCGCTGATCACCGCCGGTTTCTGGTCCAAGGATGAAATTCTGGCCTCGGCTTTCGCCGGCCATGGTGTGGTGTTTGTCGTCCTGGCGCTGTCCGCCTTCCTGACCGCGTTCTATACCATGCGCCAGATAGCGCTGACCTTCTATGGCCAGCCCCGTACGGCCATGGCCGAACATGCCTCCGAAAGCACCCGCAGCATGACGGTGCCGCTGGTGCTGATCAGTTTTTTTGCCATCACGCTGGGCTGGATTGGGATTCCCGGCACGTTCCCGGTACTGGGCAACCTGGTGCCCAACTGGCTGGGGCATTATCTGGAACCCTTCATGGAAGTCATCCACATTCATGTCCTGCATCCGGAGTTCAACCTGATTCCGCTGCTGGTGTCGGTGCTGGTCGCCCTGGGCGGCCTGGCCCTGGGATGGATCGTGTATGGCCGGGGCCTGCCGGCGGGCAAGACGGATCCCCTGGTGGATGCCTTCGGCGCGCTCTGGCAGATTTGGCATCGCAAGTATTTTGTGGACGAACTGTACGATGCTACGGTGGTGCGCTGGAGCCGCAATGCGGCCGCGTTCTTTGCCGATGTGGACGCCACCTGGATCATTGATCCGCTGGTGAACTGGATTGGCCGCATGGGCGTCTGGATCGCAGCACTGGCCGCCGCTGCGGATGCCCTGCTGGTGGATGGCATTGTCAATCTGATTGGCAAGCTGATGCACTGGAGTGGCGGTGTGCTCACACGCCTGCAGGATGGCAAGGTGCAGGCGTATCTGGTGATCGCCCTCACGGTGCTGTCGATCTGGATCGCACTGGTCGGCATGCCGATCGTATTGACGCTGGTTTAGACAGCTTTTGAATCGAGTCGAGGTTAGGTAGGAGGTCCGGGCCCATGGCCAATTCGAGCCAGGTGGCATTGTTTGCAACCCTGTTTTTCCCCCTCGTGGCCGGGATCTGGGTCATGCTGTTCTGTCGCAGCGACCAGTCCATTCGCCGGGTTTCCATCCTGGCGAGCCTGGTCCCCCTGATCCTCAGTGTCGTGTTGCTCTTCACCTATGATCGGGAACTGGGGGGCATGCAGTTCGAGATCACCGCGCCCTGGATTCCGGTACTCAACTCCAGTTTCCGGCTGGGTGCGGATGGCCTGAGCCTGCCCCTGATCTTCCTGACCACCCTGCTCTCCACCCTGAGCATCTATTACAGTGCCCGCACGATCCGCACCCGGGTGCGGGAATATTTCGTGATGTTCCACCTGCTGGAACTGAGCATGCTGGGCGTCTTCATGGCCCTGGACTATGTGCTCTTCTACCTCTTCTGGGAAGTGAGCCTGGTGCCCATGTACCTCCTCATCGGCATTTGGGGCGGAGAAAACCGCAGCTACGCCTCCATCAAGTTCTTCATCTACACCCTGGTCGGGTCCGTCGCCATGCTGCTGGCGATCCTGATCACGTATCTGGCGACAGGCACATTTGACATCCTGAATGCCGCCCAGGCCCAGCCTTTCGTGCAGTTGGACTATGATACGCGCATCCTGCTGGGCAGTCTCGCCTTCTGGGGCTTCTTCCTGGGCTTCTCGTTCAAGGTGCCGAGTTTCCCCTTCCATACCTGGTTGCCGGATGCCCATACCGAGGCCCCCACGGCCGGCAGTGTGATCCTGGCCGGTGTCCTGCTCAAGCTGGGCGCCTACGGCTTTCTGCGCATCATTCTGCCGACCTATCCGGAAGCCAGCCAGTTCTGGGCACCCGTCGTCATTGCGGTCGGCGCCATCGCCATTGTCTACGGCGCCTTTGTCTGTGTGGCCCAGCGGGATCTGAAACGGCTTATCGCCTACAGTTCCGTGAGCCACATGGGGTATGTCATGCTGGGCATAGGCGCCGCGTCCCTGGTGCTTACGCCGGAAGGCTTGCAGAAGGTCACGGAAAAGATGGGTGGGACCCTTCCGGCGTCCGGAGTCTATGACAGTGCGGTGATGGCCCTCAATGGCGCCACGCTCCAGATGTTCAACCATGGCATCATCACCGGCGCGCTCTTCCTGCTGGTCGGGATCATTTACGAGCGCGCCCATACCCGCGATCTGTCCAAGTTCGGGGGCCTGAGTGCCAAGACTCCCTATTTCTATGGGATCATGATGGTGACCGCGTTTGCCAGTCTGGGCCTGCCCGGCCTGGCCGGATTCTGGGCGGAATTCTTCACGTTCCGCGGCGCCTTCGCCATTGTGCCGGTCTGGGCGGCATTTGGCACCATCGGCATTGTCATGACTGCGGTCTACATCCTGTGGCGCATTCTCCAGAACGTGTTCCTGGGCGAATACGATGCGGAACGGCTGGAGCACTGGACTACCGTGGACGGCCAGCACACGAGTGGCCCCACGGATATGGTCCTGTTTGAAAAGATCACGCTGTGGCCTCTGGTCATTGGCATGGTGGTCATCGGGATCTATCCGACCTGGCTGCTTTCCTTCTTCAATGCCTCATCGATGCAGCTGATCGAATTCATAACCAATCTGACCTGATGCCTTATCTTTTTCCCATGCATTGGAGCAATGGCCTGTGGAGCAGTTCAGCCTGCTAGTCCCTGAAATCATCCTGCTTGTCGGGGGGCTGATCATATTCCTGATCGATGTGGCGGTGCGGGGCCACACGGATGAAGGACGCGGCTATACCACTCTGGCCCTGTTTACCCTGGGCGGAGCCTTTGTCGCCGCCCTGTTCCAGACCTTCGCCTATTTCGAACTGGAAGTGGGGCAGCAGCCGCGCATCGCCCTGCACCTGATGGAAATGGATCTGTTTGCCGCCTTTCTGAAGGCGCCCCTGCTGCTGGTGATGATCCTGATCGGCCTGGCCGGCGGCAACTACATGAATCAGCGCACGGCGCGGCGCGGCGAATTCTGGAGTTTCTTCGTGTTTGTGTCGCTGGCCCTCTGTGTGGCCCTGAGCGCAAACAACCTGCTGTTGCTGTACGTGGCGATTGAATTTCTGTCGATCACCAGCTATCTGCTGGCCGGTTTTCTGCGCGACAACCAGCGCAGTACCGAGGCGGGTCTCAAGTATTTCCTGTACGGTGCCGTCGCCTCGGCGGCGATGCTGTACGGCATCAGCTTCGTGTACGGCGCGACGGGCACCCTCAATCTGCACGAGGTTTCGGCACTGCTCAAGGCAGGCGATACGGAAGCACTGGTGCTGGGCCTGATGCCGGCTACCATGTTCGTGATGGCCGGGCTGGGCTTCAAGGCCACCCTGGCACCGTTCTTCCAGTGGGCGCCCGATACCTATGACGGGGCGCCTACACCGGTCACGGTCTATCTGTCTACGGCCTCCAAAGCCGTAGGGTTGGCGGTGACAGCCCGGGTCTTTGTCGTGGCGCTCAACGACCTGCTGGTGAACTGGGTGCCCATTTTGGCAGGTTTGTGCATCCTGACCATGACCATGGGGAATCTCATGGCCCTGCGGCAAAGGGATGTCAAACGCATGCTGGCCTACAGTTCGGTGGCGCATGCCGGCTATATTCTGATGGGCATCGCAGCCCTGGCCGCGGGTACCGAGAGCTACATGGACGGGATCAACGGGATCCTGATTTACCTGTTCGCCTACATGTTCACCAATGTGGGGGCCTTTCTGGTCGTGATGGTACTGGAAGAGCGACAGGGCAGCACCCAGCTGTCGGTCTACGAGGGCCTTTTTGCCCGTTCGCCTGCCCTGGCCCTCATGTTGACCGTCTTTCTGCTCAGTTTGGCGGGCATCCCGGCCACCGCCGGCTTTTGGGGCAAGTTCTTTGTCTTTGGGGCCGCCGTGCAACGGCAGTATTTCTGGCTCGCGGGCGCCGGTGTGATCAACGCCGGGATCGCCGCGTTTTACTACATCAACGTGATCCGGGCCATGTACTTCGGGAGTCGGCCGGCCGACACGTCCCCCATCCCGATTCCGGTCGGCATGGGCGCGGTGCTGGTATTGTGTACTTTGATTGTCTTCTGGATTGGCCTGTTCCCGGCGCCTTTGCTGGAGTGGGCCACCACCGCTTCCGAACAGCTGCTGGGTTTCGGCTTCTAGGCCAACCTGGGCGGCAGTCCGCTCCCCACGGTCAGGGTGCAGTACGGGAAACCGGAATCGGGGTTTCGCCCAAACGCCGGATATTGCCTATAATCAAATTGCATAGATACCCGGTCTGGGGGTTTGCGGGCAGGTTGTGATAGACGCCATCCCCGCCCGAATCCCTCTGGTTGACAATAAAGCCCGATTTGCAATGCGGGAGATAATGCAATGAAGCACTGCGTGGTAGCTCGTGTCCGCAACTGGGGATGGTGTTTGCCGTTTCTCATTCTGTGCCTGGTGCTGGGGGAACTGCATCCTTCCCGCAGCTGGGCCCAGAGCGCTCCCCCCACGTCCAATGCTGTCATTTCCCTGTCCGTTGCGCCCAATGATCCTGCCCGGATCGTTGTGGGCACACTCAATGTGCCGGATGAAGCAGGGGTTTACTATAGCGAAGACGGCGGTGTTTCCTGGACCCGGTCCACCGGTATACCCGCGGGACTGAGCATTGCGGCCGTGGAACATGACATCGTCAGTCCCGCCATTGTCTATGCCGGTGACGGTGCCACCGGCTTTCTGTTTCGCAGCCTGGATGGGGGCCGCAGCTTTGAGGAATTGCCGGTCTTCCTGAGCTGGTTGGGCAGTGACAGTGGCGTTGGGGTTCTTTACGCCCAGAATGTCGATGGCTTTTCCATTCTCCATGCCGGTACCCGTCAGGATGGGGTGCTGACCAGTTATGACAACGGTGAGTCCTGGGTCATCAATGCCATCGGCCTGTCCTTGAGCGATACGCCAGCCCAGAGTGCGCGGCGCGTGCGTACGATCACGGAGTTCAGGGGGACGCTGTACATTGGCACCCACGACGGCATCTTTGCCCAGAATGCCGATTCCGATTCCTGGAACCCGGTGGGCAACTTTGAAGACGGTACGCTGGTGCGCAGTCTGGAGGTCTACCGGGATACGTTGTATGCGGGCCTGGTCGGGGCAGGCCTCTGGCGATCGGTCAATGGCGTCGACTGGACGCAGGCTCCCGGGTTTCCGGTGGACGCTTCGGTATTTGCCCTGTTTCAGGAAGGTACGTTGCTGGTTGCGGGAACCGGCCGCGGTCTCTGGGTGGGCAATGGCAACCAGTGGCTGCGACCCCAGGTGGATGAGCAAACGTACCGCGGGGTGGTTTGGACTCTGGAAGGCCTGCAGGGATATGCTTACGCGGGGACCGATGCCGGCTGGGTGATTCGTTCCCCGGATCAGGGATATTCCTTTCAGTCATTGGGCCGCTATGACACGTTGCTGTCCCAGCCCCTGCCCGAGCCGGTTTTGCGGACGGTAGCGGACACCGCCGAAGCCCCCGATGAGACGGAACCGGCAGCGGCGGAGCCTGCAGCCCCGACACCTACCCCCGTGCCGGCAGCAGACACAGACCCGCAACCCACGCCTACCCCTGCGGCGGAAGATACGCCCGGGGAAGAGGCACCGGTGGCCGAACCTACCCCCACGCCTCCTCCCGCCCGCGAAGGGTTCCTGGCGAATCTGGAAATGCCCTTCGATCTTGACAACATGCCAGCGGTCGAAATCCCGTTCCTGGGCACTTTCTCTCCCCTGGTATTTGCTGTGGCGGTGATCCTGATGGTGGTCATCGTGGTAGGTCTGATCTCCGTATTCGTACGCCGGGACGACGACGAATAACCCGCTGGCTGACCCAGACTTATGGCCAACCTGGACGATCTGCATGCCTTGTTGCAGGCCCGGGGCAATCGGATTGACTCCGGCCTGCTGCGGCAGCCTGATCTTCCCATCTGCCATGTAACCTGGGACCACGCGTCTGTCCGGCCCGGCAGTCTGTTCGTGGCCAAGCGCGGCTTGATCGTGGACGGCCATGATTTCATAACCCCGGCCATCGCGGCAGGGGCCCAAAGTGTCATGGGGACGGAATCCGCGCACCAGTTCCGGATGCGCTGCCAGCAGGCCGGTGTCATCCCGACCCCCTATTTGCAGGTGCGGGACAGTCAGTCTGCATACGCCCAGGCGGCGGCTCTTTTCTTTGGTTTTCCGGCGTATCAACTGCGGACGGCTGGCATCACGGGCACGGATGGCAAGACGACCTCCACGGCCCTGCTGACTTGGCTGCTGGCGGAAGCGGGCCAGGCCGTGGGCGCGATTTCCACGGTCGGCATCACGCGGCCCAGCTGCGTCCAGGAATCGGGCTTTCATGTCACCACCCCGGATGCGTGGGAGGTACAGCGGCAACTCAGGCACATGGTGGATGAAGGATGCCGGTACGCGGTGCTGGAGTGCACCAGTCATGGGCTGGCCCAGCACAGGGTAGACGAAACCGCACTGGATGTGGCAGGAGTTACCAGCATAACGCATGAACACCTGGACTATCACGGTACCTTCGAACGTTACCTGCAGGCCAAGTGCAGCCTTCTGGATCTGCTGACCGATACCCCGGACGCGGATCGGAAGCCGACAGTGATTCTCAACGCAGACGATGCGCGTGCCACGGCGGCCATGCAGGCCCGCATGGAGGTGTTGGCTCCGATGCGCCGGGTTCCGGTGCAGGTGTATCTGTACGGGCAGGAGAGGAAATCCCCTGCCGGACCCATCGCCTACCGGGCTTCCCGGATCAAGCTTGCGCCTCAGGGCCTGCAGTTTTGGGTTGAGGGGCCCGAGCAGCGTGTCTGGCACCTGCAGTCCCGCCTGCTGGGCCAATTCAATGTCTCCAACATCCTGTTGGCCTTGGCCATGGGACATGCCCTGGGATTATCTCCGGCCCAGATCCAGCGGGGTGTCCACAGCTTTGCCGGCGTGGAGGGACGCATGCAGCGTATTGATCTGGGACAGGACTTTCTGGCGGTCGTGGATTTCGCCCATTCCCCGGGAAGTCTGGAATCTGCCCTGGTCACCTTGCGGGCATGCCGGCCCACGGCCACCCGGACCCGAGGTCGGCTGATCACCGTTTTTGGTTGCGCCGGACTGCGGGATCAGGCCAAACGGCAGCTCATGGGCGCGGTCAGTGCGCAGCAGAGTGACTATGTCATCGTCACGGCCGAAGATCCCCGCACGGAATGTCTGGCCGAGATCTGTGCCGCCATTGCGGACGGAATCCGCAGTGCCGATACCACAACTCCCTGGGAAATCGTGCCGGATCGAGCCCTGGCCCTGGAACGGGCCGTCAGTCTGGCAGCATCCGGGGATATCGTGGCGGCCTTTGGCAAGGGCCATGAACGCAGCATGTGTTTTGGCGAAACGGAATACGCCTGGAGCGATCAAAGGGCGATGACCCATGCCCTGCGCAAGCGGCTGGGTCTGGCTGTGCCTGAAGACGATTTCGTGTACCAATTGCCCACGGGGAGGTGTTGAAGGCCCGATTATACCGGTGCATTGTCCTCTCTTAACCCCGGGAGAGGGAAGGCCCTGCCGGACAGATGCAGTACACTGGACCTGTTGGTCTACTCCCCCGGACCTGTCAACAGGCACTTCATCATGGGGAAACTACCGCAATTGCCCGGCAAAGGGGGACTGCAATTCCTCTGGTGCCTGTTTTGGGTATCCAGATGCATACAGTGAACCTGCAATTCTGGACTTTCAAGGGTTTTTGCCAAAGCCACCCGTACTTGCCCCCAATCATGAACAAAGCCCATTGGCGGATTACCGAATCCGATCAGAATCGGCCCGTGCAGGCTAAACGCATAGAGAGCATCGAGATAAGAAATTATCGGCTCTTCCGCCATATCTCATTGCGAAACCTTCCGCCTATGGTGGTCATCATCGGTGCGAATGGATCGGGAAAGACCACCTTCTTCGACGTACTTGCCTTCCTCAAGGATGCCCTCCATCAGAATGTGGCTGCTGCAGTCACAAAGCGGGGAGGATTCTCGGAACTGGTTAGCCGTGGGACACAAGGACCCATGCAAATTACCGTCAAGTTTCATGCAGGAAGTGGCAGGTTGGTTACATACCACCTTGCAATCTCATCCCCACACGGCAACGCGTTGGTAGATCACGAATATCTCCAGTATCAAAGAGGGCAGAGGGGACAGCCCTGGCGTTTTCTGGACTTTCGCAAGGGGGTGGGTCAAGCAATTGCCAACGAGTCGGCTTATGGGGCTGAGGAGGCAGTTGTGCAATGGGACAGGTATACCTTGGACGATCCCAGCCTACTTGCGATCAAAGGCCTGGGCCAGTTTCGCGAGTTTCGTGTCGTTGCCGCATTGCGCCGCCTCATTGAGAGTTGGTACGTCTCGGATTTTCGTGTTGCCGACGCTCGGTCCAGTGCCGCATACCTTTCCCTACGAGGGGATAACCTTGCCCAAGTGGCCCAATCGCTCTTTGCCCATCACCCCGCAAGCTTTGATCAGGTGTTGGCCGCCATGCGCCAGCGGATACCTGGTGTGAGTCATGTGGATGCCCTGTCGACTGAGGACGGACGCCTGGCACTGCGTTTCCAGGATGGCAACTTCAGGGATCCCTTCCTCTCACGCCATGTTTCTGATGGCACCACAAAAATGTTTGCTTATCTGGTGTTGCTCTATCATCCTCAATTCCGTTCTGGCAGTGGAACAACCTGAGAATCAGCTCTATCCCAGGTTATTGCCAGAACTGACTGCCGAATTTCGCGCTTATGCCCGACGTGGAGGCCAGGTGTTCATTGCCACCCACTCGCCTGAATTGCTGAATTGCATGGAGCTGCACGAAATTGTGGGGCTGGTGAAGCAAGCGGGCTTCAGCACCGTGAAGCGGGCACATGATTATGCCCTGTTGCACAACCTGATAGGAGAGGGAGACAGGCCTGGTGAATTGTGGAAGCAGGGCCTCTTGTTGGAAGAAGAATCGTTATGCACGGCGTCGTTTTCTGCTTGAGGAATTTTCCATGCAAATTCTGCTGAACACGGGTCTGCCTCGCCGTTTCCCTCATTCCGCTGCGGGCTGAGGGAGATGGTGTTGCAGGGCCGCGGCCATTGTCTTGCGGGATGGCAGGACTGTTCCTACGGTCGTCGCAGGCCGTTATGGCGTGCTGTCATTCGGGGTTCCTGCGCCTCGCCCCATAGGGTCTCATTGCCTTGTAGCGTTTCAAGACTGTCTGGACTCCTGACCCTGCAGAATTCAGACAAATCGGGATACGAGAAATGGTCCAGTGCTCTGGTATACTCTTAGGCTAATAGCAAGGTCACCCGGCGAAGTGGCTTGCCTATTGCCGGATTTAGGGATCCCGAACCGCAGTTCGGGATCGCATGCAAATCGGCAGTGCGCTTCACAGGTCCGGGTTCAACAGCAATACAAGGAGATCATGCAGGTGCGTGCTCGAAACCTTTTTCGCGTCAAGTTCATTCTCTTGTTGTCCCTGGCCGCCTTGTTGCTGGGTTCGTGTACAGGAGGTGGCAGTACGGGTTCCACCTGGTTCAACCTGCCTTCGGTCACCCTGAAGGTGGCAGACGACGGTGATACCCTGCAAGCTCTGGGGTTGCCTGTAAGTTCCCTGAGTGCCACTGGCATCAAGAGTACCATGGACCAGTTGGCCGCAGCAGGTACGCGGGAACTGGAGGTCCGGATCGGGTACAACGGTATCCACATCTACAACAACGGCGACGAATTGCCCTACATCTATTGGGATGAGGATTCGGCCGCGGCCCTGGCCGGGGTCATAGCCCAGATGGGCGTGCATGTGCCTGTCGATCTGGAACAGGCTTTCGCCTGGCTGCGCAAGGTGGGGATTGGGGTCCGCATCCAGCTGGCCGACGGCGGGTCGGCCGACAGGTGGTCGGGTGAAACCAGCTACACGCCGTCGCAGGGCCTGGAACCCCTGGCCGTACTGGACTTGTCGGGCATAGCCATCGACAGCGCAGGCGCCCTTTCGGTCAATGGGGTAGGTCTGGATGTGCTGGGCCTGCCACCCTTGGTGGATGCAGGCACATTGCAGCAGCTGGCCAGTCTGGGGGCGGAAACCCTGCGCATTGACATAACTCCCAACACCCTTGACCTGGCCCTGAACGACCAGCCGCTGCCGGGTTTGGCCTACGATGAAGACAGCCTCGCGGCGGGACTGGTACTGGCCCAGGCATTGCTGGCGGAGGACCCGGACACACTGGAGCTGGTGAATACGTTCCTGCCCCGGTTGCCCGAACTGGATCTTACCCTGCAGGTTTCCTTCACCGGCACGCCCGTGGGCAGCACTTCCCTGCCACCGCTGGTCATCAGTGTGGATGATGCCGGGGTGGCGTCTGCCTTTGGCCTGCCGCTGGGGGCGGACCTGTTGCCGGCCGATGTCACGGATCTGCTGCAGAAAGCCAATGTGACCCGTTTGAACCTGCATGTAGGCAGTGGCAACATTGCCATGGCCATCAACAATCAGTTGTTGCCTGCGATCACCTTGCATGATTCGGGCGTGGCCCTGGTGGATGGCTTGACGGGAGGCTCGGGCATGGTGCCTGGGGTATTGACACTTCTGGAAACCATGACGACGGCCGGTCCCTTGCCGATTGACTTGCAATTGCCCGGCAGTGATGTCTCGGTGGACCCCCTGGCGAACATTGCCTTTGCCGCGCCGCCTGCCCTGGACGGTCCGCCGCCGATGTTGCGGCTGGCCGTGCAGCTGGAAGGCAACCGTGTCGCGTCGGTCGGGGGCATAGATGTAGCTGCTCTGGGTATGGACGATATTGCCCTGCCCGCGGATGTGCTCGATTTGCTTGCGGGCGTGGGGGAACTCACCATCCAGACCAGTCCCAATCAGCTGAATATCCAGCTGGACGGCGATCCGGCCCTCTCGCTTGAATACGATGTAGCTACCATGAATGCCATGCTGGATCTGTTGCCGGCTTTGCTGGGCGGTGACTTGATGGACAATCCCGCTTTGGTGGAGTTCATCAAGAATACCCTTATGCCCCAGGTCGTAGGTGCGGATACCGAGATCGTGTTGCGCATGGGGTAAGCGCGTGAAAAAACGTCACGTCTCTGTCCGCAGAGATGGCATCGGGCCGGGAGCGTAGGTTCCCGGCCCGATTTTTTGCTGTCCCCATTGCAGAATGGCCAGGACCAAAAGAAGATTCATGGCCGCAATGTCAGGCAGAGACCAGAATGCGTCAACCTGGCCATGCGCCAGGCCACCGGCCCATGCCATGCCCGCGGCACCCATGAGCCAGAAGTGCCGGGGATCCCGGGATGGCATGCGCAAGGCCCGGAAGAGCAATACGCAAAGCAGCAGCATACCTGCCAGGCCCGCCACACCGGATCGGACGAGGATTTCCAGCCAAACATTGTGGGGATGCAGGATTTCGGGATTGAGCCAGGGGGAAACGGGAAAGTTTGCTGTGGCACCCCAGTAGAACCCATCACTGCCTTGCCCAAACCAGGGATGCTTCAGCCAGAGATCCCATGTATGCTGCCAAATGGCCCACCGCGCGGCCATGGGGGCCAGATCCAATAGCCGTTCCCACAGATTGAACCGCATGTGGGCCAGTCCCAGCAGCATGCCGGATACGCCAATGATGATACCTGTGGCGAGGGAGCTGTGGCGCAGGAGGTGGGAATGTTCGTGGGCACGGTACCGCCACCAGAGCCACACCAGCAGACTGACAGGCATCCCCAGGGCCAGCGCGCCCCGGCTGAAGGTAAGCAGCAGAGCCCAGCCGGAGATGACCGCGAGGGCCAGATGCAATCTTCCCCAATGGCGCAGGGAGAAAGGGAGGGATGCCAGACCCAGGGCCAGCCAGAATCCCCGCAGCAGAATCATCGCGGCATGATTGGGCGAGAAGGTCAAACCACTCAGGCGCTGTTCCAGGGGCCCGGGGATCCAGGGACTGATGATCCAGGCCAGCAGGGAAATGGTGGCAAACAGGGCGATGCCTGCCGCCAGAGCGGTAAGGGGCAGCCAGACGGCGCGTGCACGGGACCATAACCACCAGGAAAGACCCGCGATGTACAGGGGAAAAACCTCCAGTTCCCATATCTGGGGCCATCGCGTAGCGGCAGGTCTGTGGCTGTGACAGAGCCCCAGCAGCAGCAACCAGGCAACACCTGTACCGACCACAGTCCAGGATACGGTCTGGTTGGATGGAAGAGACCAGGAGCGCAGCTGCCTCACGGCGGATGTACACAACACCGGGAAGAGTGCCAGGGCAAGGATCTGGGCCGGAGACAGGGCAAAGGCCTGTAGCCGCAACGGTGTCATGATATTGGCATGGATATAGTCAAAGGGAAGCGCGGCCAAGAGGATGAGCCAAATGAGAAAGGGCCTGAGGAAGGCCAGTCCCAGCAACAGGATGAGCCCCAGACAGGCCAGACCCCACCCGGACGCCATGATGACAACCCCAAGGGCGCAAAGGGCAACCCCAATGACAAGGAAATCGGCATGCCTTGGAGGCAATGTTGGCGCACGCCGCTGCATGGCATGTTCCAGCTGCCGGAAAGCGGCCATCGCCTGGATCCAGATTGCTACGGCCACCAACATCCAAAGGGCCCATCCTGTCCCGTGCCGCCATGGTACGGGAAGCGGCTCCTCCGGGAACAGTAAGACACCTGTGGGCTCTGGGGCGGCGCCCGTCATGGCTACGGGAACAACCCTGATCCAGCGGCCGGGAGGATCCGTTCCCGCGATCACAGCACGGAATCCGGTGTCGGGCCCTTCACGGGCAGGGGCAAGCGGGGACAACGGCTCCGTGAACCACCAGTGCTCCCACGGAGCATCCGCAGGATACAGGGGAGGGAATGGATTGTGCGTTAGCAGCGTGTGGGCCTTGGACTGATTCTGTCCATCCGGTGTCACAGATAGCGCACGGGGCCGCCACTGTACAATATCCAGATGTCCCTTGCCCTGGGACTCCTGGAAACGGGCCAACCATTGTTCCGGTGGGATTGCGGCCAGCGTGGTCGTATCGACAGGCAGCAGGGGGGCAGAAAGAAGAACCGGATCCGGCGCATTTCGTTCCATTTGGCGCGCGGCCAGCGCTACCATCTGGCCGTAACGCACCGGACTGACCGCGAAGGGAAAGTTGCCCATAGCTACATTGGCGGCGACATCCAGCTGAAAGAATCGCACCTGCGACTGGTACCTTTGGGCGGTTCTGGCCGCGAAGCGGGCAAAGGCATGGGGATAGGAAGATGCCACGTCAGGATCATCCCGGTCCCAGTTGGTTCCCTGTTGCCGCAACCAGCCCGGGACACCGTGCAATACCAGTACGGGAGTCAGGCCCAGGTGTTGCAGATGGGAGACTGCAGTATCGGTCCATGTCCAGTCCCACTGCCCGGGCTGAATTTCCGTCTCCTGCCACAATACAGGCACAAACGTGATCTGCTGGTCCCCTGGCCTTGTCTGGCTTGCCGCGGGCGCGACACACTGTTCCAGATCGGAAAGGGAACGAATCCAGACACAATCCAGGGCAAGTCCTGCTTCCGCCTGATCCGGCAAGACAGACTGTACCGAAATGGGTTTCGCCGTATGGGATTGGATGAAGGCTGTCACCAAATCCGGTAGAATCCACAGCAGGACCCAGAGAAGGAGCAGTGCCCACGCCACGCGCCATCCTGGCACCGTAGCGCGGTATGATTTCAGCAACACGGGAACCACATGGCTGACAGTTCAGCAGATGCTGTCCGGGGACGTACGTGAATGTTGACGGATTTTCGCCAACGCATCAGCATCGCAGGATGGGTCATGGCCTTGGTCATGACCCTGACCCTGGTATGGCGCCTGCCCGAAATCACATGGACATCCCCTCTGCTCGCGGGGGCACAGGTAACGCTCAGGCTTACCCCCAATATGATGGAAGGCATGCTGGCTCTGATTACATCGCTGGTGGTGACGGACAGCATAATCCAGATCCATCCACGCCTGGGGCATCTGGCCCTGTATTGGCGCGTGACCCGCTATTGGCCCGTGTATTGCCTGCCCGCGGCCCTGGCCCTGGTGGTCGTCGTGGCACAGCCTCTTTCTGTCCTGCCGACCGTATCGGTCTTTGCCATGTTGGTCGCGATTGGGGCTTACACCTTCATCCAGTTTCTGCTCTATGAATCGCAGGAGCCCTCGCATCCGCATGCCGGGCAGTTCATTTTCCTTTTGCACGGCATGGCTTACATCACGGCCTTCCTGCTCTTCTTGCTGGTGCACCATGTGCAAGCGCGTCCGCTGCTTGCCGCCGCCATGATCACGGGTACCTCGTTCCTGGTGACGATCGAGTTGCTGCGCCATACCACGCCGGATCGGATCCTTCTGCTCCGGTATGCCCTGGGCATCACCCTGATCATCAGTCTGGCAGGCATGATCCTGATCTTGTCGGGACTCTCTGATCTGGCCCATGGGGTCCTGCTGATCTGGTTTTTCTTCCTGCTGGTCAATATCAGTCAGAACTACATCCAGCAACAAATCCGGCGCACGCAGTGGCTGGAATACGGCATCTTCAGTGTCTTCAGTCTGCTCCTGATATACCTCATTGAAACCAATTCCCTGCAGCTTTGGGGCCCGTAGGAGGGAGGGAGAGGCGGATATCCCTGCCATCCCCATGGCGCACCGGGGGTGTCGTGACAGCGGGAGCAGAAAAGTTGCCGGTACTCCCGACTGTGGGACGTCATCGCTTCCCCGCCGACAACATGCAGGACGCCAAGGCAAGCGGTAGGCTTCACGGTATCAGCAAACAACCCCATGGCGGGTTTGCAGCTTGTCGCGGGCCTGCCGCAATTCCGCTTCCTTGTGCGTGGCAGTCCATTCCAGTTCGGATGCCATCACCGTGACTACCTCCTCCAGCACCGCGGACGACAATTGGCCCAACATGGCCAGCAGGGTGCGTCGCAACAGGAGATCCTCCAGATGCACGACCATTTCATGGCGGCACAGATACACCAGTTCGGCCTTCAGCAAACAGGAAAGGGGCATGCGCTCCTCCCCCTGTGCATGACCGGCGCAAAAGGAGGCTACGTCTTCGGCGCCCGTGCCATACCGGGCAAACAGCTCACGGCATGTCCCTGGACGCAGGTGGTACTGTGCCGCCAGGTCCCTTACGTAGTCCTCGGCCGCGGCGGGGGTATCCGGATAGGCCCTGCCTCCGCCTATGGCCAGATCCTGCGTAGCCCTGCGGCGTGGCAGTTCCAGTTCGGTGAGCACAGCATCCACAGTCTGTTCGGCAAAGGCCCGAAACGTAGTCCATTTTCCGCCTATCAGCGAGTAGACCGGTGCCTGCGTGGCCGTCCCGGGCAGGAGACGCAGCTGATGATCCCGGCTGATGGCCGCCGCCGCTTTGTCGGAGGCCCCCAGGGGCCGCACACCGCAAAAGCGAAAGACAATGTCGGCCGGCGACAGGGCAATCCGGGGAAAGACCTGGGACACCATGGTCAGCAGATAGGCTTCCTCTTCCGGCGTGCAACAGGTGTCATCGGGATCGTCGACCCGGATGTCGGTAGTTCCCAGCAATACCCTGTCATGGAACGGGCAGATCAGCACTACGCGGCCATCCGTGTGTTCAAAGAACATCATGTGTCCCTGGAGGGCCTCGTAAAGCGCATCGTGGGCCACGACCAGATGGGATCCCTTGGTCCCGCCGATGAAGGCAGAGGGTCGGTCCAGCCGCTGATTCACCTGATCAATCCAGGGACCTGCGGCATTCACGATCACCCGGGGGCGTACACGGATGTCCGTACCGTTCGTGTGATCACGGAGCAGGACATCCTGTTGATCCCTGGCGACCACTGACATATAGTTGAGTGCCATGCCGACGGCTGGCTCGCGCAGGCCGTCCTGGATGAGTTCCAGGATCAGGCGCTCAGGATGCCGGACCCACGCATCATGGTAATGCGCGGTCGCCTTGATGCGCGGATGCAAGGCCGGAAAGAGTTCTCGGCTGGCCTGCCGATTCACCAGCCGAGAGGCCGGAAGATTGTCGTGAATCGATCGGGAAAACCTGTCGTAGAGGGCCAGGCCCAGCCGTACGATCCAGGTTCCCCGGGCCGCCGTGGCATCGCGCAGGCCCAGGAAGCGCAAGGGGGCGTTCAGCAGTCCGGAAACGTGCGAAAAGAGGGGGATGCAGGTCGGTAACGGCTGGATATAATGCGAGGCGTTGACCAGCAGGCGGTTGCGCTCCTGGACCGCTTCCCGGACCAGGCGGAAATCGCCATATTCCAGGTAACGCAAGCCACCGTGAATGAGGTGGGAAGACGCGGCACTGGTTCCCGCCCCAAAGTCGCCCTGATCCACCAGCAAGGCATCTACCCCCTGACAGGCCAGATCCCGAAAGACCCCGGCCCCGTTGACCCCAGCCCCAGCGATAAGCACAGACACCTCGGGGTTGCGGTGCAAAGCGTCCAACGCGTCTTGGCGGAGCATGCCGAGCGTATCTCGGTAACGGATGCATCAGTTCTGGACCGAAGTCCAGGTCTCTTTACCGCAGGCTGAAGTGCACGGCAAACTCGGGCTGTGGCGTGTCATGCGGTTCCCGGGGGTCGCGGGCCGATTCATAAACCAGATTGTACAGCCAGGTAACACGCGTGACATCCGGCACGGCAAAGCACAAATCCCGGGTTACCTCACCAATGCCGGCGCGGAGCAAAGAGCTGTCCCTGACAAAGATCCGGCGGCGACACCGGAGTGCCGCTGCTTCAATGCGGGCCGGAAACCCGTTCCGATCCTGCACAAGATGCAGGGAAAAATCCTGGAGGTAAACACGATGCTCATTGACGGAAGAGGTGTTTTCCAATCCCACGCGCACCGCAACATGGCCGCAGAGCGGGCATTGGGACCGGTTGGTTGTGTTGGGGGGTACGGTAGACGAGTACCCCGGATCCCCTTCCTGCAACAGGGCTATGACCCGGACGGACATGCCATCAGGGGCACGGAAGCTCTGGGCTTGGGGGACTGGCCAATCCGGATCCCCTACCTGTGCGGGGGGTGGTGTGGGCAAGGGTGTGGACGGCACACGGAAGACGGCAGGCAAGTCAAACTGGTACAGTTCCAGATGGCTGGCTTCCAGCCAGCCGCCGGTAACCATCTGCACCCAAGCCCGGTTCGGCGTGGTGCCGATGATCTGGACCGTGTCATTCCGATCCAGTGTCCGCAAGACAGGCAGATGGCTTTCTGGACCGCTCCGTACGTTGGCGTCCTCCACGATACGTCCCAGGTAGCGGGGGCTGCGGCCCACCGGAAACCTGGGAGCCTGAATCAGGATCAGGGGCCAGGCCCCCACATCGGAACGGGTCGGCAGACGGTAGAGGCCCCATGCCAGGTTCGCGGCGCACTGGCCATGACCCGTGCACTGCAGCACCCCGGTATAGCCGGGGAACCCGGACATCTGATTGAGCGACTGGCGCAAAGCCAGACGGCCCACCGAGAGATTGCCGTGGACATCCTGCTGGGCCGTCAGGCGCACAGCCTGCAACAACAGACTGGTAGCATCATAGGCATGCGGTGCGCTCAGGGTAAAGGGAGCCTGTAGGTAATTGCGATGCCAGTGGTGTTCAAAAGCATTGGCCTGTTGCGGGGTAAGGTAGGGGCCTGCCGCGTAGATCTCCAGGCTGGAATCGCGTGTGATCCCGGCAACGTCCGCTGCCAGCCAGTCCGTACCCACCAGCAGGAGCACGTCATGGAGAGCTGGCATGCTGCTGATCGCCAAAACCAAACGCCGGGCATCCTGATGATCTGTAGGCAGGTACAACGCATCCGGCTGGAGCGCAGCGGCCCGTTCCAGCAGGGGAATGACGGGACCGGTACCCGGAGTCAGGGATTCCCGGCCAACGATCTGGCCCCCGTAAATCCGGAACGTGGCTTCCATCGCTGCCCGCTGCGAGTCGCGCTGGGGCTGGGCGTCATCCACGACCAGCAACGTGCGTACGCCCAGGGTCTCATACGCATAGCGCGCCAGCAGCACACCCTGATGTATGTCACTGGGTGCCACAGAGTAGAAGCCCGGTTGCCACAACCCCCGCTGCAGACGATCGGACACGAACAGGGCATTGTCCGTGGCTGCCGGTGAAACCAGGGGCAGGTCCCGGTGCAGATTTTGTTGCAGCATGATCCGCGCCGCTCCATTGCAACTGGGCCCCACGAAGCCTACCAGGGTCGGCGTCGCTGTCAGGGCCTCCAAATGCAATGTGGAGGCCTGGCAGGAAATGTCCAGTTCCTGCAGCCTGACCGTGTGCCCCAGAACAGGGCCAAAGTCCTGGACCGCCAGGGCCGCGGCCCGGGCCTGATCCACCCCCTGCACGGAATTGGCACCCGTACGATCAAACAGTCCACCCACCACGACAGGCTGTCCGGCAGGAATTTCAATGCAGCCCAGCAGATCGTTGCAGGGCAACAGCTGGGTGGCGTAGGCCGGCACGGGGGCGGCTCCCAGCCAGAGACTGGTCAGCAGGCAACAGACCACCACCAGGCAACCGATCCGCATCCGCTGGACTACGGCGTCCGGTATGCGGGCACGAAGGAGAAGGCAGGCATTCATGGGCGGTTCCTGGTATCAGGCAGACAAGGAAGCGGGATTCAGGCAAAGAGAAAGATGGCAGTCTGCCTTCCCGGACCGGCGGACTATCGAAACGGACACTGCGTGGTGGCTTCCCGTGGGCAGGGAGATGTGTGTTCCGGCAGGCCAGGCGGTGATCCGGGATCGGCCTGGCAGCAGCGCAAACAGGGGCGGAGACAAAGTACACACTCTCGCAAGACGCCACAGGTGTTCCCGGCAGGGCCCGCATGTGCCCTGACCGATACCGGGAAGCTAGGCATGCATCAACTGCAAGGCAAGCTGGGAATTGGTGCGCACGTATTTGACCCTGGAGGTCTGGGCCTGACACAGGGCGTCCTGGGCGTCCTGGGCATGGCGTGCCATCTTGCACAAGGCCAGGGAAGCATTTTGGGCTACGCGCGGTGCCGGATCCGTCAGGCATTCTCCCAGCAGGCGGGCACTGGTACCCTCGTCATCCAGAATGCCCAGGGAGAAGGCGGCATTGCGGCGCACCCATTCCGAAGTGTCATGCAAGGCCTCGGTCAGCGCAGGGATGGTACTGCGTGCCGATACGCCCACATCACCCAGCCGATCGGCGGCTCCGGCCCGGATCCACCAGTTGTCATCCTTGAGCAAGGATTCCAGCCGGGGGACAGACATGCCGTTGGCTGCGGTGAGGCCGTGGGAGGACAGAAGCTCGCAGGGATTGCGGTAGCGTCCACTCAAATTGGATTCCAGCCGGTTCACCGCTTCCTGGGGCCAGTACCGGAAGAGCGCCTCGCAGCCTGCTTCACCGGACTGGGCCAGGGCATAGGCTGCATTCATGGCGACATGTTCATCCTCGCCGGCCAAGTCGGTGGCCATCTGATCAATGTCTGTGCCGGCGCCGGCGGCCGCATCGGGGTTGGGCTGGCCCAGGTGCCAGTGCCATATGGACTCCCAGATGGGCTGGGCGTTGTAGTTGTAGCCCCAGGAAGCCGGTGGCCACCAGTCGCGGTTCTCATGATTCCAGCTGGGTGCCGTCGGCTCGCTGGCCCGACAGAACAGGAATTTGTTCATGTAGCGGTTGCGGTTAAGGGAATTGGTTAGACCCCGGTGCCACAAATCGTAATGAACAATGACCACGTCACCGGCTTTCCCGACCATGGGGATTTCATCGTGCTTCATGGCCGTGTCCGGTGTGATGTAGTACTGGGTGCCGGGACGCACACCCGTGGGTCCGAATGCCAGGGGCGTCTCCTGGGGATAGTAAAACGCCATGGCCCACCGCACCCGGTGGTGCCGCACGAAGTGATCGCTGGGAATGCTGTCCTTGTGATTGTGCTGGGCCTGACGCTGGGGGGGTGTCAAATGACAGTGGCGATGCGGGTACATGAAATAGTCGGCCCCCAGGATGCTGGTCAGGGCACCGCGGACCAGGGGATGATGGAATACTTCATGGAGGAGAGGCACAGCGTCATAAATGTCATCGCCGGGATTGCCGCCCGCAGCGAACACCCGCTCGGTCTCATCATAGACCTGCTGGTGAAAGGTGGTGCCCATGGGCAAATGGAATTTCAGGTATCCTTGGCCGATAAAGGCACGCATCTGGGCATCGTCCAGCAGGAAGTCTTGCAATTCGCTCATGGTATCTCGCTTGCGACGGGTTATGCAGGGCTGACTGGCTGTATTGTATGCTGAATGCAGGCGTTTCCCGATTTCCGACTTGTGGCATGCGGGCAATCCTGGGCGGGGACAACAGTTTACAGGGCCGCCAAAATTTCCGATTGTCCTTGGCCACCCTTTAGAATACGGGCACCCAAAGAAAGTCGAAAATGAATGTGTATGGCGTGAGTCACGGACGTCATGTGGTGTCCAAAAGTGATTGCGTAACCGGCGATTTGATGGTTTCTCTCATGATGAAGGAGGAAAGGCCAAGTGAGACGCATAACATGGATTTTGATCGTAGTACTGCTGGCGGCTTTGGCCGCCGTGGCCTGTGCTGGCGGTGGTGCGGAGGAAGCCGAAACGGATCAACCCGCGCCGGCCGCGGCAGAAGCGGAGGCGGCTCCCGCGGAAGCCGACATGGATGGCCTGGTGATGTTGGAGGATGAGCCCTGGGTGGATTACCACTTCAGTACCCCGGCCGCCTATACCGCTGCGACCGGCAATACCCTTGACAGCTATAGCGAAGCACCGATGCTGGCCGAGATGGTAGCAGCAGGTACCCTGCCCCCGCTGGCCGAAAGAATGCCGGCGCATCCCTATGTCATTCGGCCCCCGCGGTATATCGGACAGTATGGCGGGGAACTGCGGCTGTCCGGTTTCCCGGAAGCCGGATCCTGGTTTACGGGTTTTACCGAGGGGATGCAACAGCGCCTGTTTGTGGCGAATCCCGAGGCGGGACCGGACACGACCCAGTACTTTTCCAATATCGCGGAATCCCATGAAATGAGCGCCGATGCCATGTCGCTCACCCTGCATCTGCGCCAGGGCATGAAATGGTCTGACGGCGATGCGCTGGATGCGGCCGATTTCGCCTTCTGGTGGAATTCCATTCTGCAGGACGAACGGCTGTTTTTCGGCAGTGACAACAACTACAAGCTCAACGAAGAGTGGATTGCCCTGGAAGTCGTGGATGACTATACCTTGCGTTACGATTTCAGTGTGCCCAACAAGAAGGTTGTGGTGGCATGGGCGACCTCCGTTCCGGCGGCCCCTGTCCATTTCCTGGGGCAGTATCACCCGGATTACGACGAGAATGCGGATGCCAATGCCCAGGAGGCAGGTTTTGACGACTGGGTCGGTGCCTTTACCGACAAAAACATGCGCAAGAACTATGCGGCCCGGGCCGAACGTCCCCAACTCAATCCCTTCATCCTGAAGGATGTGGAAAGTGCTTTTGTCACCTGGGAACGCAACCCCTATTACTGGCGTGTCGACACCGCGGGGAATCAGTTGCCCTATATCGATTCCATACTTGTTTCGATCGTGCAGCAGGGCGGGGATCCGGAAGTCCTCAAGCTCAAGTTCATGAACCAGGAATTTGACTACGGCCCCAGCCAGATCAGCATTGCCGATCTGCCGATTCTGCGCCGCAACGAGGCGGAAGGCGATTATCGCATCGTCATTACGGAAAACAAGACGACCTCCAGTGCGCTGGGCGTCGCCTTCAATTACTCCACCGCGGATCCGTTCAAGAGCCAACTGTTCAATGATATCCGCTTCCGCCAGGCCCATGCCCTGGCGGTGGATCGGGACGATTTGAGCGAAACGATTTTCCTGGGCACCACGAAGCCGTTCACCGCGCCCGTTTCCTCCATTTGGACGGGTTACGAAGACTGGATGGGGACCTATTTCGCCGAGCACGATGTGGAACGCGCCAATGCCCTGCTGGATGAAATGGGTCTGCCCTGGGATGCCAACGGGGAGTACCGCGTCAACCCGGACACGGGCGAAACCATTACGATTTTGGGAGAATACGCCACCGAATGGCTGGGGTACCACGATGAGATGATGGAACTGCTGGTCGAGGACTGGAAGGAAATCGGGATTCGCTGGCAACCCAAATTTGTGCCGGAAGACACCCTGATGTCGCGCTACGTGGCCAACGAGCACGATGTGGGAATCTGGAATACAGACGGTGGTTCCGAACTGATCGCCTATCGGGCCTATCCCATGCGCCTGATGCCGCCCTGGCACTGGCAGTCCTGCTGTGCCATGTCCTCCTATGTCTGGCGCCAGTGGTATGACACCAAAGGGGAGGAAGGCATTGAACCCCCGGATGAAATCAAGCAACTGTTCGAGTTGGGTTTTGCCTGGCTCCAGACCGAACCGGGTACCCCCGAGTATGAGTCCACCATCAACGAACTGATCACCCTGAACGTGGAAAATCTGTACCTGTGGGGTACGGTCAGCGCGCCGCCGAGCGTATCTGCCATCAGCAATCGCATCCAGAATGTCCCGGAAGATGAAAGCTTCGTCGGGGCTGCGCCCGGAGCCTATCCCAATGATGTTGTCTTCATTCTGAACTAGATTACGCGTACCGTCTTGCGGATGCGCCCCCGGAATCAAGGCTGATTCCGGGGGCGCGTATTTGACAGGTAAAGCATGTTTGCCTACCTTGCACGTCGTTTCCTGTACATGGTACTGCTCGTTGTGATCACGAGCATGGTGTCTTTCGTGATCATCCAGCTGCCGGCGGGGGATTACATTACCACCCTGGCCGTGCGGTATGCGGCGACCGGCCAGGAGGTGGAACAGCAGGTGCTGGATGCCTTGCGGGTTCAGTTTGGGCTGGACCAGCCCGTTTGGGTGCAGTATTACAAATGGTTTGCCAATGTCCTGCGGGGGGAACTGGGCTGGTCGTTCCAGCAAGCCAAACCCGTGTCCGACATTATTGCCGAACGGGTGGGCATTACGGCCCTCATTTCGTTGCTGTCACTGCTCTTTGCCTATACCGTGGGGATTTTGATCGGCGTGATTTCGGCCGTATTCCAATACTCCTTCATTGACTATTTTTTTACCATGATTGGTTTTGTGGGACTGGCTTCGCCCAATTTCCTGCTGGCCCTGATCCTGATGGTGATCATTTTCAATGCGGGAGGCGCGGTCGGGGGCCTGTTTTCCACCGAATACCTGGATGAACCATGGAGCCTGAACAAGTTCATCGACCTGCTCAAGCATATCCCCCTGCCGATGATCATCGTGGGTACGGCGGGTACGGCCGGCGTGGCGCGTGTGATGCGGGCGACGCTGCTGGATGAACTGGAAAAGCAGTATGTGATTACGGCCCGTTCCAAAGGCGTATCCGAATTCCGGCTGTTGCTGAAATATCCGATACGGGTCGCCCTGAATCCCATCACCAGCACCATCGGCTGGGAATTGCCCGCGATTGTATCGGGTACCGTGATTACGGATATGGTCCTGGGTTTGCCGACCGTGGGGCCGATGCTCTTCAGTGCCCTGGTGGCCGAGGACATGTTCATTGCCAGCAGCCTGTTGCTGTTCCTGACCTCCCTGACCGTGATTGGGACATTTATCTCGGATCTGCTGCTCTATTCCCTGGATCCCCGCATTCGCCTGCACTGAAGTCCGATGGCAACGCACGATCCCCATGCGGCCGACATGGCCGAGATACCGGCCCCGCGGGTTGACGCGGCCCAGGAGCAGTATTATCTGGCGTCCCAGTGGCAGCTGATTCGCCAGCGGTTTCGCCGCCATCGCCTTGCCATGGTGGGGATCACCATCCTGTCCTTCTTCTATGCCCTGGCGATTTTCGCCGAGTTTTTGGCCCCCTATGAAGTCAAGACCCGGTTTGAGGATCTGGAATACCATCCCCCGGTGCGCATCCGGTTTACAGAGAATGGGTTGCGACGTCCCTTTGTGTATGCCACCACCCCTACCCGCGATTCGTACACCCTGGAAAAAATCTTTGAAGTCGACGAGTCCATGCGCTATCCCCTGCGCCTGTTGCACCAGGGCGATCCCTATAAGCTCTGGGGGCTCTGGGAAACCCGGATTCATCTGCTGGGGGTCGAAGAGCCAGGGCGCCTGTTTCTGTTGGGTACGGACAACATTGGCCGGGATCTGCTGACGCAGGTCATATACGGTTCCCGGGTTTCCCTGACCATCGGCCTGGTGGGGGTTTCGGTCTCGTTTCTGATAGGCATTGTGCTCGGCGGTGTTTCGGGTTACTTCGGGGGCGTCGTGGATGTCATCATCCAGCGCCTGATCGAATTCCTGATTTCCATTCCCCCCATTCCCCTCTGGATTGCCCTGAGTGCTGCCCTGCCGCCGGACTGGGGCGTGGTCAAGACCTATTTTGCCATTGTCTGCATTCTCTCCCTGGTGAGCTGGGGCGGCCTGGCCCGTGTGGTGCGGGGCAAGTTGCTGGAACTCCGGGAGCTGGACTATGTGACGGCTGCCCGGGTGATGGGCGTGAGCGCCGCCACCAACATCCGGGTGCACATGCTGCCCAATTTCCTCAGCTATCTCATCGTGGCCCTGACCCTGGCCATACCCGGCATGATTCTGGGGGAGACCGCCCTGAGTTTTCTGGGCCTGGGCATGCGCGCGCCCGCGGTGAGTTGGGGCGTACTGCTCCAGCGTTCCGGCAATCTGAACGCCATTCAGCTGTACCCCTGGGTGGTGTCGCCGGTCATTTTCGTTGTGTTTACCGTGCTTGCGTTCAACTTTCTGGGGGATGGCCTGCGCGACGCGGCTGATCCATACAAGTAAGAGCCCGCCGATGTCTTTCCTGCTGGAAGTGAATGATCTCAAGACCCAGTTCTTTGTCACGGAAGGTGTGGTCAAGGCCGTGGACGGGGTTTCCTTCGCCATGGCACCGCAGGAAACCCTGGGCCTGATTGGGGAAAGTGGTTGCGGCAAGAGTGTCACAGCCCATTCCATCATGGGCATCGTGCCCAAGCCCGGCCGCATTGTGGGGGGTGAAATTCGCATGAATCTGGGCGACCAGGTGGTGGATGTGGCGGACCCGGGGTTTTCCGGGGCCATGATGCGGGATATTCGGGGCAAGTCGGTGTCCATGGTGTTTCAGGAACCCATGACCAGTCTGTCACCTGTGCATTCCATTGGCAACCAGATCCGCGAAACCCTGTACCTGCACCGGACCCGGGACCGGAAGGAAGCCACGGAAATTGCCCTGGACATGCTGGCCCGGGTAGGCATTTCCAATCCGGAGCAACGCATCAGGGAGTTTCCCCATCAGCTGTCCGGCGGCATGCGGCAACGGGTCATGATTGCCATTGCCCTCGCGTGCCAGCCCCGGTTGCTGATTGCGGATGAGCCGACCACGGCCCTGGACGTGACGGTGCAGGCCCAGATTCTGGAGCTGATCAAGGAACTTCAGGAACAGTTCCACATGGCAGTTCTTTACATAACGCACGATCTGGGTGTCATTGCCGAAGTATGCGATCGGGTAGCCGTGATGTATCTGGGGCGGGTCGTGGAGTATGGTACGGTGCGGGACATCTTCTACCGCCCCCAGCATCCCTATACCATCCGGCTGTTGCGTTCCATTCCCAAACTGGGCCGTACCCGCAGGGGAGAACCCCTGACCGCCATACGGGGCACCGTGCCCAGTCCGCTGAACCTGCCGAATTTCTGTGGCTTCTATGATCGGTGCGAAGAAGCCATGCACGGCCAGTGTGACCGTCAAATCCCCGCCTTGACCGAGGTGGGGGCAGGACACTTTGTGCGTTGTTTCCTGCACAGTGGCGAAGTGGAACTGGAAGTCCCTGAGTCGTTGCCCGCCTAGCGCCGTCAGAGCCGTGATGCCATCATGTCAAACGAATTGACGCCCCTGGTTGAGGTCAAGCAGCTGCGGAAGTACTATCCCATTGAAAAAGGGGTGTTCCGCCGCGTCAGTGGCTATGTCAAGGCGGTAGACGATGTCAGTTTCAATCTGTATCCCGGGGAAACCCTGGGCCTGGTGGGGGAATCGGGCAGCGGCAAGACCACGGTGGGACGCTGCATGCTGCGGGCGGTGGATCCGACCGGGGGCGAAGTCTGGTTCCACCACGGCGGCCAGCGCTGGAATCTGGCCACACTGGATTACAAGAACCTGAAGTCTCTGCGACCGCATGTGCAGATGATCTTTCAGGACCCCTACTCTTCCCTGGATCCGCGCATGCCGGTGTACGACATCATCGCAGAGCCCTTGCGGACCCATCAACTGGCCCAGGGCCGGGAACTGGAAGCGCAAGTCAAGGAGCTGGCCGCGCATGTGGGCCTGAACATCGAGCACCTGCGCCGTTATCCGCATGCCTTTTCCGGTGGCCAACGCCAGCGCATTGGCATTGCCCGTGCCCTGGCGACACGGCCGAAGCTGATCGTAGCGGACGAACCGGTATCCGCGCTGGATGTATCAATCCAGGCCCAAATCCTCAATCTGTTGCCCCAATTGCAGGAGGACTTCGGACTGACCTTCCTGTTCATCGCGCATGATCTCAGTGTGGTGGAACACGTGTCGGACCGGGTCGCGGTCATGTACGTGGGGCGTCTGGTGGAAACCGCCACGACCGAGCGGCTTTTCCGCTTTCCCCATCATCCCTACACGGAAGCCCTGCTTTCCGCTGTGCCCAAGTCAGAACCGGATGAGCACAAGGAACGGATCGTCCTGCACGGGGAAACCGCCAACCCGGCGGCGTTGCCTACAGGTTGCTATTTCCATCCCCGTTGCCATTATGTGCAGGAAGTCTGCCGGACGGAGCCTCCCCCTTGGCAAGAGGTGGCACCAGGCCATCACGCTGCCTGTCACTTTGCGCACGAATTGACGCTCACCGGGACCGAGGCGGATTGACGGCAGGCATGTCCCTCTGTGGCGGCCGGCAGGCTTGTATCCCCATCCCTGTGTGGGCAAACGGGCATGGCCCCGCCGTCGCTTTATGCCAGGAGGGCCACCGGCCAGCGCGAAGCAGGAACATCCCTTCCCGCCATACCTGTGACCAGAGCCTGCAGGGCGGCCCCGTCCTTTGATCAGTCAGCCCAGTTCAGGGAACGCTGTACGGCCTTGTGCCATTGGGCCAGCCCCGCCCTGCGTTCCGCCGGGGTAGAGTGCGGGGTCCAGCGTTCCGCAATCTGCAGCTTGGCGCGCAACTCTTCCGGCGAGGACCAAAACCCCGTGGCCAGCCCTGCCGCGTAGGCGGCCCCCAGGCTGGTGGTTTCGGCAATGACGGGCTTGGCTACCGGCGTGCCCAGGATATCCGCCTGCAGCTGCATCAGGAAATGGTTGGCGGTGGCCCCGCCATCCACATGGAGGACATCCAGCGGCACACCACTGTCTTCCTGCATGGCGTCCAGCACTTCCCGGGACTGGTAGCAAATGGCTTCCAGGGCGGCCCGCACCAGGTGCGCCTTGGTGACAAAGCGGGTCAGACCCGTAATCACACCCCGGGCATCGGCACGCCAGTGTGGGGCAAACAGGCCGCTGAAAGCCGGTACAAAATAGCATCCGCCACTGTCGGACACGCTTGCGGCCAGGGCTTCCGTTTCCGCCGCATCGGCAATGAGGCCCATTTCATCGCGCAGCCACTGTACGGTGGCGCCCCCCATGGCAATGGACCCCTCCAGGGCGTACACCGCGGGGGATGAACCGAACTGGTAGGCCACGGTGGAGATCAGGCCATTCTGGCTCTGTATGATGTCCGGGCCGGTGTTGAGAAGCAGAAAGCATCCAGTGCCGTAGGTGTTTTTCGCCTCACCGGGCTGGAAACAGGTCTGTCCGACCGTGGCTGCCTGCTGATCCCCCAGCACGGCGGTGACAGGCACGGCTTGCCCCAAAGGCCCCTGGGGATCGGTGATGCCATATCCCTCCGCATGACTGCTCGGCAAAATGGCCGGCAGGATTTCGCCCGGAATCTCCAGCGTGTCCAGCAGGCCCTCGTGCCATTCCCGCCTTTCCAGATCCATGAACAGGGTACGGCTGGCATTCGTGACATCGGTCACATGCCGGTGATCCGGCGTCAACTGCCACAGGAGCCAGGTATCCACAGTGCCGAAACAGAGATCCCCACGGGTGGCTCTCTGTACACCGTCTTCCATGTGGTCCAGAATCCAGCGGATCTTGGATGCCGCAAAATAGGGGGAAATGGGCAAACCGGTGATACGGGCCAGCTCCGGCGCCAAACCCTGTGCGGTCCAGTCGGCACACAGGGTTTCGGTGCGGAGGTCTTGCCATACGATGGCGTTATAGACCGGCTGTCCCGTGTGACGGTCCCAGATGACGGTTGTCTCCCGCTGGTTGGTGATGCCAATGGCCGCCAGGGCCGCGGGAGGCAATTGGGCGTCGGCCAGGGCCTGCTGCATCACCCGACAGGCATTGGCCCAAATCTCCATGGGGTCATGTTCCACCCAGCCTTGACGCGGGAAGATCTGGGCATGATCCCGCTGCGCCTGGGCGACAATGTGCGCCTCGTGATCGAAGACGATGAAACGGGTGCTGGTGGTGCCGGCATCCAGGGCACCAATGTACTGGGTGCTCATGTATGCGCCGCGGGTCCGACGTCAGTCATGCATCCTCCCCCGCCCCTTGTTTCGCGATGACAGTAACGTGTGTACAGAAAACGGGGACCTGGCACCGATCCTGCATTACGCGCCTGCCTGCAAGAAATAGCGGTTGAACGCACCGGCCAGGACCGCTCCCCCACAGGTGGCCACCAGGAACAGCCAGATGTCGGCATACACGCCAGCCGCGATGGCTGGGCCCAGGGTGCGGGCGGGATTCAGGGAGGCCCCGGTCAAGGGTCCGAACATGAAGATACAGGCCGCTACCGTAATGCCGATGGCGACAGGCGCCATGTTGCCGGCTTTCTCTCTCACCGCGGCATTGATGATGGAGTTGACCAGGAAAAACGTGCCCATGGCCTCCAGCAGGAAGGCGACGCCCAGGGCAATACCGGCGTCATAGTTTACCACCGTGGCGCCCAGACCTATGGCTACCCCCGCTTCCCCAAAGACAAGGCGCAGCACGAAGCCCGCGATGACGGCGCCCAGGATCTGGACAATCATGTAGGGCACCACACGCTTTCCTTCCAGGGCTCCCGCCACATAGAGGCCCAGGGTGGCCGCGGGATTAATGACGCTCCCGCTGATGTCGCCAAAGGCATAGGCAAATGCCATAATCGTGAAGCCATGGGCAAGGGCAATGGTGATCAGGGAACCCGCTATGCCCAGACCGGCCAGCGTACCCGCGCCGGCACCCAGCACAATCAGGGCGAATGTGCCTATGAATTCGGCGGTCAGGGATTTGGCCATGCTCTGCATATGTTGATGTCTCCTGCGTGAAACATCGGACTGAATGTGAAATGCTCACCACAGGGTAACAATTCGTTCTTCACCGGCTTTCAGTTTGGCCCGGTTGGAACGCAAAGATATGGCAATGCCCGTAGTGGCCAGGACGGAAAAAGCCAGGTAGGTCCATGGCACAACCTGCAAGACGGCCAGGGCCAGAAAGGCCGCGGCCGAGGATATGCCGACAGAGAAGGTAGCGATGGCGGCAATACGTGACCAGTACATCATGGTGGCGCCGATGATCCAAACCATCAGGCCGACACCGGGATGCAACGCCATGCACGCCACCGCTGCCGTAATGCCGCCGGCACCTCCCTTGAAGCCCAGAAACACCGACCAGTTATGGCCAATGACGGCCATACCTCCGGTCAGGGACAGCGCCAGAATCCGCAACGGATCGCTGATGTCCAAGGCCCATTGCGCCAGGAGCCCCTGCACAGCCCAAATAGCGGCGGCGCCCTTGAGCGAATCGCCCAGGAGGGTAGGCAACGCAGCTTTCAGGCCGGCAGCGCGCCAGGCATTGGTGGTGCCGGTGCGACCACTGCCTATGGTCCTGATGTCCACGCCATAGAGGCGACAGACAACATACCCTACGGGAATGGCTCCAATCACATAACCCAGCAGGACTCCTGCCAGAAGCCAGGCAGCGGCGAACATGCTGCAGGCACCCCTGCGGGGAACCCAGACAGTGGTCGATTACTGCAGGGCCTTGACCGCGGCTATGGCTGAGTCGAAATCCGGAGCGTCCGTCACTTCGTCCAGGTACTGGACATAGACCACCTTGTCTTTCTTGTCAATGACAAACACGGCCCGATGGTTGAGGCGCAGTTCCTGGATGTAGGTGCCGTACGCCTTGGCAAATGCCATTTCCTTGTGGTCCGAGAGCATCTTGACCTGATCCACCTCCGCAGCGCCACACCAGCGTTCCTGGGCGGGAGGCAGGTCGGCACTCACCGTCAGCACAATGACATCCTTGCCCAAAGCGGCCGCTTCTTCGTTGAAACGCCGGGTCTGGGCATCACAGACACCGGTGTCAAGGCTGGGTACTACGCTGACGAGCCGAATCAGGCCGGCACTGTCTCCCAGCAAATCGTATGCATCCGCGAGAGAGGCAGACAGGGTCACTTCCCGGGCTTCGTCACCTACGGAAATGGGCGTGCCTTCCAGATGCAGTTCATTGTCCTGCAGAAATGTTACGGTACGGTAACTCATGGCTTGTTTCCTTGATGATGGAATGAAAGGGTAGCGAAGCACCTGAGGGATCAGGCACCTATTTCCGGGGGGGGGCGGAGCGCATTGCCGGTCGTGCGGGTGATGACATCGGTTGTGATCTCGGTCTGTTCGATGGCCTCTTTGGTGGCAGCGCCCAACAGATACATTTCCGCATTCATGACCGCGTTGTCATCGATGTAAATGGTATTGACATGCACCTGACCATTGACCTGTGCGCCCTCCAGGATTTCGGCGCGGTCAGCCTCCAGCGTGCCCGTGTAGTGGCCACGGATCGACACGATACGGGCCGAGATATCACAGGTTGCCTGGGCCGATTCGGCAATTATTATATTGGCAGATGTGGTAATCCGGGCATTTTCCACCCGTCCCTCCAGGATCACGGTGCTGTTGCACTGCAGCATGCCTGCGAAGTACGTTTTCGGGCCCAACACGATGTCAGCCTCGTCCGGGATGCCCGGAACGTTGTCGGATTCCGGTTTGAGCCAAGCGGCAATGTATTTCCACATGGGCGGTTACGGGTAAGGGATTCCGGTCCTACTGATAGTCAACCCGTTCGGAGATGCTGATCGTGTTGAAGACCCGCAAAATCACTTCGGCCAGTAGCGGTGCCACCGAAATCACCTCGATTTTGGCGGCCATCTCGGGTTGCTGGCGGGCGGCCGTGGGGGCGGGGACGGTGTCGGTGGTGATCAGCTTGACAATGCGCTTGTCCTGGGCCAGTTGCTGCAGGGCAGAGGGTAGCAGCAGGGCGTGTGTCACCACGAAGTAGGCGGGTGTTATGGCCCCCTGGGCAAAGAGGGCATCCAGCTGGCGCAGGACACTGCCACCCGCGATAATGTCATCAATCACAATGGGATGCCGGTTGGCTATGGTGCCGACGATGTGCGTCGTTTCGGTCTGTGTATGATCGATCCGCCGCTTGTGCATGACCACCAGGGGCAAGCCCAGAATGGAGGCATAGCGTCCGGCCATACTGGCGCGGCCTACATCAGGACTGACGATGGCGCAATTGGCAAAACGCGCACCCTGGAAGTATCCGCAAAGCAGAGGCACCGCGGTGAGCGATTCCACCGGAATATTGAAGAAACCCTGAATGGCCAGTGTGTGGATGTCAATGAAGATGACACGGTCTGCACCGGCGGTTTCCAGCATGTTGGCCACCACCCGCGCACTCACGGCTTCCCGCCCGTGTGCCATGCGTTCCTGGCGGGCGTAGGGGAAATAGGGCATGACCACGCTGATGGTTTGCGCACTCGCACGGCGCAAGGCGTCGGTCAGGAGCAGGACTTCCATGAGTTTTTCGTTGACCGGGGGCGAACAGGGCTGCACCAGGAAAATGTCCTGGCCCCGCACTGTTTCATCGATCATGACATGCGTTTCGGTGTCGGCATGTATGGTTATGGTGCAACGGCCCGGATCTGTGTCCAGGATGGAACATATGTCATGGGCCAACTGCGCATGGGCCGTGCCTGTGAATATGCGAAACGACTTTCCGGGCATGTCAGCAGTGGGAAGAAAGACACAGTGTGAAAGCCAGCTCTCTCGCTCTCAACCATTGGATTGTAATGCACGGGGACAGCCGGATCAAAGAACAGCCATGGAAGCCAATTGGCTTGCCGGTCCCCTGACGGCGAACCTGAGGGGGCAGAAACAGGATGTGTGTCATATGTCCCTCTTGCCCATCAGGCGCATTCGCGGTGACTTGCGTTCCCCACCCGAAGTGATGCTTCGGCAAGCGGCATGCCGTTGCTATTATGGTTGAAAGTTGGCGCCAGCGGGGAGCAGGTTCCATGAACGGTGGACGAATCACCAGGTTGGTGGTTTCAGGTTACAAATCGCTGCGCAAGGCACAACCGCTTGCTGTGCGTCCGCTCACCCTGCTTGCAGGAGCAAACAGCAGCGGCAAAAGCAGCATGATACAACCGTTGCTGCTTCTCAAGCAAACCCTTGAAGCACCTTTTGATCCTGGCCCTCTCAAGATAGATGGTCCCAACGTTGAGTTGTTGCTGACTTCGCAATTGCTTGGCCATGGCAATGCCAACGCTCGCGAGCAAGATCTGAAAATTGGGATAGGCTATCGCTTCCAAGATCTTGAACTGACTTTTTCCCTGGAGTTTCAACGTGCACAGGACGGCACGATTTCCCTTGAACGCGAGTTGGTGGATTTTTGGGATGACCATGTCCCTGGTGCCCGGAATTCCCAAACGCTTTGTAACACAGAAGGCAGCATCCCCATTGAGGTAGCAAAGGAAGCCGCCAGGCTCTTTGGTGGGGCGATGCTTCCCTTGCAAGATGAAGCCTCCGGTGCCTTACCACGTTACAGCGCGTGGAGTGAGGACGCGAAGCTTTTTGGATATTGGCGTTGATGTATTGGATGACTGGGAAAAGTGAGAACGCATCCTATGGAATTCCTGTCAGTCACCAGGTGGCATGTTTGATCACTGACGTCATGCATGTGCCTGGTCTCCGCGATCCTGCATTTGCGCGAACTTTCGCGCGGACACCCATGGGAGATTCCTTTCCGGGTTTGATGCATCACTATTTTGCAAGTGTGATACAGCATTGGGAAACCGACAGTGAACAGATGCAGGGTCTTAAAGCTGATTTGCTTGCCCTTGACTTAACGTCCGAAGTGGAAGTGCAGACGGTAGGGGATACTGCCCTGGAAGTGATGATTGGACGTTTTGTTCCCGGCTTGCAACGTCAACTCTCCCACATGGTCAATGTCGCTGATGCAGGTCTTGGTCTGTTCCAGGTCCTGCCGTTGCTGGTTGCGCTGCGGGCAGCCAAACGCGATCAATTGGTCGTTATTGAACAACCGGAACTGCATCTTCACCCTAAAGGCATTTATGCTTTGGCTGACGTTCTCCGTGCCGCCGTCCAAAGGGGGGTGCGCATTGTAATTGAAACGCACAGTGAATTGCTTCTTCTGGGTATTCAAACGCTGGTAGCCCAAGGTGATCTCAAACCACAAGACGTGAGTCTGAACTGGTTTGCGCTGGATGGCGAAGGCAACACCCACATAGAACAGGCTGACATTCAACAAGATGGTTCGTTCGGTGAATGGCCTGTTGATTTTCTGGATGTGGAAATGGATGCCCGCAAAAGATACTTGGATGCAACATGGCGCCCATAGGCACGCGTGCGGTATTGTTCCTGGTTGTTGATGCAGATATCCTGCGTGTTGCTGTCATGTTTCCCATGATCGACGCGCTTCCCTTGTTCTTGACCTTGGCGTGGTGGGATGCCTCCTCTCCCATTCCTGGACGAGCCAACTAACGCAGGCGGTGCCCCAATTTTTGGGGTTCACACATGGCATGGATATGGGTACTGGCCACTTGCAGCAGAGCACTCCCCATAGAACAGCTGCGTGCCCTATTGGGATCGCTGCGTACACGAAGGCTAACCCCCCAAGTAGGCCTCTATGACCTTGGGATTGGCTATCAGCTCTTCGGATGTACCTTCCAGCGCGATGGTGCCTGTTTCCAGTACGTAGCCGCGATGGGACAATTCCAATGCCCGCTTGGCGTTCTGCTCTACCAGCAAGATGGTTGTGCCATTGGCATTGATGCTGCTCAAGGTGTCAAAGATCTGACTGACGAGCAGCGGAGCCAGACCCATGGAAGGTTCATCCAGCAACAGCATTTTGGGACGGGCCATCAGGGCCCGGGCAATGGCCAGCATTTGCTGTTCCCCCCCGCTCAGCGTTCCGGCCAACTGGGACAAACGCTCGCGCAACCGGGGAAAAATGTCTTCAACATACGCCTGGGTCTGTTGCATCACCGTGGAATCCCGGCATTGGAAGGCCCCCATCTGCAGGTTTTCCTGCACTGTCAGCTTGCTGAAAATACCCCGGCCCTCCGGCACCATGACCATGCCGACCGATACCAGTTCATGCACGGCTATGCCTCGTATGTCTTGCCCGGCATAGATGACCGAACCCTGGCGGGGCCGAATCAGGTTGCACAGGGAACGCAGGGTAGTGGTTTTGCCCGCGCCATTGGCGCCGATGAGGGAAACGATTTCGCCTTCCTCCACCCGGAGCGAAACCCCATGCAGTGCTTCCAGGTTGCCGTAATAGGAATGAATGTTTTGGACTTCCAGAAGCGCCATGGTTGCCTGTCCCGTTGTGCTCCGGTGGTGCCGGGTCCTACGACTCTTCGGCCATCTCGGCACCCAGATACGCCTCGATGACCTGGGGATTCGTACGGATCTCCTCCGGTGTCCCCTCGGCAATCTTGGCGCCGTAGTTGAGCACGGCGATCTGATCCGAGATGTCCATGACGACCCGCATATCATGCTCAATCAGCAACAGGGTAATGTTCTTCTCGTCGCGCAGTCGCCGGAAGAAATGGCGTGCCTCGGCGCTTTCCCGGGGATTCATGCCGGCTGTAGGTTCGTCCAGCAACAGCAGAGACGGCTCGCTCGCCAGCGCGCGGCCTATCTCCAGGCGCCGTTGATCCCCATAGGACAGTTCTCCGGCCATGCGTGCCTCCTGGCCGGCCAGGCCCACATAGTCCAGGGTGTCGTGGGCCCGGGCCACGACTTCGGCCATCTCGCGCCGGGAGGCGGGCGTACCCACAATGGCACCGAGCCACGAAGTGCGCAGAAGACGTTCCTGGCCCAGCATTCACGTTTTCCAGAACCGTCATCTGGCTGAAGAGACGGATGTTTCTGATAGGTGCGCGCCACGCCCAGGTGCGCGATGCGGTCCGGGGACAGGCCATTGGATGCGGCGTCCCTGCAACAGGATGTCCCCTTCGGTAGGGACATACAAACCGCTGATGCAATTGAACAGGGTGGTCTTGCCGGCGCCATTGGGCCCGATAATGGACATGATCGTTCCGGCTTCAATGGCGCAGTCTACCTCCTGGACCGCCCGCAAGCCGCCAAAGACCTTGGAAACACCGGCGATGTCAAGAACAGAATGGGACATAATACGAATTTCAGGCCCTTTGCGGTGCGGTGCCTGGCGATGAGGCCGGAGGCGAAGGACCCGACTCCGCCTTCGGTGGCGTATAATGCCGCGCCGCGGCCGGGATGAGGCCCGTGGGACGGAAAAGGGTCATGAGTACCAGGAGAATGCCGTAGAAAAGGTATCGGTATTCCGAGAATTCCCGCAACAATTCGGGCATGCCAATCAGCACGATGGAACCGAGGGCAATACCGGGAATGCTGGCCATGCCGCCTACGAGAATGATGCACAGGGCATTGATGGAAATGAGCAACTGAAACGAATGCGGGAAAATGGTGCCCAGCTTGGCGGCGAAAATCGCGCCGGACAAACCGCCACTGGCAGCACTCAGGGTAAAGGCCAGGGTCTTGACCCATGTCGTGTCAATGCCGATGGCGTTGGCCACGGTTTCGTCTTCCCGGATCGCCATCCAGCGCCGCCCCGTACGGGAGATATCCAGCCGATAGCTGACCAGCAGGACCAGCAGGCAGGCGGCCAGGATGATGTAGTACAGTTGCTGGGGCGTCTGGAAGCTCAGGTTCAGGATTTGGGGCTTGGGAATGAAGAGGACGCCCTGGGCCCCACCGATCAGGGGGGCGAACCAGTCGGACAGGGCCAGCAGACGAATCATCTCGCCAAAACCCAGCGTGGCAATCGCCAGATAATCCCCGCGCATGCGAATAACCGGCAGCGCGAGAAGGAAGCCGGTAAACATCGCGGCTACAATGCTGATGGGCACGATGAGCCAGAAATTGAAATGTCCCACGCCCTGGGGCCCCGTGGAAGTCAGGACGCCTACCAAATAGGCGCCCACGGCGAAATTCGTCACATAGCCCAGATCCAGCAAACCTGCCAGGCCGACAGCAATGTTGAGGCCCAGTGCCATCAGCATGAATAGCCCCACGTTGACCAGCACTTCACTGAGATAGCTGCCCAACATCCACGGCAGGATCAGGAGAAAGACGATCCCAATCCCATTGGCGATAAGCTGGCCCCGGCCGGAGCGCATCTGGTTCAGGACAGGGAAGCGGGTTTGCCAACCGGCCCCAAACCGGGACTGCAGATACACGAGAACCAGGACCAAAACGAAAAGCCCAATCCCTACGCCCGGGCGCAGGGCATTCCCGCTGAACAGAATCCGATCCGGACGCCCTCCCAGGATCTGGCGCAGTACCTGGCCCACGAGATCGCTCAACATCGCCACGGTCACTACCACGGCAAAACCGGTAACCAGGGCCTTGCGGACGGATTGCGGCAAAAGGGATAACACGGCTCCCGCCACACCGGAGGCCATGCCGGCCAGGCCAAGCAGAGCCAAGCCCACCGGAAGCGTTTCCTGCCCAAAGGTCATGACGCCCACCAGGGTAGGAGAGGCGTGCTGGAACATGTCCCGCATGGGCACATTGTCCATGAAAACCAGCAGCAGGACCGGAATCACAAACGTCGCCAGGCCAGCCAAAGCACCGTACAGCAGTCTTGAGGGCACCGACGTGTCCTCGCGCATCAGGAAGCCGGACACCAGGGAAGGCAGATACAGTACGATCTGGCCCAGACTGATCACACCGATGATGATCTGGCGTTCCCCAAACGTCTCGATCATGCCCGTCAGCATGAGATAGATGACGGCGATCGTGGCGAAGCCACTGAAGATCAGCCATCGGCGGCGGGGCGACATATCCTGCATGACCTCAGGCCTTCTCTTCTTCGATCTTTTCCCCCAGGATGCCCTGGGGCCGGAAAATCAGGATGAACACCAGCATCAGATAGGCAATGGCATCCTTGAGCTGATTGGCCGCGGGAATGCCCAGCCCGTCCAGGACCAGGTTCGGTCCCACGGACTCGATGATCCCCAGCACCAGGCCGCCCAAAAGCGCTCCTGGCACACTGCCGATGCCCCCCAGCACGGCCGCCGTAAAGGCCTTGATGCCAGGAAAGAAACCCATGAAGAAATTCACGCCCTGGGGCTTGTACAGGCCGTTGAAAACCCCGGCCGCCCCGGCCAGGGCCCCGCCCAGGGCGAAGGTGAACAAAATGACCTTTTCGGTATCGACACCCATCAGGCGGGAAACTTCCATGTCTTCGGATACGGCGCGCATGGCCCGGCCCATGCGGGTCTTTTCCACCAGCCAGTACAGGATGGCCATCAGGACAAGGGCCATCACCAGCACGCCCAGCTGTACGGAAGGGAAGGCGAAGGGTCCTACCTCAACCCGGCCCCGCAAGATAGGCATGTCCGGATAGGAAATGAAGCCCGAACCAAAAAAGCTGCGGGCCGTATACTGGAGGAAAAAGGACACGCCGATGGCCGAAATCAGTGTGACCAGGCGGGGTTTGCCTCGCAAGGGCTTGTAGGCCACACGTTCCACCAGAACGGCCACACCTGTAGATACGAGGGCAGCCAGCAAGACCCATGACAGGATCGTCAGATAGGGCGAATTCGCCAGCCAATCGTGGCGTGCCGTCCACAAGGCAAAATAGGCCGTGACATAAGCACCGAACATGAAAACCTCACCATGGGCGAAGTTGATCATCCGCAGGATGCCGTACACCAGGGTGTAGCCCAGGGCGATCAGGGCATAGATGCTGCCCTGGGCGACGCCGGCCGCAACCAGGCTGCCCCACTGGGTCACTGTGTATTTGCCGGAGGCGATGGTACTGATCGAGCCGGCAACCACCGCGACCAAAATCCCGATGCGCAAGAAGCCGAGGATGATATCCACCCACGACACACGGTCCAGGGACAACCGGCGCAGGAGCATCTGTGTTCGTGTTGGGGAAAGCAGTGCCACAGTGCCGCGATGGATTGCGAGGGAAAAAGAAAGCTTACAGGCACAAGGTATGGCTTGAAACGCACCTGGCTGATTCAATTGTAGCATATTGCGGTCCCCGCGGTCTTTCTCCCCGGGACAAGCCCAGGACCGTGGCCAGATGGAAGGAAAGGCACGCCGGCAGCCGTAAGGCCTGTTGCCACCACGGCAAATGCCGCTTGGGGAACGGGCAACCGTGACAGAACACCGTGTGCCTTCATCTGACTCCCGGCAGCGGACAGCCACAATCCGGTGACAGCCCTGTCGCCATGGTCAGGGTGATGGCATGCGGGCTGGCGGTCAAGTTCCAGCTGGGGGAGGAAAGAGACCGCAGGTGCGGGCAATGTGCATGATATCGGGCATCCTCTATCTGTTATACGGTTGGCATGACCATGGTGGGGGCATTGCCGGTTCCGATCCGCAGCTTCTTCAAGATGGGTGCTGGCGGACTGGTGCCTGCGTGAGCCCATCCCGGTGATGTTCGGGGAAGCCGGGACGTTATGATGTCATCGTCGGGTGGCAATATGCGGTGCGGCCACAAAAAATACACACCTGAACCTGCGATGCTGCCCGGGGATGGACAGGGAGACATCTAACCCGTGTGGGATCCGAGCAGGGCTTCATGCCTGATGCCAGCCTCGTCAAACAGCTGCAGGCTTTGCGGTGATTCATAGCCGCGGCCGTGAACGACCCTGACGATACCGGCATTGACGATCATCTTGGCACAGGTGAAACAGGGCTGGTGAGTTACATAGAGGGTGGCACCCCTGGTGCTTACACCATGCAGGGCTGCCTGAATCAGGGCGTTCTGTTCGGCATGCAAGGTGCGGATGCAATGACCGTTCTCTATCAGGTGTCCGACATCGTCACAATGTGGCAACCCGGTGGGCGCACCGTTATACCCTGTGGTGAGTATACGGCGTTCGCGCACAATGACGCACCCGACTGCAGCCCTGTTGCAGGTGCTCCGGGAAGCCACAACGCGCGCAACTTCAAAAAAATACTGATCCCAGTCGGGGCGGTGGACAGGCATGCCAATCTTTCAATGAATCCGCGTTGCTTGGATCCAAAATACTTTCCGGCAAACTGCTTCCGTCCAGGTTGTGCTTGTCCTGAGACGGGAGGTTCGCGGGACGGCCAGTTCATGCATAAAGGAAGATAGCTGCGGTGCGGTCACTTCCTGCTGTATCATGGCGCCGATAATGATAATACAATGGCCGTCAAAGGAGGCAACTATGCACGCATTCCGTCTCTACGCCGGAAGTCAACGGAACAGGCGCGCATTTCTGGCCTATTCGTGGGTGGCCATGGTTGGCCTGGTGTCATTGCAACAGGTCGTGGCGACGGACCTGTTCATGTATCCCCGGTTTCGGGCGGGAGAATTCGGAGGCGAATTCCCCTTGGGCCCGGCCGCTGCGCTGTCCGCTTCGTCGGACTCACTCCTGAGTCATGCCGCCGGCAAGTATTGGCTGGTCAATACGGAGCAGGAACCCCGCGCACTCTATATGGTTTGTCCGCATCTGGGTTGCCTGTACAAGTGGGTTGCTGCCAATTGCCGTTTCGGGTGACCCTGGCATGCTTCCCAGTTCACCCGCGAAGGAGAGTATCTCGACGGTCCTGCTCCTCGTGGCTTGGATCAGTTTGTGGTGGAAATCTGGGAAGGGGGTGAGGTTACAGCTGCAACGCAATCCACGGCAGATGGCATTCAGCCGCCGGAGGTACCCGGCAACTCCGCGGAAATCATGATCAGAACCGGGAAGAAAATCCCGGGGCCGAACCGGTGACCGTTCGGGACGGGCTGCCTGTTGCCACACCGAATACTGCACTGGGCCCTGGCCGCGGGCACTGCAGGCAGAGCGATGCCATACCCGCAGTACACAAGCCCAATGCCATGGTCTGTCATGCAGCGTGCGTATGAAGGCGGAGGGACTTGCCGCGATCAACTTACCGGTACGGCATGAACGTACGGGTATGCAACCCAAGGGCAGAGGGCTACGCCACGGCGGGAGGCATGGACGTTGCGTCCTCCCAGCACCTGTGTACAGGATGTCCCTGTCAGGGTTTCCTCAATCCCCCATCCCACACGGCTATGCGTGGTCATGCGTGGCCCATGGGAACGGACAAGCGCGCATTGGCTGTGTCCCGTTCATGGTTGGTCTGATGGGGCGTCGTACAGCAAATCCCCCGTTGCCAGCAAGGCCTCCGGCCGGTTGGGGAAACCCAGATAGGCAATGCAGTCCTGTTGCCGGAGCCGTTTCCGGCGGAATTTCCCAGGCACAAGCGCACGATAGGCAAGACGTACGCCAGCCAAGCGTTCCTGGCCAAACGCAAGGTCACCGCTTTGCACCTGCAGGATGTCTTCGGGCCGAATGAACATGTACCACATGCCATCGTCCTGGCTGCGGCTGCGCCCCCAGCCCCACAGCGATGTGGGAGCACACAGCGCAATCACCGCATGTTCCCGCGTGGGAAAGGTACGATAGTACCCCTCCAGCCACACGTGAATCTGGTGCTTGTCTTCTACCTCAAACCAGCCGGTAGCACGAATGCGCAGTTTGCGCCCGGGAGCCAGCGGAGCGGGGGATACTGCCGCCCTGTCGGGGGTGAACTGCACGTAATGCTGGCGGCGGGCATGGAGATCCAGGCCCAGAATCCCCAGCGGCAGCAGCGCGATCAGCAAGCCCAGAATCGAAGGCCAGGGCGTGATACCCGCACCGACCAGAACCGCGCCCAGTCCCCCCAGGATCAGCAGCGTGGAGAGTATGTTGAACGATCCCAGGTAGTGCCGTCTGCACGCGTACAAAACGTGGGACATGGGCCCATGGCGGGGAACAGGTGGCCGGTATGGGCAGGGCCACGGCGGATATCAAACGGGAGCCGGCACTGTGCTGCCGCCAAGACCCACCTCTTTGTCAGGGGCTTCACTTTCTTCCTGGGTGGCCGAGTCGGGCTGGGCAGAGGCCGGGGTTTCGGGAGACGACTCCGGTTGCACCTTGGGATCCATGTGGCCATCCAGCGTGAGTTCGCCTTGCAGCAAGGCGACAAACTCGTCTGCTTCCAGGGTTTCATATTCCAGCAGGTACGCGGCCACCAAATCCAGTTCGTCACCACGGGACGCCAGGATGGACTGGGCCTTTTCCTGGGCGTGGGCAACCAGGATCTGGACCTCATCATCTATGCTTTCCGCGGTTTTTTCCCCGTAGTTCCGGTATTCCGTGATCTCCGAACCCAAAAACACCAGTTCTTCGCGGTGTCCATACTGAATGGGACCCAGGGTTGCGCTCATGCCCCACTGGGTGATCATCGTGCGGGCCAGTTTTGTGACCATGTCCAGATCATCGGTGGATTCCGTGGTTACTTCCCCAAAGTGCTGTTGCTCCGCAATACGTCCGCCCAGATTGGCGGCGAGCAGGGCCTGCAGTTTTTCCACCGTATAGAGATGGGTTTCCACCTCCGGCAGGCTGCGGGAATAGCCTCCCTTCATGCCCCGGGGCACGATCGTGATCTTGTGGACGGGATCATGTTCCGGCAGATAGTGCATAACGAGGGCATGGCCCGCATGGTGGTAAGCCAGAATTTCGCGCTCCCGCTGGGTAACCTGGCGGGACTTGCGTTCGGGACCCACCCGCACGCGCTCGATGGCTTCCTCAAAATCGCCCACCGTGATCTGTGCGCGGTTGTTCCGGGCGGCAAAGAGCGCAGCTTCATTGACCAGGTTCTCGATGTCGGCACCCACAAAGCCGACGGTCCGTTTGGCCACCGTATCCAGGTTCACGTCCGGGGCCAGCGGTTTGCCCTTGATATGGACATCCAGAATGGCCCGGCGCCCTTTGGCATCCGGCGCATCCATGGTCACCCGCCGATCAAAGCGGCCGGGCCGGAGCAGCGCCGGGTCCAGAATGTCCGGCCGGTTGGTGGCCGCCATGACAATGATGTCGGTACCCGTATCGAACCCGTCCATTTCCACCAGGATTTGGTTCAGGGTCTGTTCCCGTTCGTCGTGCGAGCCTCCCATGCCGGCACCCCGGCGTCGGCCCACGGCATCAATTTCGTCTATAAACACGATGCAGGGGGCATTGTTGGCGGCCTGATTGAACAGGTCGCGCACGCGGCGCGCCCCTACACCGACAAACATTTCGACAAACTCGGAGCCGGAAATGGTAAAGAAGGGCACCCCAGCCTCTCCGGCCACCGCTTTGGCCATCAGGGTCTTGCCGGTACCGGGTGGGCCTACCAGCAATACCCCCTTGGGAATGCGCGCGCCCAGCATCAGGAAGCGATCGGGAGTCTTGAGAAACTCGACCACCTCTTCCAGTTCCAGCTTGGTTTCCTCGTTGCCGGCGACATCGTCAAACGTGACATCCACATCCGCGCCATCGGTCTTGCGGGCCCGACTGCGCCCGAAACTGAAGGTCTGGTTGCCCATGCTCTGGGCCTGACGGAAAATGAACAGAAAGAAGACACCGATCAGCAACAGGGGCAACAGGGCAAAGAGAATGGGCCCCATGCGTTGCCAGGCCCCAGGCGGGGCTATCTGCATCTCGATCGTATCCAGCTGGGATACGCCCAGGCTGTGCAGGGTAGACAGAAAACTGATCCCCGTCTCTTTCAGGGCCGTGATGGTGGTGTTGTCTTGCAGGAGCACTTCCACACGATCATGCTTGACGAGCAACTGCTTGATATCCCCTGCCTGGGCCGCATTGACAATCACATCCAGCGAGGCGTATTCCGTATTGCTGTATTGCCGCACAAGAAGGGAAGTAATCACGATTGCCAGCAGGACGGCACCGACGAGGATCGTGATCTTGCGCGGAGAAAGTTCGATTGTCTTTTTCAAGAGGGTGGTGAATCCTGTACCAAAAGGGGAAAGCCACAAGCCATTCTACAATAGGCTGCCCTTGACTCTAGCATAGGGAATCGTGTTCTGGTGTGATGATGGACCGTGACCTCCCGGTGAAGAGGTTTCAGACTGTCGGGGCCGGCACCGGGGTCGTGGTCTGCTCGCGGCGCAGGAATTCGTACAGGACTATGGCTACACTGACCGAGAGATTCAGGCTGTCGACCGCATCGGCCATGGGGATGGCCAGTGTCGAGTGGGCAGCCTCGTACCACAACGAAGACAACCCCTGCGCTTCACTGCCAAAGACAAAGGCGGCCGGACCGGGTATATCAACCGGGGCATAAAGGCTGTGGCCTGTTGGGGCACAGGCTATGATGGCACACTGCTGTGCCCGTAGCCAGGCGAGTACGGCCGCATTGTCCGCCTGGGCCGACGGAACGGCAAAAACGGTGCCCAGGCTGGCCCGGATGACATTGGGATTGGCCAGATCGGTACCGGTTCCCTGATGCCGGGCCAGTATCAGGCCGGTGGTTCCCGTGGCCGCGGCTGTCCGCAGCACCGCGCCAATGTTACCGGGCCGATCCGCATCTTCCAGGATGACATAACGGGCATTCGGTGCCTGGGGCAAGCATTGCAGTGAGACCGGGGGACAGATAGCTTCCACCACGGCACCCCCTGTACTGCCGCGCATGGCCAGGCGTTCATGGACCTGGGGCGAAATGTGGAAGATGGGCACCGCTGTCTCGCGGGCATAGGTGTCCAACTGCGATACCAGCGCCGGGTCCAGATTGTACGCAACCAATTCGGGACAGAGATAGATGGTATGGAAAGGAATCCGCGCGCGCAACGCGCTGGCTATTTCCCGCTCGCCTTCAATCAGCGTGTGACCTCGCTGGCGGCGATGGGTGCGCTGGCGCAATTTGAGGGCATGCTGGATGTGCCGGTTGCGGGTGCTGGAAATACATTTCATGGGCAGTGCCATTTTTGATGGTGGAATTGGTGTACTCTATACTTCCCTCTTGCAATGGCTGAACTTCCCATGGCCCGCATGGCAAACTGAACCCCGAATTCCCGCTGTATGCGCAACCATTCTGTCTCCCTCTTGTTCATTGCCCTGCTGGCTGCTGCCGCCCTGTATGTGGCCTTGCCCATTGAACATGCCGCATGGCTGGAAAAATTCGCCGGCACGGCCGACGAGCCACGGGATCTGGTCAACCTGTCACGTGGACTGGATCTGCAGGGAGGGACCCAGATTCTGCTGGAAGCGGATCTGCCGCCGGAGGTGGAGTTGACGGAAGGGGCCATGTCAACCGCCCGCATCATCGTCGAGAACCGCGTGAACAGCCTGGGAGTCACCGAACCCTCGGTGCAGAGCCAGGGATTGCACAGGATTATCGTGGAACTCCCGGGCATTGACAACCCGGAAAAGGCCATTGAAACCTTGCGTTCCACCGGACAACTGGAATTCGTGCGTACCGACGGCGCCCAGCTGCTCCCCGGGTATGTTATCAATACTACCAACCGGCCCAATGCGGTGGCGGACACCCAGGCGGCCATGCAGGCGGGGCTGAGTGATCCGGTGCCCCTGCCCTACCCGGGGCAGGTATTTGAGACGGTCATGACCGGCACCGTCCTGCAGGATGCGGTGCCAGGATTGGACAATACGACGGGGGCCTGGCAAATCAACTTTGAACTTACCGGTCCGGGCTCCGATGCATTCTTCGCGTATACCCAGGCCAATGTGGGGCAAGTCATGCCCATTGTGCTGGATGGCACGGTATTGTCCACACCTGTGATCAACAACGCCATTCGTGACGTGGGCGTGATTTCGGGCAGTTTCACGGAAGAAGAGGCCCGCAGTCTGGCGATCCAGATGAAGTATGGGGCCCTGCCCGTACCGCTGCAGGTGGTAGATGTGCGGACCATAGGCGCGACGCTGGGCCAGGAATCGGTCACCAAGAGCCTGCTGGCGGGCCAGGTGGGCCTGGCCATGGTTCTGCTCTTCATGCTGGTGCTGTATCGCTTGCCGGGATTGCTCGCCTGTCTGGCCCTGGTAATCTATGTGGCCCTGAACATGGCGGTATTCAAGCTGGTGCCGGTCACCCTCACCCTGCCTGGCATCGCGGGGTTTCTGCTGTCCATTGGCATGGCCGTGGATGCCAACATTCTGATTTTTGAACGGCTCCGGGAGGAATTGCGGGCGGGCCGCTCCATGCGGGCGGCCATTCGCACAGGCTTCAACCGGGCCTGGCCCGCCATCCGCGATGGCAACATTTCCACCCTGATCAGTTGCGCGGTGCTCTTCTGGTTTGGCAGCAGCTTTGGGGCCAGTGTGGTCAAGGGGTTTGCGTTGACCCTGGCCATTGGGGTGGGGCTGTCAATGCTCACGGCCGTGTTGATCACCCGCACCTTCATGCGTTCTTTCCTGGCCTTGCCGGTCGCTGCGGACCGCAAGACCAGCAAAGCCCTTGTGGGCTACTAGATTCGCCGTACCCCCTTTACCCGCGACCTGCCTGCTTCCCATGAATGGACAATCTGCCTGGATCAACATTGTCGAAAAGCGTACCCTCTGGTTCGTTTTCTCCCTGATCATCATTTTGCCGGGACTGCTGTTCATGGTGATCCGGGGTGTCTCCGGACAGGGCCTGTTGCCCCTCAGCATCGACTATACCGGGGGCGTACAGTGGGAAATACGCTTTGAAGTACCCGTGCAGCCGGAAGTGGTACGGGAAGTCATGCTGAATGAAGGCCTGACCGATACCACAGCGTTCCTGGTGCAGGATGATCGGACGGTACAACTCAAGCTCAAGAACATTGACAACAACGTCAAGGAGAAGCTTGAGGGCCTGATTGCCGCGCAGGTCGGACCCTTTGACGAGCTGTTCTACCGCAACATTGGTCCTTCCATCGGCGCTGAAGTGAGTCGGGCGGCCTTTGTGGCCATTGTGGTGGCGGCGATCGCCATTCTCCTGTATATTACTGCGGCGTTTCGGCATGTCAGTCATCCCTTGCGCTACGGTGCCTGTGCCATTGTCGCCCTGGTCCACGACGTTCTGGTCACATTGTCATTCTTGTCCCTGATGAGTCTCATCGCTTCGTGGGAGGTCGATGCGCTTTTCCTCACAGCGGTGCTGACGGTCATCGGATTCAGCGTAAACGATACGATTGTGGTCTTTGATCGCATCCGCGAGAATCAGCGACGCTATCAGGGCGAAAGGTTCGCTACCATTGCCAACCGCAGCGTGGTGGAGACCCTGCAGCGGTCCATTGCCACCCAGATTACGGCGCTGCTGGTCCTGGTGGCCATTCTGTTTCTGGGTGGGGCCACCCTGCAGCAATTCATGGCGATCCTGATCGTGGGTCTGATTTCGGGAACCTACAGTTCCCTTTGCAATGCCACCCCGCTGCTGGTGGCTTGGCACGAACGCAAATTCCTGACGCAGAAGATTCCGCAGGGGGTTCCGGCGGCGTCAGCCTAGCCTTTACAGGTGCCGCATGCAGACGCAAGCCTATATGCAGGCGTTGCAGCTAACGCAACACGGGTTGACGTTACGCAGGGACTACCCGGTGCCCATACCGGGTGCGGCCGATGCCCTGATTCGGGTAACCTTGGCCGGCATATGCAATACGGACCTGCAGTTGCTGGCCGGTTACATGCCGTCCCAGGATCTGATCCTCGGCCATGAATTCACGGGCGTGGTGGAGGCATGTTCCGCACAGCCTGATTGGATCGGCAAGCGGGTGGTGGGAGAAATCAACGTCGGCTGCGGCGCGTGTCCTGACTGCCAGCGGCGTTTCTTCCGTCATTGTGCCCGGCGGACCTGTCTGGGGATTCTGGCCCATGATGGCGCTTTCGCCACGTATGTTTCCCTCCCGGTGGTGAACCTGCACGAGGTGCCGGCGGGCATGGAAGACAGGGTAGCCGTGTTTACCGAGCCCGTGGCGGCGGCACTGCGCATTCAGGAACAGCTGTCGATTGGACCTGCCCAGCGCGTAGCAGTGATCGGCGATGGCAAGCTTGGCCTGCTCATAGCCTTGACCCTGCAGGACACCCGGTGTGATCTGCAGGTGTTTGGGCGGCATGATCGCAAACTCGGACTGCTGGCGGCAAGGGGGATCCAGACCGAAAATGTGGCGGACAGGGAATTGCACGTGGCAGAACGTGAGTACCATGCCTTTGACATTGTGGTGGAATGTGCGGGCTCCGGGAGTGCCTATACCATGGCTCAGTCCATGGTCAGGCCCATGGGAACGCTGGTGCTCAAGAGTACGAAAGCGGAACACACGGGACACCTGGATCTGAACACCCTGGTGGTCAACGAGATACAGGTAAGGGGCAGCCGTTGTGGTCCCTTTGCCTGGGCCCTGTCCTGGCTGCAGGCGGGCACCCGTTCCGGCAAGTTTCCAGCAGCAGAAATCATTGACTGTGAGATGCCTTTGGCGGATGGGGCCGAAGCAATGGCCGCCGCAAGTCGATCCGGTGCGCTCAAAATTCTGTTACAGCCGTAGTGTGAGGCCAGCATACCGGGAAAGGGAGCCGGTCTGCTCCTCCTTGCTCGCCGCAGGGCGACTGTGGGCCCCGGTCTGGCAGCATAACTGTACCGATCCCGGAACAGGGCGTGTTTGACGGTATCGGGGTAAAGTTGCGGGATACGGACCTCAGCCGTGACGAAGCGATCGACAGCCGATGGCCTATACCTGAATCCGGAAACCCAAACGGGATGGACTGGATGGGGCGCAGTCCTTTGGCGCAGGGTTACCAGAGCCGACAGTACCTTTCCCCCAATGTCCGAAAAGCCGCCGGATGCCCTGACAGAGGAATCTTCATGTTGTACTGCAAGGTCAAACGCGGGAGGGTTACCGACAGTGTGCTGGATACACAAAGGGGCTATCATCAGGACAAAATCATGGTGTAACCCACTACCATATGCCTGCCTCGTGAAGCCTCGGCACCAATTCCCTGCGCCTGCTGCATTTGAGGGGTTATGAAATACGATCCAGTGCACCCGGAACTGCCCAGAATCCTGCGTACTGTCTCACGTCCCCATCCCTGCGCTCTGTTCCCGCAATGCAACCAATTCCCACTGTGTCAGTGGCACAACCTGAACCTGTGCGGTTCATATCCATAAGGTACAATTAGATGGTCGCCAGTTAGGAGGAAACCGTTGCCATGGGTACCACTATGCCTGTCCTGTCCTGGACAGAATCCGGCGCCGGACAAAAGAAAGAACTGCAGGACTGGATTGGCAATGACTGCGACAAGGGGAGGATGTTTCTGTGCATCCAGCCCATAACGATGTCCAAACTGTGCTGCAGGATGCCCTGAACCAATGGGCACAGCTCCAGGATGAAACCTGCGAGGTACGTCGGGACGAATGGTACAAGTGCACCGTGGCGGGGATCCGAACTGTCTTCTATCCCGATCTGATGGTACACGTGGCATCCGCCAGGAACGTCAGCGTCGATTATGACGGGAAAGGATACGATGGCGATCGTTGCGAGCGGCCGCCCTCCCTGCTGGTGGAAGTGCTTTCGCGGTCCACGCGCCGCCGCGACCTGGTAGACAAGCTGGAGGTGTATCAGGGGCTTGGGGTAGAGGAATACTGGATTTTTGATGCACAGGGCAAGTTTCGGGACGCATCTGTAGATCCCCTGCAGGGATGGGCATTGCACGCAGGCGTGTACCCGCCCTTGCCCCTTACTACCACCGGGACAGAATGGGTGATGGAGAGCCGGTGGCTGCAGACGCATGTCGCCTGTCAGCGTGATGCACGAGGTTGGTGAACCTTGCGCATCTGGGAACGAAAACCCAAACCTGGTTGCTGGCGGGAGAAGAGAAGGACAGGAAGCTGGCCAAGCAGCAAGCCAGGTTAACGGCCAAGAATGTCGAGATCGCTGCACAGCAGGATGAATTACGGAAGTTATCCAGAATTCTGCAGGCGCACGGTATCGATCCTTCCACGGCTCTCGGGAATACCGACCAAGTCCCCGGCCGAGGATAAAGTCGGTACCTGTGTCGGCTTTCCGGGTTGTACGAACGTGCGGCATCCCGTCGGCCACGCCGGCCAAGAACTTGGGGAATCGGGAACGGGAAAAGGTGTGTACCAGAAATGCCACAAGCCAGTCAGGGACGACCGCAGCCATTGGGACCTGCGCTGGGTGACAGAAGTCGATCCCGTTTCTCCGGTGAGGCTTGATGCCCAGACAGGTCGCAGACCGACACGACATGGTTATGTTTTCCCGTTGTATTGCCATTGACGGGGCCTCAGCCTCCGGCAAGTCCTCCGTCGGTTTTCGGGTGGCCCATGCGTTGGGCTATCTGTTCTTTGACACCGGCATCCTGTTTCGGGCCGTATGCTGGGCACTGTTGCAGGATGGTTCTCCCATTTCCTCCACCAGGATGAACGAGACCGCGGAAGCCCTGCAGGTACAATTGCGTCCCCCTGCCGTGCATGAAATCGCAGATGGACGGACGACCACCGTCAGGATGGGTGGCCAGGATGTGACCTGGAATCTGAGGAGTCCCGAAGTGGATCAACTGCTGCCCACGGTGTCGGCAAATCCCGGCGTGCGCCATGCACTTACGATACAGATGCGGGAAATTGGACTGGACCATCTGGAGAATTCCCAGCCCGACGGCGGGGTGGTCATCATTGGACGGGATATCGGCACGGTCGTGTTTCCCGACGCTGGCTGCAAGTTCTTCCTTGATGCTGACCTGGATGTCCGTGCCCGCCGCAGGTATCGAGAGCTGGCGGAACAGGGCAAACCCACGCCCCTGGCCACGGTGCGGGAAGACATGCAGAACCGGGATCACCAGGATGCCACACGAGCTGTGGCACCCTCCGTGCCTGCGGCAAATGCTGATATCATAGATACAACCGATTTCACGCTTGAGGAGACCGTGGCCGAGATCCTGTCGCGTTTGGCCCGATGTAACCCTGCTCCATGACTGCCCCCTTCGCGCTCCTTTCCTGTGCCCAGAAAATCGAAGTCTATCGGTGGATGTATCTGACCCGCCGCTTTGATGAAACCATGGTTTCCATGTGGAAACAGGGACGGGGCCTGGGTACCTGTTTCAGTGCACGGGGCCATGAAGCGGTAAGTATTGGCGCCGGCTTTTCCCTGCAGAAGGACGATGCGGTGGCGCCGATGCACCGCAATGTAGGGATGTATCTGTTGCGGGGCCTGCCACCCCGGCAGATCTACGCGAATCTGCTGGGACGGGCCAATGGCACGACCCGGGGGCGGGATGCCAATCTGCACGGCAACGGGGATCTGCGCCTCAATCTGATCGGCTTTATCAGCCATATACCCCAGTCCCTGCCGCCGGCGCTGGGTGCCGCCATGAGCTTCCGGTATCGCAATCAGCCGCAAGCGGCCCTGACGGTGTGCGGAGACGGGGGATCGACGGCCGGGGTCTTTCACGAATGCCTGAACATGGCATCGTTGTATCAAGCCCCCCTGGTAGTCATTCTGGAAAACAACCAGTATGCCTATTCCACCCCGGCCACGGAGCACACGGCTGTGCCGGAACTGGTGGACAAGGCCAAGGCGTATGCCATACCCGCGACCGTGGTGGATGGCAACGATGTGGAGAGTGTATACAACGCGGCCTGCAGCATGCTGGAACGGGCACGGCAGGGCGGAGGGCCGGGCCTGATTGAAGCCCGGACCATGCGCATGCTGGGCCATGCCATCCATGACAGTGCCGAATATGTGCCCGCCGCCTTGCTGGCGGAGTGGGAAGCCCGGGATCCCGTGCGGGCCTTTCGGGAGCGCCTGCTCCATCAGGCCATGGTGGATACACACCAGTTGGTTGCACTGGAAGCAGAAGTGGATACGGAAATCCAGGAAGCGTTTGCGGAAGCGGAACAGAGTCCGTTCCCCGATCCCGGAACCGTGCTGGACGGAATCTACGCAGACTGACATACGCCTATGTTGGACACGGCAACGCGGACCCCGGTACAGAATCCCACCCATGTGGCAACAGACAGCCGATCCCTGACCTATCTCCAGGCGATTACCGAAGCCCTGGATCAGGAGATGGCACGGGATACGAATGTCTTCATCCTGGGCGAGGATGTCGGCGGCGAGTTCGGCGGCGCTTTCAATGTCACGCAGGGATTGGCCGCCAAGTACGGTGATCGCCGTGTCATGAACACGCCCATGTCCGAACTGGGCTTTACGGGTATGGCGACGGGCATGGCGATGATGGGGTTGCGGCCCGTCATTGAAGTGCAGTTTGCCGACTTCATTACCACGGCTTTCGATGCGATCGTGCAATACGCGGCCACGACCCATTACATCTGGCAGGCAGCGGTGCCCTGGACGATCCGGGCCCCGGCCGATGGCGGCACCCGTTCGGGGCCCTTTCACAGCCAGAATCCCGAAGCCTGGTTTGCCCATGTGCCCGGGCTCAAGGTGATCTGTCCGGGCACCCCGGCGGATGCCAAGGGCCTGCTGGTGGCGGCCATCCGGGACAACAATCCGGTGGTCTACTTTGAGAACAAGACCCTTTACCGCTCCCTCAAGGGCCCGGTGCCGGCAGGGGAATACCTGATCCCCATCGGCGAAGCGCACCGGATACGGGCCGGGGATGACATTTCCGTGATCACCTATGGCGCCCAACTGCAGGAAGCCCTGCGGGCGGCTGACCAGCTGGAAACGGAAGGCGTAACGGTGGATGTGCTTGACCTCCGCACCATCAAGCCCCTGGACACGGACCGGATCCTGGCCACGGCAAGGCGTACGGGGAAGGTTCTCATCGTGCATTCCGCCAATCGCCTGATGGGGGTGGGCGCTGAGGTGGCGGCCCTGATCGCCGAACAGGCCTTTGAGTATCTGGATGCCCCCGTGCAGCGGCTGGGCGGCCTGGACGTACCTGTGCCCTTCAGTCCACCCCTGGAAGATGCCTACCGCCCCGGCACCGCCAAGATTCTGGCCGCAGCCCGGGATCTGCTGGCTTACTGAACTGCCGGCACGACGAGGTTTGGGGAACACTGGCCATGAAACTTGGTACCCTCTGTTATGTGCGGCAGGCCGGCCGGACCCTGATGCTGCACCGCGTCAAGAAAGACAACGACTTTCATGAAGGAAAATGGAATGGTTTGGGGGGCAAGGTGGAATTGGGCGAGTCCCCGGAAGAGTGCGTGGTGCGTGAGGTACGGGAAGAAAGCGGTCTGGACATATGCCATCCGGTGCTGCATGGGATCCTGACGTTCCCCAGCTTTGACGAAGTCGATGACTGGTTTGTCTTTGTCTATACGGCCCATGAGTTCACGGGTACGCTGATTGATTCGCCCGAAGGGACTCTGCAGTGGATAGAGGATCAGGCCGTCCTGGACCTGAATCTCTGGGAAGGCGATCGCATCTTTCTGCCGTGGATTGACCAGGGCCGCTTTTTCTCCGGCAAGTTCACGTACCGTGACGGGCGGTTGCAGGCACACGAAGTCACATTTCATCCGTTTCAGCTCTGTCCGCCTGCGGCGACTTCCGGCTGGGGCAGCATGGTCACGGGAGCCTGACGATGGTGCCGGCAGGGCCAGTCCCGGACTCCCGCAGGCCGGCGGCGGTCACGTACCCCGGCCTGTTTTCATGGCAAGTGGCTGCCAGCACCTTATAATCCCGTTTCGGGGATCGTGCCTGTTGGTGTTGAGGTTCGGATTGTATGCGCATACTGGAAAAGAGTGAGGCACAGGCATCCATCCTGTTGCGCACACCCTTTGCGGAGATCGAACCGCCGGTGGAACTGCTGTCCCACCTGCAGGAGATTTTCGGGCGACCGGTTTCGGCCGAGGAGGCGACCCGGGAGATTCTCCAGGATGTGCGACAGCGGGGCGACCAGGCTTTGAGGGATTGGGGAGCCCGGCTCGATCATTGCCGCCCGGCGGATCTGGCGCTGGAGGCCGACCAATTGACCCGCGCGTATGAACGCCTGTCCCCCGCTTTGGCCGGAGCCCTGCAGATGGCCGCCCAGCGTATCCGCCGCTTCCACGAGAAACAGCCCCAGGCCAGTTGGCTCGATTCCTCGCCCGAGGGTTTCCTGGGGCAACTGGTACAGCCGGTGGACCGGGTGGGGATCTACTGCCCCGGGGGATCGGCGCCGTTGCCCAGCACACTGCTCATGACCGTGATTCCGGCCCAGGTGGCCCGTGTGCCATCCATCACCCTGATTACCCCCCCGCAGGCAGAGACCGGCATGCCCCACGAAATCATTCTGGCGGCCGCCCATGTCGTGGGCTTGGAGACCGTGTATGTGTCGGGTGGCGCCCAGGCCATTGGGGCCCTGGCCTATGGCACGGAATCGGTACCGCCGGTAGACAAGATCTGTGGACCGGGGGGCCTGTTCACGACACTGGCCAAGAAACAGCTGTTTGGCCAGGTGGGCATTGATGGCTTGCCGGGACCCACCGAAACCATGATTCTGGCGGACGCCGCGGCGGATCCGGACACGGTGGCCATCGATCTGCTGGGCCAGGCGGAACATGATGTCCTGGCCAGTGCCATCCTGCTCACGCCCAGTCGCAGACTGGCGGAACAGGTGCAGCAGCGCGTAGTGCAGTATCTGCCCTCCCTGCCCCGGCGCGCGATCATCCGTGGCTCCCTGGAACGGGGCAGCGGGATTGTCGTAACCGCCTCCCTGGAGGAAGCCGTAGGTCTGGCCAACCAGTATGCGCCGGAACACCTCTGCCTGATGGTATCGGATCCCTGGACTTGGGTGGGACGCATCCGCAATGCCGGGGGCGTGTTTCTGGGCCATGACAGCTTTGAGGTGCTGGGGGATTACGTGGCGGGACCCAGCCATGTAATGCCGACCAACGGCACGGCCCGTTTCAGCAGTGCGCTCAACGTACTGGATTTCGTGCGCATTGTGAGCCTGTTTGGCCTGAATCATGCAGTAGTGGACCACATTGGACCGGCGGCGGTGCGTCTGGCCCAGGCGGAAGGCCTGGATGCGCATGCCCAGGCCGTAACCACAAGACTGGATCCATCCCCTCCACCGGCACCCGCCTGACGGAACGCGCACGCACCGGCAGCAACATGACAAAACGACATCCTGCCCAACTGCTCAATCCCCTGGTCACGGATCTGGAGGAGTATGTGCCAATCCAGCCCTTCGAGGTGCTTACCCGGAGTCTGGGACGCACGCCCGGGCAGATCGTGAAACTGGATGCCAATGAGAATCCCTACGGTCCCCTGCCGGTAATTCTCGACGCGCTGGCCGAGTATCCCTACTACCACATTTATCCCGATCCCCAGCAGACAGCCCTGCGCGAGGCCATCAGCCGGGACAGCCAGGTGCCGGCGGCCAACATCGTAGTAGGCAGCGGTGCCGACGAACTGCTGGATTACCTTTGCCGCATGTTCCTGACGGCGGGTGACGCCATCATCGATCTGCCCCCTACGTTCGGCATGTACAGTTTTGATGCCCAGTTGACAGGGGCTGCGGTTTGCCCGGTCTGGCGGCGGAAGGATTTTGCCGTGGATGTGGCGGCCGTGGAACAGGCGGTGCGGGCATCACAGCGGAAAGAGCCGGGCCGTATCAAAATGGTGTTTGCCACGTCCCCCAACAATCCCACCGGGACCTGGCTGGCGGATGCCGAGCTGACACGCCTGCTGGCACTGCCCGTCATGGTGGTCCTGGATGAGGCCTATGTCGATTTCGCCCATCAGGCCTCGCGCATGGACTGGGTGCTGGCGCATGACAACCTGATTGTGTTGCGGACGTTCAGCAAGGCCTTGGGCATTGCCGGTCTGCGCCTGGGATATGGCGCGTTTCCCGCGTGGCTGATGCCCATGTTCTGGAAATTCAAGCAGCCGTACAATGTCAATGTGGCGGCCATGGTCGCCGGCTTGGCCAGTCTGCAGCACAGGGAGGAAGTGGCGCAGGTGGTACAACGCATTCGCCGCAACCGGGATACACTGTACCAGTCCCTGGGCTCTGTTTCCTTCCTGCAACCCTATGCCTCAGCCGGCAATTTCCTGCTTTGCCAAGTGACCGGACGGGATGCCCACAGCGTCTGGTCACAGTTGCGGGCACAGGGCATCCTGGTGCGCTACTACAACAAGCCGGGGCTGGAAGATTGCATCCGGATCTCGGTCGGTCGGGAAGAACAGCTGGAACGGCTGATGGCCGTGCTGCACCAGATGGATCACGGAACATGACACTAACACGGAATGCTATGGCGAGGGCAATATGAGTGGTAGTGGTGGTGTCCAGCCCGAAGCAACCCGGGAAAAGAGCCGTTTCCTGCCGGAACGGCGGGCCACGATACACCGCACCACCCGCGAGACCGATGTGCAGGTTACTCTGGACCTGGATGGTCAGGGAACTTCCCGGATTCAGACCGGCATTGGCTTTCTGGATCACATGCTCACGCTGTGGGCCCATCACGGACTGTTCGATCTGGAAGTGACCTGCCAGGGCGATCTGGAAGTGGATGAACATCATTCGGCCGAAGACGTCATGATCTGCCTGGGCCAGGCCCTGGCCCAGTGCCTGGGCACCAAAGAGGGGATTGTCCGTACCGCGCACTGCTACGTGCCGATGGATGAGACCCTGGCGCGGGTAGTGGTGGATCTGTCCGGCCGTCCCTACTGTGTCTGCAAGGCGGATTTCCGCACGGACCGGCTGGGCCAGCTGGGTACCGATCTGATCGGTCACCTCCTGGAATCCCTGGCTTTCCATGCGGCCATGAATCTGCATGCGGAAGTTCTGTACGGGCACAACGATCACCACAAGGCGGAAGCGCTTTTCAAGGCTCTGGCCCGCGCCCTTGACAGTGCTGCGCAGCGGGACCCGCGGCGGTCCGGTATTCCCAGTACCAAGGGGAGCCTGAGCCGGTAAGTACAATCCTGCATTCGACCAAGAAGGAACTGACATGACCCAAGCTATCGATTTGCGTTCCGATACCGTAACCCTGCCGACACCTGCCATGCGTACCGCGATGGCGGAAGCGGATCTGGGCGATGATGTCTATGGCGAGGATCCTTCCGTCAACCGCCTGGAGGCGATGGCGGCCGAGATTCTGGGCAAGGAAGCGGCTGTGCTCGTGTCCAGCGGGACCATGGGCAATCTGGCAAGTGTCATGGCGCATTGCGGACGGGGTGACGAACTGATTGTGGGCGATCGGGCCCACATATTTCTGTATGAGCAGGGCGGCGCCGCGGCCCTGGGCGGCATCCAGCCCCATCCCTTGCCCAATCTGCCCGATGGCACCCTGGATCTGGACCAGATGAAACTGGCCATCCGCGGCGACGATTCCCACTTTCCTGTCACCCGCCTGATTTGCCTGGAGAACACCCACAATCGGTGCGGGGGCGCCCCCCTGCCTCCCAGCTACGTGGAGGCGGTAGCGGACCTGGCCACGGAACATGGTCTGGCCCTGCATGTGGATGGCGCCCGTCTGTGGAACGCGGCGGTGGCACTCAACCGGGCCCCCGCGGAACTGGTGGCCCGGGCGGACAGTGTCAGTTGTTGTCTCAGCAAGGGGCTGGCGGCCCCTGTAGGGTCAGTGGTGGCCGGTTCCGCCGCCTTCATCCACCGGGTCCGGCGCATGCGCAAGGTCCTGGGCGGCGGCATGCGGCAGGCCGGGATCCTCGCCGCGGCGGGGATCGTCAGCCTGACCGACATGATCGAGCGTCTGGCCGACGATCACGCCCATGCCCAGCGTCTGGCCCAGGGTCTGGCCGCGATGCCGGACATTGAAATTGATGCCGAGGCCATTACCACCAATATCGTGTATTTCCGCGTAGTGTCGGACGCCATGTCCCCCCTGCAGCTGGCTGCCGCCCTGCAGGAACGGCAGATCCTGATGAATCCCATTGACCACAGCAACATGCGGGCGGTCCTGCACAATGATGTGTCCGCGGCCGATGTGGACATGGCCCTGCAGGGCATCGCCGAGGCCCTGGCTGCCGGGCCTGCGGGCGATACCGACAAGGTGAGTGTCTATGGCTAAGGGGATGGCGGGTCCATGATAGGATCCATCACATGAAGGATGTGACATCCGCATGGACCCAGCGACCCGCGCTAGGGTTCGGTAGCGGGGACTGGGGTGGCCGTAGCGGTGGCATTGTCATACGTACAATAGCATTCGTTGCCGCCCGAAAGCGAGGTCGAATCCTCCGTATCCGACAGCGCATCCTGGCCTGCGGCTTGTACAGGGTCGGCCTGCTGGGTGATCACCATCAGGCTGATCACAGCCAGCAGGGCCAGTCCGCCAAAGATCAGTACGACAAGCTGTTTCCGGGAGATCGTCATTTCGGATGTACCATGCAAGACAGGTATGCCCGTTATGCAGGGGGCTGCACACCGGGGCATGTGACAGGATTACGTATAGCCATGCAAAACCCACGCGTCAATGGGTGCGTGTGACCTGAGATCATGACGCAAGCATTATACCGCAAGTGGCGCAGTCGCACCTTCAGCGAACTGGTGGGGCAACCGCATGTGGTGCAGACCCTGGAAAACGCCCTGCGCACGAATCGGCTGGCGCATGCCTATCTCTTCAACGGCCCGCGGGGTACCGGCAAGACGAGCTCCGCCCGTCTGTTGGCCAAGGCCCTGAACTGTACCGGGGAAGCCGGCGTGGTGCCCTGCAGCAAATGCACCGCCTGCACGGCCATTGAGGAAGGGCGGTATCTGGATCTGATCGAGATTGACGCGGCCAGCAACAACGGTGTCGATGATATCCGGGAATTGCGTTCGGCGGTCAATTTCAGTCCCACCGAAGGCAATTGCAAGGTCTATATTGTCGATGAGGTGCATATGCTCAGCACCAGTGCCTTCAATGCCCTGCTCAAGACCCTGGAAGAACCGCCAGCCCACGTTTACTTCATTCTGGCGACTACGGAAATCCACCGCATACCGGCTACGGTGATCAGCCGTTGCCAGCGGTTTGATTTCCGCCGCATCCGATCCCGGGACATTGAAGCGCACCTGGCCCATATTGCGCAGGAAGAACACTGCGCTATTGAGCCCACCGCCCTGACCATGATTGCGGAAAGTGCCCAGGGCTGCATGCGCGACGCCATCAGTCTGCTGGATCAGGTGGTCAGCTACGGCCGGGATCAGGTTTCGCTGGCCCAGGTGCAGTCCATCCTGGGGCTGTCGGATATCCGTGCGGTCAATGATCTGATGGACTGTCTGGTCTCCCGGCAAAAGGCGGAGGGCCTCCAGGTGCTCCAGACCGTGGCAGATCAGGGGAGCAACCTGACCGAATTTCTGCAGCAGGTCACATACCAGTTGCGCTATGTATTCCGGTACAGGGTCTCCGGAGATGAAGAGGCCGTGGGGGACGTATCGCCGGAACAGAAACGGCATATTGTTGCCTGGTCCCAGGCGTGGGATGAGATCCGGCTTCTCCATGCTCTGTCCGTCTGCATGGATACCCTGAAGGACTTGAGCCAGGCCCAGCATCCCCAAATCCTGATCGAACTGGCCCTGATCCGGGCTATGGATGGTCCCATGACCCCGGCCGCACCGGTGGCGCCGGCACCGTCCCGCAACGAGCCATTACGGAAATCACCGCCCAAACCGCAATCTGTACCCAAGACTTCCCCACCGGCTTCACGGGAGCGGCAGCCGGAACCACCCAGAGCGAAGGCACCAGCAGGCCAGAAAGCACCGGGATTGCCACGTGTGCCGGAGGCCTCTGTGGCGAAGTCGGCCGAAGAGGAAGCACACCTGAACAAGCTGCGGGCCAACTGGAGGGATTTGCTGGGGCTCATTGGACGCCAAGTGGACAGAACCGCTGCCGAACTGCTGACGGGCAAAGGTGGCATGGCAGGTTTGCGTGTCATTGACCGGACCGTATATATCTTTCTCCGTGACCGTCAGGCGGTAGGCAAGCTCAAATCCCAGACAGAGCGGATGGGCCGAACGCTTTGAAAGTTATTTGGGCATGCCGGTAAAATTGCGACTGCAAGTGGAACAGGAAATTGCACCGCCCAAGGCTTCCAATCCCCAGGGCGACGTAGAGGAATATCTCATAAGAGACATGGGGGCCACACGGCTGCCACCACAGGAACTGGATGCCACATTGGCCCAAATGAAAGCCCAAACACAACGCCAGGAGTGATGGTATGCCCCGCAAAACCCGCAGAAAGAAAAGTGTGCGCCGCGGCGCGTCACCCGGCTTGCCGGGTATGCCGAGTATGCCCGGCAACCAGCAGGCGCTGATGAAACAGATGGAACAGATGCAGCAGATGCAAAGCCAGATGGCGGAAGAGGCCAGTGCCAAGGAATACGAGGCCTCTGCCGGCGGGGGCATGGTAAAGGTTGGCGGGACCGGCCAGGGACTGCTGACACATGTGGAAATCAATCCGGAAATCCTGGACCCCGAAGATGCCGAGATGGTGCAGGACATGATCCTGGCTGCCGTGAACGATTTCCTGACCCAGGTGCAGAACAGCCAGGAAAGCCAGATGGATGAACTGACCCGGGGCCTGAATCTGCCACCCGGGTTGCTGGGATAGGATGACACAGTCAGGACGGCCAGCATGATGGACGCCCAGCCAAAGTCGTTAGGCAACGTTATTCACGCGCTCTCGCAGTTGCCGGGTATTGGGCCCAAAAGTGCACAGCGCTTGACCTATTTCCTGTTGCGCAAACCCGAGGCCCTCGCCCTGACCCTGAGCGAAGCTCTGGGCCGCCTGCACGCGGATACCGTACTGTGCCGGATCTGTTTCAATTTCAGTGAAGGCCAGCCTTGTGCCCTCTGCCAGTCCGAGACGCGGGACCACACACAGATCTGCGTGGTAGAGGAACCACACCATGTGCCTGTGATTGAACGCATCGGGGAATACCGCGGTCTGTATCATGTCCTGCACGGTGCCATTTCTCCCAT